>JANPMG010000197.1:0-24891 GCA_031422675.1 Acidimicrobiia bacterium | reverse complement strand
CCCCCCCCCCCTTGCCCTGCACCCCCCCTGTTTCGGCCCCCCGTGCTCCTCCCCCCAACCCCAACCGCACGCCGAAAACGTGGGGTGGGCGGGACGCGGGTGGGGGACGGGTCAGCCGTCGAAGTCGTCGGTGCGGGGAGTGAAGATCGGCATCACGACGAGTTGGGGTTGCGCGGCGCCGGTCCACGCCCACGCATCGAGCTGGCGCTGACTCCGCCGGCCGGTGGAGCCGCGCATCAACTCGAATGCGGAGACCCGCAACGTGGCCGCCGGATCGCCGTCGCCGTAAGTCCGGGACCACAGATCGGTTTCGATTCGCAACGGACCGTGGCCGGCTGCTGCGTTGAAGTCACCGATGCGGTCACCGATCCAGGCACTGCCGATATGGACGGCATCGGAATCGCGGGCTCCGGGCGTGCCGAGCGCATCGCGGATGTCGTGCTCGTGCGTGCACGCGTCCAGGATCGCCTGACCCCCGAGAATTCCGAAGTCCGGCAGCATCGGCTCGAAGGACGCCGCGTTGGCGGCCCACTCATCCACGAGCGCGGTGGTGGGGAGGTCGCGGCGCGGATCCACTTGGGCTGCCGTCCACGCGTCGGTGGTCACGCCCTCCATGCGACCGGCGAGCACGTCGGCGGGCACGCCCACCATGTGCGCGACCACATCGTGGACTCGCCACTCCGGCGTGGCCGGTGCGATTTGCTGGAGTGTCTCCGGCGCGGCCGCGGTGACGAGCGCGCTGACGCGTTCGCGCAGAGCGGTGTAGGCCGCGGCGGGATCGGGGGTCGCAGGTTCGGCGGTCATATCTACCTCTCGTCCAGAGAACTCCGCGACCCTACGGCGTCCGGATCCGGCGCGCGATGTCCTGCACGTGCGCGCTGACCTCGTCGGCCCCGTCGATGTGACGGTCGCGCATGAGCACCTGGCCGTCGACCACCGTGGTCTGGACCACCGCGCCGCTCCCCGAATAGACGAGCGCATCCACCAACGGCGCCGGTGCCATCTCCGCCGCACCCGCGTCCACCAGGAGGAAGTCCGCCGGCTGACCAACGGCGATCGGGGTCCCGCCGAGGATCGGCGCGGCTACACCAGTGGCGATGTCCCACGCGTCGGCTGCCGGCAACACGCTCGGGTCTTGTTCCGTGTGCTTCTGCAACAACGCGAGGAGCTTGAGTTCGGCCAGGATGTCCAGCGAGTTGTTGGACGCCACGCCGTCGGTTCCGAGTCCGATCGGGATCCCCGCGCGTCGAGCCGCTCGGTACGGGAACGCCCGACCGACCGCGAGCTTCATGTTCGATGCGGGATTGGTCACGATCGTGGCGCCGCGCGCGCTGATCAACTCCAGCTCGGCGTCGTCGAGCCACACGCCGTGGGCCAGGACCGTTCGCGCGGTCAGCAAGCCCACACGGTCGAGGTAGACGGCCGGTCGGCACCCGTGCGTCGCGATGCAGTTGGCCACTTCGTCCGCGGTCTCGGACACGTGGATCTGGACCGGCACCGCCCGCGTTGCGGAGAGTTCGGCCACGAGCCGCAGGACGGGCTCGTCGACGGTGTAGATCGCATGCGGACCGAGACACGGGGTCACGCGCGGGCCGAACTCGGCGAGGCGGTCCAGGCCGTCCGGCGCGGCTTCGGGGCGGGCATCTTCAGGTGCGCCGGCGAAGCTCAGGAACACCTGGCTCACTGTGGCCCGCATGCCGCTGTCGACGACGGCTCGCGCGACGTCGAACTGGAACCAGTACATGTCCCAGAACCGGGTGGTCCCGGAGCGGACCATCTCCAAACAGGCGAGGCGCGTTCCCCAATAGACGTCCTCGCGCGTGAGTTGAGCCTCGGCCGGCCAGATGCGCGTCTCCAGCCACTCCATGAGCGGCAGGTCGTCGCCGTGGCCGCGCAACAGAGTCATGGCCGCGTGCCCGTGCCCGTTGACCAAACCCGGTGTGAGCGAAAGTCCGTGCGCGTCGAGGATGTCGTCGGCCGGTGCGGGCGTGACGCCCGGGCCGAGCGCCGTGATCACGCCGTCAGTACACCGCAGGCCGACCGATTGGCCGTCGAGCATGGCGTTGGCGACGGTCAGGCTCACGCCCGCTCCGGTCCGATGCGCTCGGCGAGAACGGGGATCAGTGCAGTGAGGTCGTCGATCAGCCGGGCGCGATTGGCGGAGACCCCGGCATCGAACGCGTCGATGGTCAGCGCCGAGTCACCGAGTCCGTTCGCCAAGTTGTCCACGACACACAACGCCGCGTACGGCAATCCCACTTCGGTGGCCACGATGCACTCCGCGGCCACCGTCATCCCGACCACATCGGCGAGCGTTGCGAGCGAACGTACCTCGGCCGGCGTCTCGAACCTCGGGCCGCGAGTCTGCGCGTACACCCCACCGGCATGAATCGGTGTCGTGCTCACGACGCGCCATGTCTCGACGACCGCCGCGCTCCAGACTGGATCGAAGCCGGGGACCACATGGCTGCGCGGGTCGTCGTAGAAGGAGATCGTCTCGACGGGCGCGTAGAAGTCGTCGACGATCGCACAGGTACCCACCGGCCAGTCGGTACGCAGGCTCCCGACCGAGGAGACCCCGAGGACGGCGGTGACTCCCGCTTCGAGGAGCGCAGCGACGTGGGCTCGATGGTCGATGCGATGCGGTGGCGACCAGTGATCGAGCCCGTGACGTTGGATGACGATCGTGTCGTCGATGTCGAGCATGGCCACGCCGCCGTGCACGACCCGTCGGCCGCCGACGCCGAACGCACTCGCTCGCAACGCGCTCCCGGCGATCACCCCGAGTCGGCCCATCACCCGAGCTTTGCACGCACTCGTAACCCCCGAGCGTTTGTTGTCTCAGCCGTCGCCGAGGTGGTCCAGGCACCGATCGCCGGTGGTGGTGCGCAGCGCGTCGCCCGCGCTTGTTGTCTCAGCCGCCGCCGAGGTGGTTCAGGCACCAATCGCGGTGGTGGTGCGCAGCGCGGTGGGGCTCAGCCTGAGGCGAGGGCGCGCCAGAGCGCGGGGTAGTTCGGGTACTCCAACTCCGGCTGCACGTACCCGGAACGCACCAGCTCGGCGTGGAATCGGGGCAGGTTGCGCATCGGGATGCCCGAGTCCGCATGATGCGCGAGGTGCCAGCCGGTGAAGTACGGGACGATCGTGAGCCGGGCGAGCCAGTGCTGACGGACCGAGTGGGTGGTCTCGCGCCGGTCGGCTGAATGTTTCATCCCCCCGTGTTCGGCGATGGAACGCAGCCGATTGATGACCCGCCACACCGTGAGGTGGGGAAGGAACCAGAGGATGAAGTACATCCACGGGTGACCGAACGCACTGAACAGTCCGAGCATCACGAGCTGGACGGCAACGATGCCCCGTGCTTGGTTCCGTACCTTCGCATCGGTAGCCGCCACGCCTCGGAACAGTCCGCGGGTCAACTTCCAGCCGGTGATGCCGAGCGCGTCGCGCCGCAGCTTGCGGATCATCGAATCGCGCGGGATGGGATAGCCGCGGTACAGCGGAATGTCGGGCTCGTTCGGCCCGAACTCCTCCCGGTGATGCGCCATGTGCCCGCGCCGGTAGAGATCGATCGGCACGAACGCCGGGAAGGCGATGAACCATTTCCCGAAGAAGTCGTTGGCCTTCCGGTTGGCGAACAGCAGACGGTGCGCCGCCTCGTGCATGAAGATCGCGAAGCGCGCGTGGATCGGACCCATCACGAGGAACGCCGCGATCCACATCGCGAGATTGTCGGCCCGGGCCACCACGACGAAGATCCCGATCGTCATCGCGTACAGCACGACCGCGTTGGCCACGTTGCGCAGCGACGGGATGCGGCGCAGTTGCTCGCGCAGCTCCGGCTTCGGCTTGCCGGTGGGGCCGACCGCTCCGGTCGGGTCCGGTGTCACCAGGAGTTCGGGGCCAGGAATCACGGTCGCGGTCACGCACAGAATGTTACGATGATTACAACAAACGACGCAATGGTGTAACATTTCAGCGGTGAGAGGGGAGCGATGAACCGCGATCGGCCGCTCTCGGCCCGGTCGGTCATGGCCAGCCTCCTGCTCGGCCGTCGTCCGGCCCAAGCCTCCGGCCGAGATCTGGTCCGCTGGTGCGGTCTCTTCGGCATCTCGGCGGGGACTGCCCGCGTGGCGTTGCACCGGATGACCGCGGCCGGTGAACTGCGACGCGACGAACGGGGGTATGTGCTCGTCGGCGGGCTCGCGCAGCGACAACGCGAGCAGGAATCGCGGCTCGACTCGTACCCGGCCCGATGGAACGGGCGGTGGCGGATGGCGGTTGCGGTCGGGCGGGGTCGGCCGGCGGCGGTTCGTGCGGACGTGCGGGTCGAGCTGCGTCGTGCCGGACTCGCCGAGTGGCGCGAAGGAGTGTGGATCCGGCCCGCCAACCTGGTCGACCTGGTGGAGGACCCGCGCTGTGCGTGGCTCGACACGATCCCGGACGACGACCCGATCGCGCTCGCGAACCAACTGTTCGGACCCGAGCGATGGCGCCGGCGGGCCGATGAGTTGCTCGACCGATTGGGCCCGACGCGCGCCGCGATGACCACGGATCCCGAGGCGAACCTCGCCGACGCGTTCCTCGCCGGCGCGGCGACCTTGGGTCACATCCGCGCCGACCCCCGCCTTCCCACCCGCCTGCTGCCTGCGCCCTGGCCGGGCACCGAGCTCCGAAATGCGTACCGCTTGTACCAGCGTGAGTTCGCGGTGGTGGCGCGGGCGTGGTTCCGGGGACCGGAGCGACCGGGCTCAGTAACGGAGGTCGGCCACCAGGCCGAAGTGGTCCGACGGGTACACGCCGTCGACAGACTCGTCGCCGAGTAACTCGGCGTTGACGACGTGACCGACCCCGCCGAGCTTGGGGTGGCCCACCAGGACGTAGTCGATTCGTCGATCCACATCGAGGCTCGACGCGGCCCACGGATTCCGGTTCGACCACGTGAACCCGGGGCCGTCGCCACCGTGTTCCCACGCGTCGCGGAACCAGATGCCCGGCACCGGGGTGGCGGCGCGGCCCGTGAGCATGCGGATCTCGTCGGTGTCGGGCGCCGCGTTCAGATCACCACCGAGAATCGCCGGGTATTCGCGCGGTCGCATGTCCCGGGCGAACTCGGCGATCGCCCGTACCTGTTCCTGGCGAATGGCGCCGTGATCCTCACGCCACGAGAGGTGGGCGCAGAACACTTGGATCGGGCCCCGCGGTCCGTCGAGTTCGGCGAAGAGACAGAGCCGCTCTTCGCCTTCGTCGTCGCGCGCGCCGTTCGGAGCCTCGCGCGGCAGCGTGCGCACTTCCGATCGGATGATATCCCAGCGGCTCAGGATCGCGTTCCCCGCCCGGGTGCCGTCGGCGAAGGTGAGGTTCGACGCGTAGACGTGCTCGTAATCGCCGAGCGCAGTGGCGAGTTCCGCCGCTTGGGATCGACCGCCCGGTTCCTCCCACACCTCGACGAGCAGCGCGATATCGGGCGCGCCGGCCCGGAGCGCCGCTTCGATGAGCGGGCCACGGCGCTCCCACGCGGCGTAGCGCGCCCAGATGTTCCACGCCGCCACGCGCACCGTCGTGGCGACGAGCGGCCCGAAGCCGGGATCGAAAGGTTCCACGCCGTTCATGTCGGATCGAGACCTCAGCCGCCGGGGGTGAACTCGCAGGGCATGCGCTTGATGCCGTGGATGAACGCAGATTGGAGCAGCGCCGGCTCCGCGGTGATGGTGAGATCGGGCAGGCGTCGGAACATTTCCTCGAACATGACCCGGATCTCGCGCCGGGCGAGGTTGGCGCCAAGGCAGAAATGCGGTCCGCCGCCGCCGTAGCCGAAGTGCGCGTTCGGCGAGCGCGCGATGTCGAACGTGTATGGGTCCGGGAACTGGCGCTCGTCACGGTTCGCGGAGTTGAACCACATCACCACCTTCTCGCCCGCCGCGATCGGTTGGCCGCCGATCTCGGTGTCCCTGGTCGCGGTGCGTCGGAAGTGGACGACGGGGGTTCCCCAGCGCACGATCTCCTCGCCGGCGTCCTGCGCGTACCGATCGAAGTCGCTTTGCCACAGTGCCTTCTGGTCCGGGTTGTTCTGGAGCGCCCAGGTGCCGTGACTGATTGCGGTCCGAGTGGTCTCGTTCCCGGCGACGACCAAGAGGATGAAGAACGACGCAAACTCCGCGACGGTGAGTCGCTCGCCGTCGACCTCGGCGTGCATGAGGATCGACGTGATGTCGTCCGTCGGATTCGCGAGCCGATGTTCGCCGATCTCCATCGCCATCTGGTGCAGCGTCATGAACGCGGCCATCAGGTCTTCGAGTGATTGCACGTACTCGGGATCACCCACACCAAGGATCACATTGCTCGCAGCGAACACGTCGTGTTCCTGTGACGGCGGAACTCCCACCATGTCGCACACCACGCCGAGCGGCAGCGGTGCGGCAATCTCGGCGACGAAGTCACACTGGCCTTTGTCGATCACCGCGTCGACGACGGCCTCGGCGCGCACCTGCACCTGGTCCAGGATCCGATTCAACGCCTTCGGTGTGAACCCGGAACTCACCAAGTTCCGCAGCTTCTTGTGGCGGGGGTCGTCCATGTTGATGATCGAGCCGATAAACGCCGCGAGCTCCGCCGGGATGTCGCCGATGTTGGTACCGCCGGCGCTCGAACAGAACAGCTCGGCGTGGCGGCTCGCGTACATGACGTCGTCGTACCGGGTGAGCGCCCAGTACCCGGGACCCATCGGCATGCCGTCGATGAGCGGCTCGGGATGGAAACTGATCGGGTGTTCGTCCCGCAGATAGCGGAACACCTCCTCGCGTTCGGCGTCCGTCGCGGCCCAGAGTTCCGGAGCGCTCAGGTTGATGTCGGCGATCGAGAGGCTGCTCATTCCGGGGACGGTAGCGTGCGCGTTCTATGCGCTACACCGTGGGCCTGCCCGTCGATCACGTCGCCGCGCCGGACGAGTTCGTGACCGGTGACGCGATTGCCGAGATGGCCGGCGCGGTCGAGGCCGCCGGCCTGGACGCAGTCCATGTCACCGATCATCCGGCGCCCGACAATCGCTGGCTTGCCGGCGGCGGCCACCACGCCCAGGAGCCGTTGATTGCGCTCGCCTTCGCGGCCGCAGCCACCAACCGGATCCGGTTGCACACCCACGTCTACGTGGCCGCCTACCGCAATCCGTTCTTGGCGGCGAAGAGCGTGGCGACGTTGCAGAACCTCTCGGGCGGCCGCGTGATTCTCGGGGTCGCGGCGGGCTACCTCCGACCCGAGTTCGCGGCGCTGGGCGCCGATTTCGACAATCGGAACGACCTGCTCGACGACACGATTGCCGTCATGCGCCGGGTGTGGTCCGAGGGTGCCGTCGCGGTCGAAGCCGACAGCTATGTCGCCCGGGGCGTCACCCAGCTCCCTCGTCCGGAACCGATTCCGGTCTGGATCGGTGGCAACAGCACGCGTGCGATGCGGCGCGCGGTCGAGATCGGCGACGGATGGTCACCGTTCCCGAATCCGCCGGGCGCCGCACGCGCCGTGAAGACGCCGTCGATCACCAACCTCGACGAACTCGGCGCGCGCATCGAAGCCGCGCACGAGTACGCCCGTGAGATCGGCCGCACCGCCCCGCTCACGATCTGCTTCTCGCGGTTCGCCCCGGATGACGATGAGGACGCGCTCAGGGACCTCGGGGTCGACTGGCTGGCGGTGCAGTTCGCTGGGTGCGCCACCCGAGCCGAGTGGCTCGATCGCCTGCGCGAGTTCGCCCGGTCCAACCGCGTCTGAACCAACGGGCCGAGGCACCGAACTCCGCGGTGTTTCGGCGGGGCGTCAGGTGCGACGGCCAAGCAGGGCGAGCATGCGCGTTGTGAGGTCCGCGTTCGGCGGTACCGCGACTTCGGGACCACAGATCTGGGGACCCCGCAGCGCATCGCCGAAGCCGGCGACGCCGTCGATCACCCATTGCGCGTCGGCGGCATCGACGTACTCGTCACCTCCGGTGGCGCGGGCGAGATCCCACGAATGCACGACGAGATCCCAGCTGAGAAACCGATCGACTGCACCCTCGAACGTGCTCAGGCCGAAGAACCCGTCGAAGCTGACGCCGGCCCGCTCGGGGTCGTCGAGATCGGACTGCACCACCTGCGTTGCGTGGGCCCAGGCGGCGCCAGGGTCGTCCTCCGCGCTCGGACCCACCGGCATTTCCTGACCGACGAGCCCGAGGAACATGGCCTGGGTGCCGACCACGTGTCCGACGAGGTCTCGTGCGGTCCATCCCTCACACGGCGTCGGCGCGTCCCATCCGTCGCCGTTGACCGCGGCGATTCGGGCCGCGAACCCGGCGGCCAGGCGCCGATAGCGGTCGGAAATCTCGGTCATGAGCACTCCTCGCATCGCGGGACGCGCACCGTACCGCGCGCCGGTTCTCAGGCCATGTGCTCGGCGCGGGCGAGCAGCCCCTCGCGGAACTGCGGGTCGGCGATCGCGGCGAGGGCTCGGGCCCGCTCCCGCACGGTCCGACCACGAAGGTGTGCCACGCCGTGTTCGGTGACGACGAGATCGAGTTGGTGGCGCGGCGTCGTCACGATCGAGCCCGCGGGAAGCTGGTCCATGATGCGCGAGATCGGCGCGCCCCCGATGACGGCGGCCGACGGCAGGCACACGAGCGAACGATCCTCGAGGGAGAGGCCCGAGGGTGCGATGAAGTCTTCGTGCCCGCCGATGCCGGAGAACTGCCGACCGCCGATGGTGTCGGCCACCACCTGACCGTGAAGATCGACGGCGATCGCGCCGTTCAGCGTGACCATGGTCTGATTGCGGGCGATGACGTCCGGTGAGTTCACGACGTCGACGGGCAGGAATGCCACGGCGCGGTTGTCGTTGAGCCAGTCGTACAGCTCCTGGGTCCCGGCCGCGAAGGTGGTGACCGACACGCCGTCGAACTGACCCTTGTGTGCGTTCGTCACCTTCCCGGCGCGGTGCAGTCGCATCAGCCCGGTCGTGAACATCTCCGAGTGCACCCCGTAGTCCCCGCCCCCACCCTCGGCCAGGAGACCGACGATCGTGGAGGGGATCCCCCCGATGCCGGTCTGGAGCGTGGCGCGGTCGGGCACGAGCGGCAGGACGTGTGCGGCGATGGCGCGATCGGCCGCACTCGGTTCGACGTCGGCGAGCACGAACGGGTCGCGATCGGACTCGATGATCACATCGACGCCGTCGACGTGGATCCGGTGCGGATGGTCGGGCAGCCAGCCGTGAGTACGGGGAAACTTCGCGTTGGTCTCCACGACGAGGAGCCGGTCCGGATCTGCGCCCGCCGAGTGGATCGCCTCGACCGTCGCCCCGGCATGCAGCGACAGCGACATGAAGCCGTCGGAATCCGGAGGGGTCGCGACGGTGCCCACGACGCGCGGTGCGAGCTGCTCGGCGATGCGCGTGAAGCGGCGGAAGTCGGCGGGGACGAACTCCACCCGCGCGCCACTCTCCACGAGAAAGCGCTCCGCTGGTCCGAAGAACCCTGACAGATACCGCACGCCCGGCTTGGTGAACACGGTGTAGAGGTCGACGAGCAGGGCGCCGAACACGGTGAGTTCGGTCCAATCGTCGCGATCGCCGAGCGCGTGCAGGAACGCCGACGGTTGGCCGGGACCGAGCGGAATGCCGAGGCTGTCGGCCGGTCGCACCCGCGCGGCGGCTTCGGACGCACTGAGGGTTCGAGCAGTCATCCGCGCACGATAAGCGCGCGATTGCGGACCTACCCCGGTGGCGGGCTCAGGGAGTACGGACCGCGTCGCGTGAACTGAGCAGCTTCCGAAGTTTCGCGACGGTCACGGGCTTGCTCAGGATGAATCCCTGCCCGTGGTCGCATTCGAGCCGCACGAGGGCTTCGAGCTGCGAATCATGCTCGATTCCCACGGCGCGCGTTTCGAGCCCGAGGCGGTGTCCGAGGTCCAACACCGTGCCGACGAACGTGCTGGTCTCGACGGACTCGACCAGTGCGTTCACGAGCGCGCGATCAATCTTCAGCACGTCGATCGGGAACCGGCGGATGTCCATACTCGCCGAAGAGCCGGCTCCGAGGTCGTCGATCGCGATGCGAACCCCGAGATCCTTCATTGCTTGCAACCGCCGCGCGCCGACACTCGGGTCGCGGATGATGGTGGTCTCGGCGACCTCGATCGTGAGCCGGGCCGGATCGACCTCGTACTGAGCGAGCGCTTCACGGAGATGGTCGAGCACGTCGTCCGACTCGAGCTGCCGCGCGGAAACGTTCACCGACATCCCCACGTCATAGCCGACGTGACGGAGCGCGGCGCGCTGGCGGCAGGCATCGAACAGGACCCAGCGACCGACCTCGACGATGAGGCCACTCTCCTCGAGGAACGGGATGAACGTCTCGGGTTGCACGACCCCGCGGTCGCGATGACGCCAGCGGAGGAGCGCCTCGACGCCAATGATCGTGCGCGTCGCAAGGTCGAAGATGGGTTGGTACTCGAGTTGGAACTCGCGACGTTCGAGCGCGATTCGGAGCTCGGTATGGAGTTGCGCTTGGCTCGACGCGCCCTGCATGTGTGGTTGGTACGTCACCGAGCGGTTCTTCCCGGCCGCCTTGGCGCAATGGCGCGCCGCGTCGGCGTCGCGCAACAGTTCGCTTGCGGTCGTCCGGTCGCCGGACGCGATGCCGATGCTGACGGTGATCGTGATCGAGGCGCTCTCGTCGTCGAGGTCGAACGGCGCCCGCAAGGCCTTGAGGATCCGTTGCGCGGCGCGATCGGGGCGGTGGTCGGCGGTGGTGCCTTCGATCAAGGCGACGAACTCGGTGCCACCGAGACGGCCGATCGTGTCGCCGTCGCGCAACGTCGTGCTCAGGCGGGCGGCGACCGCTTGCAGGAGTCGATCGCCAGCCTCATGACCGAGCGTGGCGTTGACGGAGCCGAAGTCGTCGATGTCGATGGACAGTGCGGCCGCGGGCTCCTGGCGGCGCCGGGCGCGCGCCAACATGTTCTCCGCCCGATCGAGGACCAACACGCGAGTCGCAAGTCCCGTGAGCTCGTCGTGCAGTGGCTCCGGCATCTCGACCCGCAGCGCGCCGGTCGGCGGGACCATCGGAGAGACCCGTCCGGTCTCGATTCGTGCCACGCACAGTTCTCGCCGCGAAACGCCTCGAAGTTGAGCGGTGATCACCGAACTTCGTCGGGCTGGTCCAGTTCCTACGGGTCGTGCGGTTGGGCCGTACGGTCGGGTCGCCGTGGAACGGGGCGCTATTGCGTCGGGAGGTCGCCCCGCTCGCCGAGCGTGACGTCAGCGGTGTCGTTCTTGGCGTCGCGCGTGTACGCAACCGTCAGCTCGGCTCCCGGCCGGCGCGATCGCACTGCCGTGGTCAGGGCCGCCGCATTCCGGACCGGCGTGTCGTCGATGGCGGTGATCACGTCACCGGTCTTCAACCCGGCCTCGGCGGCCGGTCCCGATGCCACTACCCGCATGATGGTCGCACCTCGGGGATCGGCGGAATCCTGGACGGACACGCCGAGGAAGGCGCCGCTGGGGTTGCCGGGTTGGGGTCGGACCGGTGATTCACCGTTGCCGCGATCGGGTCCGCCGGGACCGCGAGGAATCTGAGGCCGTGGTCCACCCGGCATCAGACCCGGGTTGTGGAAGGACCGACCGGAGTCGTCCGAGTGCATCGAGGAGTGGCGGTCGCGGGCCGAGAGGTCGCCGCCGCGACCATGACTGTCGTCGTCGCCGACGGCATAGCCGCCGAGGAACCCGATGCCGAAGAGAAGGACCGCGCCGAGGGCCAGTGCGACCCACATCGGAACTGCGATCGACCGTCGGCGGGCCGAAGTGTCGGTCATAGGGCGCGGCGGGAGGTTGGGTGGTGTCTGGGCGGCCGGGTGCGTGGGGATCGGTTCGGTCGGATCGGCGTCCGACGCCTTCGAAGCCGCCGGGGGGTCGAGGGCCTCGTCGGTGGCGGATGCGGGCCCAGGATCTGTGGGCCCAGGATCTGCGGGCCCGGGATCGGATGCCGCGCGGCCGGAGTCGTCGTTCATCGAGGTTCCTTCTGGAGAGTGGAGGGGCCCGTTGCCGCGCTCACGATGGTCTGGAACAGTTTCCCACGAACTCGGGCATCGGCGATCCCACCCGACCGTCGATCTTGGGTCCCTCTCAGTTCGAGGGGGGTGCTCAATCGCCCTTTCGCGGCCGGCCCTTCGCAGCCAGGCTGCGCAGCGCGCGTTCCAACTCCTGCGCCAGGATGAGCTGGGCGCCGTCCTGGGCGATCGGCCGCAGGGCGTCGAGTGCGATCGCGATCTCGTCGGGGCGGCCTTCGCCTGCGAAGGACTTGCCGGTCTCGGCCTGGAACAGGCGCACGAGCTCATCGGCCGCTCGACCGAGTCTCCGGCGCAACACCCGAGCGGCTTCGGTACCGATATCGATGCTCACACCGGCATCCAGCATGCGCAGCGCGATGTCGAGGAGGGCGCGACTCGGCACCGAGAAGGTGGCATCGGCATTGCGGTCGAGCAGTCCGGCATCCACCATCTCGCCGACCAGGCGGTGCGGGTGTTTGCCGAGCAGCTCGTGGACGTCGGCGAGGGTCATCAGCGCGCTCTCGTCGTCGGCCCAACTCGCCCGCAGGACTGCATCGACGCCGAGCCAATCCGATACCGAGCGATGCGCGCGGTCCCGTCCGACGAGTTCCTTGATGGCTTCCAGTTTGAGCCCGCGTGCCTGGAGTTCGGCGATGAGTTCGAGGCGCTCGACGTGGAGGCCGTTGTAGCGCGCGTCCCGGCCGGCCTTGCGGGGGAGCGGGAGGACGCCTTTGGATTGGTAGTAGCGGACCGTTCGCCCGCTGACCCCGGTCCGCTCGGTGAGTTCGTCCAGCCCGATTTCCTCCGAACCCTCGGCCTCACTCTCGGTGACTGGAGTGGGGTCTCGGTGTCCACGGCCTCTGCTCATCGCCCGAGTCTTGCATACTGTGACACTGTTCACTGTCACTAAACCTTGACAGTGAACACTGCAACCGTCATGGTGGATGCATGCAGAAAACCACCGCACCTGCCACCCACCTCGTCAACAACGACACCACCACGGCCTCCGGCGCCGCGCCGGCCTCCGCCACCGCGATCAAGGCCGCCCAGCTCATCGCGGCATCCGAGCGGGTCTCATTGGATCCGTTCCGGGACGTCGACTGGTCGATCCCGGTCGCGAGCGATGCGCAGTACCACCTGCCGCCCGAGAAGCTTCCCCTGTTCGGGACCCGCCGGTGGGATTCGATGACCGAGACCGAACGGCGCACCTACAGCCGTCACGAGTGCGCCGCGGTGTGCGCGGCCGGAATCTGGTTCGAGAACAAGCTGATGCAGATCGTGTTGCGGCACCTGGCCGTCATGCCGGTCACCGATCCCGCGCACCGGTACCTGCTCGTGGAGGTGGCCGACGAATGCCGTCACTCCACCATGTTCGGCGAGTACATCCGCCGCGCCGGAACACCGACCTACGCCCCCGAGACCGGTGGTAGTGGCCTCGATGCGGTCGATGATCTCCCGGGTGGTCGCGCGATGGGTTACCTCCTGATTCTCGCGGTTGAGGAACTGCTCGACACGTGTAATCGCGCCACGATGCGCGACGACTCGATCCACCCTGTGTCCCGCCAGATCGCGAAGCTGCACGTGCTCGAAGAGGCGCGGCACGTGAGCTTCGCGAAGACCTATCTCACCGAGGTGTGGCCCACGCTGTCCGAGGCGGAACGGGCCGAGGCTGCCGCAGTGGCACCGTTCGCCGTCGACTACGTGGCCCAGCTCATGGTGAACGACGACGTGTACACCGAACTTGGCATCGCCGGCGGGGCGGAGGCGGCACGCGCCAACCCGTTCCATCGCGACCGGATCGTGACCGACCTCGCGAAGTTGACGGACTTCCTCACGATGCTCGGCGTGATCGACGCCACCAACCGGGACGCGTGGGTCGAGCGCGGCCTCGCCGCCTGACTGCTTGTCCGGCGCCCGCTACTCCTCGAGGGCGCGGTTGGCGGCGGAGAGGACGGCGCGGAGTGACGCGGTGATGATGTTGTGGTCGGTGCCGATGCCCCAACGAGTGACACCGCCCTCGTCCAACGTCTCGACGTAGGCGACCGCAGTCGCGTCGGCACCGCGCCCGAGCGAATGCTCGTGGTAGTCGACGACGTCGAGGTCGAGGCCCACCACGTCGCGCACGGCGTGGACGAATGCAGCGATCGGCCCGTTGCCCTCGCCGCGCAGGGTCAGCGGCTCACCGTCCATCACCACGTGCGCGGTGATCGTGGTGTGGTCATCGTCGCGGGTGATCAACTCGTGCGACCGCAGCGTGAGCCGGGGATCGATCGGGAGATACATCGTCTGGAACTCGTCCCACATGGCGACGGGCGAGATCTCGGTGCCGGTGTCCTCGACCACCCCTTGAATCGTCTTCGAGAACTCGATCTGGAGCCGGCGCGGCAGCGAGAAGCCGTGCTCGGTCTCCATGATGTAGGCCACGCCACCCTTGCCGGACTGACTGTTGACGCGGATGACCGCCTCGTAGGAACGGCCGACGTGGGCTGGATCGATCGGCAGGTACGGCACGCCCCACACCTCGTAGTCGCGCCCCCGACCCGCGGCCTCGGAATCCGCGTAGAGCGCGGCGAAGCCTTTCTTGATCGCGTCCTGATGTGAACCCGAGAACGAGGTGTAGACGAGGTCGCCCACGTACGGATGCCGTTCGGGCACGGGCAGGCGGTTGCAGTACTCGGCCGTGCGCCGCAGGGCGTCGATGTCGGAGATGTCGAGTTCGGGATCGATGCCCTGGCTGAACAGGTTCATGGCCAGCGTGACCAGGTCGACGTTGCCGGTGCGCTCGCCGTTCCCGAACAGACAACCCTCCACCCGGTCGGCGCCGGCGAGCACACCGAGTTCCGCAGCCGCGATGCCACAGCCGCGATCGTTGTGTGGATGCAAAGACAGGACGACGGCGTCACGATTCCGGATCGTGCGCAGGAACCACTCGATCGTGTCCGCGTAGATGTTGGGTGAGTACATCTCGACGGTCGCGGGCAGGTTCATGATCAAGGGCCGGTCGACGGTCGGTTCGATCACGTCCGCGACGGCATCGCAGATCTCGACCGCGTATTCGATCTCGGTGCCGGTGTAGCTCTCGGGGGAGTACTCGTAGCGGACGTCGGTACCCGGCACCGTCGGTTCCAACTTGCGACACATCTTCGCCGCGTTGACCGCGATCTCGGTGATCCCCGGCTGGTCCAATCCGAAGACGACGCGTCGTTGGAGGATCGAGGTCGAGTTGTAGAAGTGCACGATCGCGCGCGGCGCGCCCAGAAGCGACTCGTAGGTGCGTTCGATCAGCTCGTCGCGACACTGCGTGAGCACCTGGATCGTCACGTCGTCCGGACTCAGGTCTTCCTCGATGAGCAGGCGTACGAAGTCGAAATCGGGCTGGCTCGCGGACGGGAAGCCGACCTCGATCTCCTTGAAGCCCATTTTCACCAGCGTCTCGAACATCCGACGCTTGCGGACCGGATCCATCGGGTCGATGAGCGCCTGGTTCCCGTCGCGCAGATCGACGGCACACCAGCGGGGCGCCTTCGTGAAGGACTGGTCGGGCCAGGTGCGGTCGGGGAGCTGCAGCGGCACGAACGCGCGGTACTTCTCGAAGGGCATCTGCATCGGTGTGGCGGGTTCGGGGGGCATGTCGGCTCACTTGTGTCGCGGGTCGGGCTCGGGAACGAAAGAAGCTCCCGGCCCGGGGGCACAGGAGCTTCGGCAAGTACCAGCGCGGTACTTGCCTACATGAGAAGCAGAAGGGTCGAGGCGGTCTGGAACATCCGTGAGATCGTAGCCCTTGAAGCGTCAGGTGGGGGAACTACTTTCCCGGCGGCTCGATCCGCCTGGCCCGATCGCGGCCGCTTCGATCGTGCCCGCGGCTCGGAGCGCGACATCGTCTTGCCAACGGTGGGCCACGACCTGCACGGCCGCAGGGAGCCCGTTGCTCGGTCTCATCGGCACGACGACGGCGGGGGCTCCGGTCAGGCTCGCAGGGAGCGTGAAGATGTAGTCCAGCGTTTCCATCGATCGATGAAGCGGTGCGGTCGTCGGCGTCACCGGCATCACCACGACGTCGACCTCGGCGTACGCGCGCAACATGCGCGAGCGATAACGGTCCCAGTCCGCGAGATGGGCTTCGACGTCCCACCCTTCGAGTCGACCACTCGCGCGTTTCCAATACCGGAGCGTGATGTCGAGTGCCTCGTCGAGTCGTTGATCGACCGGCCCGACGTTCGTCGCGCCGGCGGCCTCGAGCGTGCTCACCGCGTCGGCGACGGCGGTGCCGATGTCCGGGTCGGCGGTGTGGGTTTCGTCGCCGATCGACCACCCGACGCGCAACGAGTCGATGCGTACGTCGGCCCGATCGCCGAGGGTGACCGGCGCGATACCGGCATCGACCCCGTCGGGTCCGGCCACGACCGCGAGGACGTCGCCGAGGGTCCGCACCGCTCTCGCCATCGGGCCGATCGTGGTGCGACCATCCATACGTTCGCCGACGCGAGGGAAGTGACCGGTCGTCGGCACGCGGCCCGCGGACGGCTTGAGGGTCGCGACGCCACACCACGCGGCGGGGACTCGAAGGCTCCCGCCGGAATCGCTGCCGATGCCCAGGAGCGATCCACCCCCGCCGACCGCCGCGGCTTCGCCGCTGCTCGACCCGCCCGGCGATCGGGTGGGATCGACGGGGTTGCGAACGGGACCCCACAACTCGCTGTCGACCTGCACGGTCGTCTTCGCCAGCACGATGGCACCGGCCGCGCGGAGACGGGCGACGACCGTTGCGTCGCGAGGCGCCACGCGTTCGCGATGCGCCGCTTCACCACCGGTGCACGCCAGGCCGGCGACGTCGATCCAGTCCTTCACGGTGATCGGCAGGCCGTGGAGCGGTCCGACGGCACCGTCACGGTCGAACCGCGCGTCGAGTGCTGCTGCCTCGGCCTCGGCTTCGGGATTCCAGGTCGCGACACAGTTCGTCGTCTCGTGCGCTGCCTCCAATCGCGCCCGCTGATTCCGAACGACTTCCAATGTCGTGATCTCACCGCGCGCCAAGCGGGCCAGAACGACGTTGACGTCTGCGGGTGAGTCCATCACGCGATCTTGCTCGATGCGGCGTACTTCGTGATCCGGATTCGGACCTCGGGTGCGAACGCCGTGGGCGCCTTTCGTGGGGCGGATGCGGTGATGACCTCATACGATCGGACTGTGAGCGGAGTTCGATGACAGCACTCAGTGACGACCACGACGCGCAGCTCGGGCGCGGGCGCCGACTGCAGCGCTGGACCATCGCGTGGAACCTCATGGAGGTCTTCGTCACCATCGGGCTGGGGATCGCAGCCGGATCGCTCGCGCTGGTTGCGTTCGGGCTCGATTCGATCATCGAGGTCTTCGCGTCCGCGGTCACGATCTGGTACATCAAGGATCACCACGCGGATCGGCGGTCGCTGAGCGCACTTCGGCTCGTCGCGGCGTCGTTCGTGGTACTCGGCATCTATCTGCTCGCCGCCAGCTCGTACTCGATCGCGACGGGCGCGAAAGCGGAGGCGTCTCCGTTCGGGATTGCGTACCTCGCGGTGACGGCGGGAGTGATGTTCGGGCTCGCACGGGTCAAACGGTTGGCCGCACTCGCGTCGAACAGCGCGCCGCTGCGCGCCGAGGCGTCGATGACCTTTCTCGACGGTTGCCTCGCGACCGGGATTCTCATCGCGCTCGTCCTCAACGCCGCTGCCGGCCTCTGGTGGGCCGATCCGGTGGCGGCACTGCTCGTCGCTACCGCCTGCTTCCGCGCGGCCCTCGACGCGTGGCGGGCGTCGAACGAGGAGGAGCACTAGACGAGGTCGGCATCGGTGGTGACGGACACGAGCGCAGGACCGTGGTGTGCGAGCGCCTGTTCGAGCGCAGCATCCAGCTCGCTCGTTGCGGTCACGCGGATCCCGAGGGCACCGCACAACTGCGCGTACGCGGCGAAGTCCGGGTTCAGGAGGTCGGTTTGCCACACCTCGTACTCGGCCGCCCGTTGCTCCTTGGTGATCTTCCCGAGCGAGCTGTTGTCGAGGAGTACGTGCGTGATCGGCATGCCGTACTTGACCGCGGTCGTGATCTCTGCGAGGTACTGACCGAAGCCGCCGTCGCCGGTGACGGCGACGACTTTGCGCGTGTCGCCGACTGCTGCCCACGCCCCCATGGCGGCCGGGAACCCGAACCCGATCGATCCGAGGTAGCCGGACATCAGGATCGATTGGCGGTGACACTCGAAGTAGCGGCCGAACGAGTACGCCTGATTGCCCACGTCGACGGTGATGACCGCGTCGTCGGGTACGTGCCGATTCATCGCGTCGAATACGGCGGCGGACGAGACGCCGAGGCCGCGGTCGTCGCGAAGTCGGCGTGCCTTTTCGGCACGCCAGATTTCCCACCGCGCCGCCACGTCGTCGCGTTGGTCGGCTCGATCACTGTTCGTCACGAGACGTTCGGCAAGCAGCTGCGCAGTCACGCCTGCGTGGCCCTGGACCGGGACCGTAACGGGATGGAACCGACCGAGCGCCATGGGGTCGAAGTCCACCTGGACGATCGGCTTGTACGACGCGATTCCCGTGTGATTGGAGAAGGACGTGCCGAGCACGATCAAGAGGTCGGACTCGTTCATGAGCCAACTCGCCACCGGTGTGCCACTTCTCCCGAGTACCCCCGCGCCGAGGGGGTGGCCATCCGAGATCTGGCCCTTGGCCTTGAACGTCGTGAGTACGGGGGCATTCAGCGCATGCGCGAGTTCGAGCACCGCATCCATCTCGAACCGCACTCCGTGTCCCACCACGATCACCGGGCGGCGTGCGGCGTCGATGAGTTCGACCGCCGCATCGAGCGCCGCGACCGGCGGCGCGATGTGGGTGTCGCCGAGGCGCCCGGCCGGCGAGCCCGCAGGCGAGTGTTCACCGACGACCTTCACCTGAACTTCGTCGGGTAACACCAGGTGCGCTACGTCGCGCTGCACGGTCGCGTGCTTCAGGGCCAGGGTCATCAGTTCGGCATGGTCGGAATCGGAAAACACGGTCTTCGAGTACGTGGACACTGCGGCGAACGCGCCGTTGAGATCCACATCCTGGAATGCGCCGCGCCCCACCACTTTCGATGGCACCTGACCCGAAATGGCGAGCACCGGTGCGCGATCGAGCTTGGCGTCGTAGAGGCCGGTCAGCAGATTGGTGGAACCCGGCCCGGCGATCGCAAAGCAGGCCGCGGGTTGGCCGGTGAGCTTCCCGTAGGCGGACGCGGCGAACGCCGCCGCACCCTCGTGGCGGATACCTATGAACGTGAGATCGCCGGCAATCTCGGCGCGCCGCATCGCGTCGGCGAATCCGAGGTTGGAGTGACCGACCATCCCGAACACGTGGGTGACGCCCCACGCGACCATGGTCTCGACCATCACGTCCGACACCGTGCGTTCGTGCGGCGCATCGGCCGGTATGGCCACATAGATGCCGTCGTCGCGCGCCTCGAGCGGGAAGCACCCCGGCGCGTCGGAGAAGCCGGCCGGCGGAGTACCGGTCAGCGGGTCGTAGTCGTAACCGTGCCAGGGGCACCGCAGAAGGCCATTCTCGATCGAGCCTTCGCCGAGGGGGCCACCCTGGTGGGGACAGTGGTTGTCGAGCGCGCCGTACTGATCGCCGACGCGTGTCAGCGCAAGTGAATGTTTCCCGGCCAACACGGTCCGCACCCGGCCGTCCGCCAGATCGTTCGGCTCCGCCACCTTCACCCAAACCTCGTTCACAACGTCACCCCGCCGTAGGTGATGCCGGTGAGATGGGCCATGTCGCGATCGAACGTGGTGAGGTCGTCGGCGGAGAATTGACGGACGTGGTCGTGGCCGCACGCGCGCGCCAGGATCTGCATCAACTCGACGGTGGCCCGTAGGAATCGGTTCAACCGCTCCGCGGCTTCATCCACCGGGAGCCGGGCCCGCAGATGCGGCTTCTGGGTGGCGATTCCGACGGGGCAGTTGTTCGTGTTGCAGGCGCGCATACCGAGACAGCCGATGGCTTGGATCGCAGAGTTTGCGACGGCGACCGCATCGGCGCCGAGCGCGAGCGCCTTGGCAAAATCGGGCGCGTGGCGGAGGCCACCCGTGGCGACGAGCGTGATGTCGCGCCGGCTGCGCCGATCGAGGTGGCGCCGAGCGCGTGCCAACGCAGGAATGGTGGGCACGCTGATGTTGTCGCGGAACAACAACGGCGCCGCGCCGGTGCCGCCGCCTCGCCCATCGAGGATGACGTAGTCGACACCGATCGCCAGTGCGGCGTCGAGATCCTCTTCGATGTGCTGCGCGGAGAGCTTGAAACCGATCGGGATACCGCCGGACTGTTCGCGCACGTCGTCGGCGAAGCGTCGGAAGTCGTCCAGGGATGTCCAGTCGGGAAAGCGGGCCGGAGAGATCGCGTCGGTACCTTCCGGGAGCCCGCGCACCGACGCGATCTTGCCCACGACTTTGTCGCCGGGCAGATGGCCGCCCGTGCCGGTCTTCGCGCCCTGACCGCCCTTGAAGTGGAACGCCTGCACCTTCTTGAGCACGTCGAAATTCCACCCAAAGCGGGCCGACGCGAGTTCGTAGAAGTACCGGCTGTTCTCGGCCTGTTCCTCGGGCAACATGCCGCCTTCGCCCGAGCAGATGCCGGTCCCGGCGAGCTCTGCGCCGCGCGCCAACGCCGTCTTTGCTTCCTGTGACAGTGCGCCGAAACTCATGTCCGACACGAACAGGGGAATGTCGAGCCAGAGCGGCTTGTCGGCGTTCGGACCGATGCAGACCTCGGTGCCGACCGGTTCTTCGTCGAGCTTGGGCAGTCGGGCCAACTGCGCGGTGACGAACTGGATGTGATCCCACTTCGGCAGTTCGTCGCGCGGGACGCCCATCGCACCGAGGGGACCGTGGTGGCCGGTCTTGGTCAGGCCGTTCCCCGCGAGTTCGTGGATGTACGCGACGAACGGTTCCTCCGGGACCATGTGTGGGTCCTGGTAATACCCCTGGTAAACGTCCGGCGTGTACGGCTGCGGATGGCGCATCGAGAAGCTGAGCACCTCGGTGCGATTCACGAGCAGCTCGTCACCCACGACCGCGCTCGTGAACTTCTCCAGCGCCTCGGCGTTGTTGTACGCGCTGACCCCCGACTCGATGCGGTAGTCCCAACCGTGGACGCCACAGATGAGGTCCTGCCCTTCGATGTGACCGTCGGCGAGCAGAGCGCCGCGGTGGAGGCAGCGGCCGTAGAGGACCGAGTGCCCTTCGCCCTGACGTATCACGACGAGGTCGATGCCTTCGACCATCACGCCGACGGGTTCACGATCCGGGACTTCGCTCCAAGTCGCGATCTTCACCATTTCCATTGCCGTGCCTCCTCGGCCGTTCGCCCGTCGATCTCGATGTGTTGTCTCCCTGGCCGATCGTTGCACCCTGGCTCGGACGATGCACGGGTCGGGCGCGTACCCTGCGCGTCCATGGCAACCAAAGACGGTCCGGTCGGCCCCTATCCCGTTCGGGTCGAGTCCGAGGCGGAACAGATCGACTACGACAAGCTCCGGCGGCGGGTGCTCTGGAAGATGCCGTCGGGCCTGTACGTGGTGGGGAGTACCGACGGCGGTGACCGCCGCAACGGGATGACCGCGAACTGGGTCGCCCAGCTGAGTTTCGACCCGAAGTGGATCGGTGTCGGCATCGAGCGCGACGCGTTCACCCACGAGCTGATCGAGGCGGGCGGAGTCTTCAGCGTGTGCCTCATCGACCAGGAGGATCGGGCGATCGTCCGGAAGTTCACCAAACCGGTGGAAGTGGACCTGGCGGCGAAGACTCTGAACGGCTTCGCCTATGTGGAACGCGCCACGGGCGCGCCGGTGCTCGCACAATCCGTCGCGTTCCTCGATTGCGAAGTCCGGGATCGCATGGAGGTGGGTAACCACACCTTCTTCGCCGGCGAGGTCGTCGACTGCGACTTCCTCACGGACGAATCCACCCCCGTTCTGAGGATGGAGGACACCCGGATGAACTACGGCGGTTGAGCGCCGAGGCCGCGCCAGGATGGCCGACCAGTGGTGGTGTCGGACACCCGGATGAACTACGGCGGTTGAGCGCCGAGGCCGCGCCAGGGTGGGCCGGCGGACGGGTCAGGACCTAGCCTGACGGCCATGAGTGACGCTGCGATCGGTCAGCAGGAGAGTCTCCCGAAGAAGTGGCTGTACGTGTTGGCCACGACCAATCCGCCGAAGGGCACGCTCGACCCGGTCTCGAAGTGGTTGTGGATCACTCGGGCCGGCGTGTTGCCCATGACCCTCGTCGCGGCGGGGCTCGGCGGTCTGCTCGCTGCGTTTCGGGGCGTCGACACCGATTGGGGGCTCTTCGTCGTCGCGGCGATCGGTCTCGTCCTCGCGCACATGGCCAACAACATCATGAACGACTTGTTCGATCTCGAGGTCGGGACGGACACGAAGGATTATCCCCGCAACCTCTACTCACCCCATCCCGTGATCTCGGGTGTCGTGACCCGAAGCCGGCTCGCCGTGTACGCGCTCGTCGTCAACGTCATGTGTCTCGCGATCATGATCTTTCTGACGGCCGAGCGTGGTCCCGCGATCATCGGTTTCGCGCTCGGTGGGTTCGTTCTGTCGGCGGCCTACACCGCGCCACCCATCCGGCTGAAGAAGCACGGCCTCGGCGAACCGACGGTCGTCGCGGTGTGGGGCCCGCTCATGGTGGGTGGCGTCTACTACGCCGCTACCGGCACCATCCCCGGCGCCGTGCTGCTGGCATCGTTGCCGTACGCGGTGCTCTGCACGACGGTGCTGATGGGCAAGCACATCGACAAGGCGCCCTGGGATCGACCGGCGGGCACCAACACGCTGCCGGTGATTCTCGGTGACGGCCCGGCGCGCCAGGTGACGCGAGGAATGTTCGTCGCCTTCTACGCGCTGGTGGCCGGGCTCGTGATCGCGCGGATCCTGCCGGTCGCGACGCTGCTTGTCTTTGCGTCCATGCCACTGCTCGCGCGCGTCTGGAAGGTCTACGGAGCACCGAAGCCGGCCGAGTCGCCGATGCCGAATCCGGTGTGGCCGCTCTGGTTCGCACCGCATTCGTTCCTGCTGACCCGTCGGGCCGGCGGACTGCTGATCCTCGGGATGATGGTGGGCGCCCTCACGGGCTGGTGACTCGACCGGCGTCGCCCGGACGTGACGAGCACCCACTGGTGATCGGGCGCGAACCCGGTCGCGGCGACCTCCCGCCTGTACGCTCGCCGCCGTATGACTCGGCGGATTCTCATCTTTTCTGCGTCGATGGGCGCGGGCCACGACGGGGCCGCCAGAGAACTTCGCCGGCGGCTCGAATCCCAGGGTCACACCGTCACGGTGATCGATTTTCTCCATTGCTGCCCGTTCGGAATCGGCTGGTTCATCCGGTGGAGTTACCTGGTCCAACTGCGGGTGGCACCGTGGAGTTATGAACTCACCTACCGCCTCTGGTACGCGCTGCCGTCGACGTGGGGTTTCATCGTCCGGCTCGACACGTTCATCGCGGGGAAGCGGATTCGGCGGGCCATCACCGAAACCGATGCGGACGTTGTGGTGTCCACGTACCCCCTGTCGTCGCTCGTCCTCGGCAACATGCGGAAGAAGCGATGGCTGAAGGTTCCGGTCCTCACCTACCTCACCGATTTCGCGGTGCATCCGCTCTGGGTCCATCCGCACGTGGACGTCCATCTCGCCACCAGTGAGTTCGCGGCGGCGACGGCACGCGCTCGCGGTGGTGAAGATGCGCGGGCCCCCGGCCCCCTCGTCGCCGCCAGTTTCCAACGGGTCCCCGGTGCCGGCCGCGCCGTGAAGCGAGCGGAACTCGGACTCGGGGTCGAGGAGACCGCGGTGCTCGTCGTCGCGGGGTCCTGGGGGGTCGGCGACATCGCGGGTACGTACGGCGCGATCTGTGCGGCGGGTGATTTTCACCCCGTCGTGGTGTGCGCGCGAGACGACCAACTGAGAGCTCAGCTCGAGGCTCGGGGGCGCGGGACGATTCTCGGATGGACTGACGACATGCCGAGCCTGATGGCCGCCTGCGACGTCATGGTCGAGAATGCCGGCGGGCTGACGGCGAACGAGGCGTTCGCGGTGGGTCTGCCGGTCGTCACCTTCTTGCCGATCGCAGGGCACGGCCGGGACAACGCGGAGGGAATGTCGGAGCTCGGCGTCACCCGGTATGCCCGCACCGCCGAGGAACTGCGCATTGCGCTCACCGACCTCGGCCGGCCGGGCCCCCTGCGCCAGGAGCAGATCGCGAAAGCCCATGCCTTGTTCGTGGCCGATCCGACCGAGGATGTCCTGCTGGAGGCAACCAAACGCGATCGCGCCGATATCGCCACCCCGATTCAGATGCCGAAGGTGCCCCATCGGATGCGAGTCGCGGTGTATTCCACCCTCGCGGCCTATGGACTGCTGACGCTCGGCGCGCAGAGCATCGCTGCTTTCGGTGTCGGGGTGGCGGAGCCGCCCCGATCGGCACACGACCAGGTGTACCTCGGTGTTCACCTCACCCAGGCGCAGGTCGAACAGCCTGCGGTCCGCGCCGCGCTGGCCCGGATGCACGCCACTGCGATCCTGGACGGTGCGACCGTGAACAACTCGGACGGGACTGCGGTGCAGGAACTCGTCAACCGGCGGGTGGATCTCGGCAATGGAGGCTGGGGGAAAGGGCGTCCGTTTCGACCTCTGCGCGCGGCGACGGACGTGATCGCGTCAACCGATGCGATCACCAAATCCGTGACCGGGGCGAAGGTGCTGGAGTTCGTGCCGGGCCGGCGGTTCGATGCGTTCG
>JANPMG010000196.1:0-4757 GCA_031422675.1 Acidimicrobiia bacterium | reverse complement strand
CTCATTCCCGTGCAGGTGGACACGTGGGCGGCCTTCGTCTTCGTGAACCTGGACCTCGCCGCCGAGCCGCTCGATGCGTTCCTGGAGGGTGTGCCGGGAGACGCGCCGTGGCTCGGCTTCGAGGACTTTCACTGCACCTACGACCTCGTGATCCCGATGCCGTGCAACTGGAAGACGCTGATCGACGGGTTCAGCGAGACCTACCACGTGCAGGGATTGCATCGCGAGATGTTGCCGATGACCGACGACGTGAACTCGCCCCAGCGCCTCTGGAACCGGCACGGCAAGTTGGTGCAGCCCTACGGCGTTGCGAGCCCGCGCCTACGCGCCGGCGTCAGCGACCAGGAGATCTTCGACGCGTTCGTGGCCGTGATGGGTACTCGAATCGGGCGGCCGACCACCGAGCCCGCCGGACCCGTGCCGGCCGTGACCGCAGGGCAAACGTTGCGCGATGCCTTGGCCGACGCAGTGCGAGCGACCGCCGCCGCGGCGGGCGCCGACCTCACCGACCTGTCGACCGATCAGGTCATGAACATGCAGCAGTACAACCTCTTCCCGAACACGACGATCATCGCGTTCCCGGATCTGATGCAGGTGGTCAAGTCCCGGCCGGGACCGTTGCCTGACGAATGCTTCATGGACATGCTGGTATTCGAACGGCGGGCACCCGGTGCTGCTCGGACGCCGCCGGTGCGTGCGAACGCGCAACCGGGCGATCTGGACTTCGGCCTGGTGATCAACCAGGACGTCGATGCGCTCGGACGCGTGCAGCGCGGCCTGCATCAGCCGGGGTTCACCGAGCTCATCCTTTCCGGCGAGGAGTGCCGGATCGTCAACCTCCACCGCAACCTCGAACTGTTCCTCGGCATCAGCCCGTCGGAAATCACCGGCGGCTGATCAGAATCCGGAGGGGATCACGGCCTCGATGAGGTGCGGACCGGGCTCGGCGATGGCTCGCTCCAGTGCGACGGTCACACCCTCCGCGGTCTCGGGTCGCTCGGCGGGAACGCCCATGCCGCGTGCCATCTCGACGAAATCCAGCTCGGGCCCGGTGAGGTCGAGCATGGACTGCGCGACCGGTCCGGGCGCCTCGACCCCGACCCGGGACAGCTCGAGGTTGAGGATCGCGTAGGACCGATTGGCGAAGATGAGGGTGGTCACGTCCAGTCCTTCTCGGGCTTGGGTCCAAAGCGATTGGAGCGTGTACATCGCACTGCCGTCGGCTTGGAGATCGATCACCGGCCGGTCCGGACACGCGACCGCCGCCCCCGTCGCCACGGGCATCCCGAATCCGATCGCACCGCCGGTCAGGGTGAGCCAGTCGTGTGGTGCGCATCCGGCCGTGGCCGGTGAGGCCCAGATACCTCCGGTCTGGGCCTCGTCCACCACGATAGCGCCGTCGGGAAGGGTGGCCGCGATTGCCGCCGCGAGGGAAGCACCGCTCAACGCGCCCGTCGGCCGATCGGAAGGACCGGCCGCGGCGAGTCGTGCGCCGGACGCCGTGACACCGAGCGCGTCGGCCAGGGCCGCAATCGCCTGCGGTCCATTCTCCTCGACGTCGGTGAGGACATGAACCGTGCAGCCCTCGGGAACCAGATCGCTCTCACGTCCGGGATAGGCGAAGAACGAAACGGGTGACTTGGCGCCCACGAGGATCAGATGCGCGAGCCCGTCGAGCTGCGCGCTGGCGAACTCGGCGAGATACCCGAGTCGCTCGACCGGAGCGATGCCGACGCCGCGCCGGATGCGCGTGGGGAACACCTCGGCGAGGACTTTGCTCGAATGGGCGGCGGCGATCGCGTCCACCGCCGCGAGGGCGGCTTCGTCCCGCACGACCCCGTCACCCACGAGGAACGCCGTCGGTGCGCCCGAACGCAAGACCTTGGCCGCAAGTGCGATGGCTTCGGGCTGGGGTTCCAGCGCCGGTGCCACTGCTTGGCGACCGACGGCGACACCGCCGGGGGACCAGGAGATGTCAGCCGGCAGGATGAGAGTGGCGATCTCACCCGGCGGTGTGCGCGCCGCGACCACCGCGGCAGCCGCATCGGCGCCGAGCGCCGAGGTGTGCGCCGAGCGCCGAACCCAGGCCGACACGTTCGCGGCCAGGGTCTCGATGTCGCTCTGGAGCGGTGCGTCATATTGCTGATGGTCGGTCGCGTGATCGCCGACGATGTTGACCATCGGCGTGTGGGCTCGCCGCGCGTTGTGGAGATTGGCGATGCCGTTCCCGAGCCCGGGCCCGAGATGCAACAGCGTGGCCGCGGGCCGGCCGGCCATCCGGGCGTAACCGTCCGCGGCGCCGGTGACCACGCCTTCGAAGAGTCCGAGCACGGCGCGCATCCGCGGTTCGTCGTCGAGCGCGGCGACGAAATGCATCTCGGAAGTACCGGGGTTGGCAAAGCACACGTCCACGTCGTTGTCGACCAAGGTGTGCAGCAGGGATTGAGCACCGTTCATCGTCATCGGGGGAGAACCTCACCGTCGAGCAGCGTGCCGGGATTGAGGATGTTATGGGGGTCGAATGCCGCCTTGATGCGCCGCAGCAACGCGAGCTTCACCGGGTCCTCGAGGGTGAGGAAATGCGCCTGCTTCGCCCGCCCGATGCCGTGCTCACCCGAGATCGCGCCGCCGAGTCCGAGGCCGGCTGCGAACAGGTCGTGCAAGACGCGTTCACGGACCTCGGGGTCCGCTTGGAACACCGACAAGTGCACGTTGCCGTCGCCGGCGTGACCACAGCCGGCGATCCAGGAGCCCGAGTCGCCGGCGATTTTTGCCACCACGTCCATGAACTCGGGCAGTGACGCGCGGGGGACGACGATGTCCACGATGTCGTCGGCATTGTTCGCCTTGGCGACCCAGAAGGACTTCTCACGCGCGTCGATCAGCGACGCGGCGGCGCCCCCGGGGAGCACGTACACGTCGATCGCGCCGAGATCGGCAAGTTGTTCGGCCAGACCGGCAACATCTTCGTCGAGCCGCTCGTCGGTCCGCTGCTCCATCATCACCACCAGGTACGCGAGCGCGTGGTCACGAACATCGGCAGGGATGCCGAGATCAAGACCGACGTGAGCGGTGATGGCACCCAGCGTGATCATGTCGATGTATTCGAGGATCATCGGACCGACCCCACTTGCGACGATTCGCGGGATCGCGTGAGTGACCGCGTCGAGGGTGGCGAACGGTGCGAGCACCGTCGCGGTGAACGGGAGACGCGGGTAGAGGCGGAGCGTGGCCTCGGTGACGAGAGCGAGGGTGCCCTCGGAGCCGATCACCAGCTGGGTGAGGTCGTACCCGGCCGTGGCCTTGACGAACTTGCCGCCGGTGCGGATGACCTCACCCGTGGGGAGGACGGCTTCAAGGCCGAGAACCTGATGCCGGGTAACGCCGTACTTGACCGCTCGCATGCCGCCCGCGTTGGTGGCGACATTCCCACCGAGGCTTGCGCTGTACTCGCCGGGATAGACCGGATAGGCGAGGCTGTGCGGGATCAGGGCTTCGTCGAGCTGGGCCAGGGTGACGCCCGGCTGGACCACTGCGACGTGATTTTCCGTGTCGATCTCCACGATCGCGTTCATGCGCTCGAACGACACGACGAGCGAGTCCTCCGTCGGGGTGCAGGCACCCGAGAGGCCCGTGCCGCTGCCTCGCGCGGTGATCGGAACGCGGTGCTGCTCGGCGACCGCGACCAACGCTGCGACATCGGCCGTACTGCCCGGCCGGGCGACGATCGCCGGCATCACCGGGGTGACGGTCAACGCCTCGTCGTGGGCGTAGTCCTCGCTGATGTCCGCGCCGGCCGAACAGTGCTCCGCGCCGACGAGCGCGGTCACTGCTTCCAGGAACTCCGGTGACGCCGCCATCGTGACCTCCGATTTCGTGGACCCCTTCTGTAGGCGCGCCACGGACGGATCGCAAGCGCCACCGGCCAGCTTCGCCTCCCAGCACGTGCGAGCATGCGCGAATGGATCTTGCGTCCGCCCGGGATGTGCTCGGCATCTCGTCCGCTACTCCTTGGCCCGAGGTCCGCGCGATCTATCTCCGCCTGGTGCGCCACCATCATCCCGACACCGCCGCCGATCTCGCCGACGCGGGACTGCGCACCCTCCGGACCGCGCAGATCACCGAGGCGTTCTCCGTGATCGTGCAGGCCCAGACTGCCGCGCCCGACGCCGGTCCGAGCCCCGCGCCTGACCCGTCCCCCGAACCGCCGGCCGAATCAGGAGGAACCAAGCCGGGCGACAGCTATCTCGGTGCGTCGTTCCGACACCCGACGATCGCGGTCGACGGCGCTCGTGAGGTGTTACTCGACGCTCCGGCGGCGGAAGCGTTTCTGGCCCTCCACGAAGCGTTCTCGGTGTTGGGCGCGGTGTCCTACATCGACCGACTCAGTCTGGTCCTCGAGGCCATCGTGGTTCCGATCCCCGGGCAGGCGACGTCGTTGCTCACCTGGCTCGATCCCGCACCGAACGGTGCCACCGCGGCCACGATCTGCGTGGAGTCACTCGGCGGTCACGCCCCGGCTGATATCGACGAACTCGTCGACCGGATCGCGGAACTCCTCGCCGCGCCCCGCCCCACCGTCGACCCCGGCTGACCCGGTCTCCCACGGTTTTGGCGTCACCCCCATGCGGTTTTGGGGGGGGGGGGGTGTTGGGCCGCCCCCCCCCGGGGCGCCAAAAACCCCGGGGGTAGGGGGGGGGGAGTGGGGGGGGGGGGCGGGAGGGGGGGGGTGTGTGTCGGGGGGGGGGGGCGCGGGG
>JANPMG010000195.1:0-45343 GCA_031422675.1 Acidimicrobiia bacterium | reverse complement strand
CCTCGCGTCGAGCCCCTCGCCCGCGGGGGTGTGGTCGGCCTCGTCGAACTGGACCAGCGCGAGCATCCGGCGGTGGTCGTCGAGTTCGACGACCGCGAACGACGAGAGGTCGTCACCCGTCGGTGTCTTGCGCGCGCTCCGGCGGCTCAGCACCAGGCGCTCGCCCCGAACGGCGACGGGCGTCGGCGGCGCCAACACTTGGCCTTCGTGGCGCCCCCACTCGAGATGCGAGGCCGAGGCTTCGAAGTCGCTGACGCCGAAGTTCACGACGTGTCGCCGGTCTTCGAAGACGAACTCGGGAGCGATCAGATCGGTCAGCTCGCGATCGGACCCTGAGAAGAGCATCGCGGCGACCCGAACGTCGACGCGGCTCGCGGCGTTCTCCACGCTCGACGCGTCAGCAGCCGAAGCGGGCTGCGATGGAGCGGGCGAAGGAGCCGGCTCCGCGACAACGACCTCCGCTTCGTCCAGCTGCTCGGCGGGGACCGTCGCGCCCTTCTGTTCGTAGAGGCGCTTCGCGTCGGTCCTCGACGCCCATGCCCCGGCCGCATCACCGGCCCGGGCGCGCAGAGTGGCCAGCGCGACGCACGCGTCGGCGTGGTCGATCACCAGGTCGGTGCCGGTCGCGATCCCGACTGCTTCCTCGGCCAGCCTGACCGCACCGGAGAGATCACCGCGCGCCGCGAGCACCTCAGCGCGCGCGACCCGCCAACCGATCGCGGTCTTGAGGTTCTGACCCGCGAGCGCCTCGCTCTCGGCCGCCATCAGCTCGGCACCGTCCACGTCGCCCTCGGCCAGCAGCGCGGTCGCGAGCAGCGCGGCGGCCTGACCCGCGTCGGCACCCACGCCGAGCGACCCCAGGCCGGCGAACGCGGCTCGCAGCGGAGCGATTGCGGCGTGCGAATCACCGGCGATCAGCTCGACCATCCCCGCGTATAGCTCGGTCTGCGCGAGACCGTGGCGGAGACCAAGCTCTTCCAACGACGCGCGCGCCGAGGCGAGCATCGAGCGCGAGACGTCGAACCGGCCGCGCAGCGCCTCCAGCACCGCCTGGCACCGGTTCGACGCGGCCTCCACCGAGGGCGATGCGGTGGTGATGCGCAGCAGGCGCACCACGTCGAGGCAGCGACCCCCAGCGCGGGCCACCGGGCTCGGTCCGAAGAGCGCGGCGTCGGGCGCGGCTCCGAGTACCGCGGTCACGCGGCGGCGGTCGTCAGCCGTGCGAGCGGCGGCGAGCGCGAGGTCGAGCTCCAGCTCGGCATCACCGACGCGACCGAGGCGCGCGAGCAGCCCGGCGCGCACCTGGTGCGCTTTCGCCTGGCCGGAGCCGTCACCCAGCTCCGTGAGCGCCTCGGCCGCGGCGCGCGCCTGCGAGTCTGCGGTTACGAGCCCCTCGGGATCGGTCAGCCCGACGAGCTGGGCGGCGTAGCACTCGCCCCAGGCGGCCAGCCGCGGGTCGTCGGCCGCGGTCCGCACCAGCTCCTCGACGAGCGGCCGCGCCGCGGCACCGTCGCCCGTCGCGAGCAGGCACTCACAGCCCATCATCAGCAAGTCGGCCCGCGCCGCGGCATCGGACTCGGGGAGCAGCGCGAGGGCGCGCGCGCTCGACGCGCCGGCGGCGGCGAGATCGTCCCGTCCGAGCGCGCGCTGCGCCGCCGTGGTGAGCAGCTCGGCGGCGCGGCGGCCCAGTTCGGCACGCTGGTCTTCGAGCGCGCCCACCTCTCCCCGGTACCGGTAGGCCTGCTCGTAGTGGAACGCGATCGCGGTCTCGTGCTCACCGATCAGGTCGGCCGCGGTCCGATCGGTCCAGGCCGCGACCCGTTCGTGAAGATCGGCGCGCGTGGTCTTCAGTAACCGCCGGTACGCGGCATCGCGAATGAGAACGTGATGGAACCGGTACACCGGCTCGTCACCCCAATAGGTGCCAGTGGGTTCGACCAGCTCCTTGCGGCGCATCGCCTCGAGCATCGGCACGATCGCCGCGTGCGCTCCCGCCAGTTCCCGCAGCGCGCCGAGGCTGAACTCCGCACCCACCACCGCCGCCTGCTCGAGCAGCTCGCGCTCGGCTGCGGGCAGGCGCTCGACGCGCGCGCCGAGCAGCGACTGGATCGTCGGGGGCACGTCGACCGCCTCGGCGTCGATCGTGAGCTCCCACTCACCGTCGGCGCGCTGCCGGATGATGCGATCGTCGACGAGCATGCGCACCAACTCGCGCACGAACAACGGATTGCCATCGGTGGACGACGGCAGTCGCTCGACCAGTCCCGCGGGCAACCGGTCGGTGCCGAGCAATCCCGCCGCGAGCGCCTCGGTGGCCGACGCGTCGAGGCCGTCGAGCACGACGACCGCGGCGACCGGGCGACCCGGCTCGGCCAGTGACGGCCGCACCTCTCGCAACTCGGGGCGGGCGAGACCGACAAGGAGCACCGCGGCGCCGGCGACCCACTCGGCCAGGTGCTCGATGAGGTCAAGCAACAGGGGCTCGGCCCACTGGATATCGTCGATCACCACGACGAGGGGGCGCACGGCCGCGGTCGTCTCGATCAACCGCCGCACACCCCAGAACGTCTCTTCCACGGAGCGAACGGGCCCGGCACCCACGAGCGCGGCGAGCACATCGACGACCCGGGCGTGATCGGCCTCGCTCTCCGACACCAAGGTGCCGATCGCGGTGCGCGCGGCGTCGGCATCGGTGTCCTCACCGAGCCCAGCAGCGTCGCGGATCAACTGCGCGACCGGTGCGAAGGTGGCCTCGCCCGCGCGGTCGCACCGGATCTCCACCCGCTGGGCGTCGGCAGAAGCAGCGAGATGCGAGCACAGCTCGCGCGAGAGGCGCGTCTTGCCGACGCCGGGCGAACCGAGCACGGTCACCAGGCGCGCCTTCGCCGCGCGGCGCGCCTCGTCGAACACACCGACCAGCCGTTGCATCTCCGCGTCCCGCCCGACGAACGGCGTCGCGATCTCGGGCGCGGCATCGGCCTCGAGCGCGAGCTCATAGATCGCGACGGGTCGCGCGCGCCCGGCCACCGTCACCTCGCCGAGCTCGTCGTATCCGACCTCGCCGCGGGTGAGACGCCACGTCTCCTCCCCCACGAGCACCTGCCCAGGGCGGCACGCCTTCTCCAGCCGGGCCGCCACGTTGAGCGCGTCACCGATGAGATCCGCATCCCCCGCGCCGATCACCACCTCGCCGGTGTTGATGCCCACGCGGAGCGTGAGCATCTCGCCGTAGCGGCGATCAATCTCGGCGGCGAACTCGTGGAACCCCTGCTGCATGGCCGCACCGGCATCGACGGCTCGGCGGGCGTCATCCTCGGCGACCTCGGGGATGCCGAAGGTGGCCATCATCCCGTCACCCATGAACTTGGCGACCGTGCCCGCGTGCGCGTCGACCACCGCTTGCAACCGCGCGTGGTACTGGGCGAGGACCTGGCGGGAGACCTCGGCATCGGTCCGCTCACCGAACCCGGTTGAGCCACCGAGGTCCGCGAAGAGCACGGTGACCGTCTTGCGGACCGCGCTCGGGGCGATCGGACCAGCCGCCGTCGCGGCGCCGTCGACCGCGCTCCCGCAACCGTCGCAGAACTGCGAGTCCGGGATCAGTTCGGCACCACAGGCGGCGCAGAGACGAGCCAGCGCCTGCCCACACCCGCGACAGAACCGTGCGCCGTCCCGGTTCCCCGTACCGCACTGCCCACAATCCATTGCCGTCTCACCCCCTGGATCTCGGCCGGATCGTACCGGTGAGCAAGCGGGCCCGAGATCGGGCGGCCGCCCGTCACACCCCGGGTGACGATGGGCTCAGACCGATGCGGTACGGGCACGGAAAGTAGGTTCGCCGCCGTGGCCCTCACCATCGGTATCGCCGGACTTCCCAACGTCGGGAAGTCGACGCTGTTCAACGCCCTCACCAAGGCCGACGCCCTCGCGGCCAACTACCCGTTCGCCACCATCGAACCGAACGTCGGCGTGGTGGCCCTCCCCGATCCGCGCCTCGCCGTGTTGGCCGAGATCTTCGAGAGCAAGCAGGTCGTCCCCGCCACGGTGTCGTTCGTCGACATCGCCGGCATCGTCAAGGGTGCGAGCGAAGGCGAGGGCCTCGGCAACAAGTTCCTCGCCAACATTCGTGAGGCCGACGCCATCTGCCAAGTCGTCCGAGTCTTTGCTGACGACGACGTCATCCACGTCTCCGGCCACGTCGACCCGGCCGACGATATCGAGGTCGTCCACACCGAGCTCATGCTCGCCGATCTCCAGACCATCGAGAAAGCAGTTCCCCGCATCGAGAAGGAGGTGAAGGGGAAGAAGACGGAACGAGCCGTCCTCGACACCGTGCTCGCGGCCCAGAAACTCCTCGAAGCCGGCACCACACTCTTCTCGGGGGCCGCCGCGGCGGGTATCGACACGGAGCATCTGCGCGAGCTCTCGCTCATGACCGCGAAGCCATTCATCTACGTCTTCAACGTGGACGAGGGCGGCCTCACCGACGAGTCAGTCCAGACCGAACTGCGTGCGCTCGTCGCGCCGGCCGACGCGGTGTTCCTCAATGCAAAACTCGAAGCGGAGCTGCTCGAGCTCGACGATGCCGACGCGGCCGAGTTGCTCGAGAGCGTCGGTCAGACCGAACCCGGAATGCATCAACTGGCGCGGGTCGGTTTCCATACCCTCGGGTTGCAGACTTACCTCACCGCAGGCCCGATGGAGTCACGGGCGTGGACGATCCACCAGGGCTGGACTGCACCCAAAGCGGCCGGGGTGATCCATACCGATTTCCAGCGCGGCTTCATCAAGGCCGAAGTCGTCAGCTTCGACGATCTCGTCTCGGCGGGTTCGATGGCGGAGGCGAAGTCTCGAGGCCGAGTACGCATCGAAGGCAAGGAATACCTCATGGCCGACGGCGACGTCGTCGAGTTCCGCTTCAACGTGTGACTGGCGCGTTTCGCATCAGACGGGACTGATGACCGGCTGCTCCGCGGGCTGGAAGCGGGTCGCCTTGACTATCACTATGATGGATATTAACATCATGTATATGAGAACCAGGGCACCGCTGCTGGCTCCGATCTTCCGGTCGGACGGCCAGGCGCGCTTGCTCTCGTCTCTCCTGCTCGCCGGCGACGAGCTCAGCCTCACCGACGTGGCCGAGCGCGCCGACCTGGCCTACCCGACCGCTCATCGAGAAGTGGCGCGACTCATCGACGCGGGAATTCTGGTCGAGCGGCAGGTAGGTCGCACGCGGCTCATCCGCGCCAACCCACACAGTCCACTGACCGTCCCATTGCGGGAGATCCTCACCGTCGTCAGCGGTCCGGTGGTCTTGCTGGCCGAGGAGTTCGAGCACATCGACGGGATCCAATCGGCCTTCCTCTACGGCTCCTTCGCGTCACGGTTGCGCGGTGTCGACGGGCCGGCACCGCTCGATATCGACGTCATGGTTGTCGGCGCTCCGGACGTCGACGCGGTATATGAGGCATGCACGCGCGTGGAGGCTGCCGTGCATCGTCCGGTCAACCCAACGATCCTCAGCCCTTCGGAGTTCGGCGCTGAGTCGGGCTTCCTGGACACTGTGCGCTCCGGTGCGATCGTCCCGGTGATCGGGAAGCAATCATGACGATCTCGGCGCTGACCAAGGTCCAGCAAGCGGCGGTGCTCGCGTTGGTCGAAGCTCGACGGCTGGACGCCGTACCGGTCGACGCATCTCGTGCCATGTCCTTCATGCGGCAGGCCGAGGAGCGGCTCGGGCAACTCTCGCTGCTCACCAGCGTCGCGGTGAAGTACGGCGTCGCCTACGACGCGGCCCACGATATCGGCGAGGCGCTGCTCGCGGCGCACGGCTTCCGCACTGCCAGCGGTCCGGGACAACACGAGGCGCTCGGTCGCTACCTGCGCGCCGTCCACGACAAGCCGCCGACCGACAAGGCGGCGAATGCCTTCGACCGATTGCGTCGGGAGCGCAACCAGGACCGTTATGAAGCCAAGCCGGTCGGTACTGCCGCAGCCGAGAAGGCCGAGCAGTTGGCCCGTGAGCTCTTCGAGGCTGCCGTGGCCCGGGGTGTGACCCCGTGAGCTTCGACAAGTCATCGCGCCCGCGAGTACTCGTGGTCCCCTCCTGCCTTCCTCTTGCGGGGCGACATTCCCGGCGCTAATCTACAACCATATGGTTGTAGATACCGACCGAGAAGAAAGCGCGGACCAGCTCTTTCAGGCGCTCGGAGATTCCACTCGGCGCGACATCGTGCGCCGGTCACTGACCGGCCGCCACTCGGTGTCCGAACTCGCGAGCAACTACCCGATGAGCTTCGCCGCCGTGCAGAAACACGTCGCGATCCTCGAACGGTGTGGGCTCGTGAGCAAAGAGCGCAGCGGACGGGAACAACTCGTGCGCAGCAACATCGAGTCCGTCCGCGCGGCCCAACGCGCCTTGGCCGACCTCGAAACCGTCTGGCGCGAACGCATCGACCGATTCGGCGATGTCCTGACTGCGACCGGCAAGCCACCGACCGGCAAGGTACCAACCAGAAAGCGAGCCCCGCTATGACCGTGACCAACATCGAGCGCGACGCCGAGCGTCTCACGCTCACCATCACCGCCGAGTTCGACGCGTCGATCGACGCGGTGTGGCAACTCTGGGAGAACCCGCGCCACCTCGAACAGTGGTGGGGTCCGCCGACGTATCCGGCGACGTTCGTCGATCACGACTTCACCCCCGGCGGCAGCATCAACTACTTCATGACCAGCCCCGAAGGCGACAAGTACCACGGCTGGTGGCGCGTCCTCGCGCTCGACCCGCCCACTTCGCTCGAGTTCGAAGACGGTTTCGCCGACAAGGCCGGTCAGCCCAACCCGGCGATGCCGACGAGCATCATCCGCGTGCGCATCACGTCGCTCGCAGCGGATGCCACCCGGATGGCGATCGAGACCACCTTCTCGTCCGCCGCGGCAATGGAGCAGCTGCTCACGATGGGCATGGCCGAAGGGATGGCCGAGGCGATGAGCCAGATCCCCGCCGTCCTGCGGAGCGCTTCGGCACCGCAATAGTCACTGATGCATTGACTACTCCCGAGCGGCTCGGGAACCGCAACGCGCACCGAAGGACTACGCGTCGAACCGGGCCTCGGCCGCGACGAGCAGCTTGCGGGCCCATCGAACGCAACTCGAAGCGTCGGTCCTGCTGACGTCGACGCTCTCGTAGCCGGCCTGCGTCTTGCGGTCGAGCGCCCGCCTCAACGCCGTTGCCAAGGACCCGTCGGGCGCGTCCAGTAGCTCAGCCGCTTCGAGGAACTGGCGCGCGTCGACAAGACGCAGCCGTGCCGGGCGCATGTCGCACGGCTTGCGGGTGCCCTTGGCACGACTCATCGAAGACGCTCCAGTAGCGCAGCGGCTTCTCCCGCGAGCGCGATGCCGTCCGACCGGACCCGATCGACCAGCGGGTTCCTGGCGCGTACGAGCTTTCGCCAGGATGCCAACGACTGTTCGACCAGTTGCAGATCGTTTCCTGTCCACGCGCGGACGTCGGTATGGAGCCTCTCCAGGCGCTCGTGGAGATCGTCGGGCTGGAGGTCGTCGGCCACGATCAGTAGGTCGACGTCGGAGTCGCGACCGGCGTCGCCCCGGGCCACCGAGCCGAAGAGCCAGGCTCCGGCAAGGTCGGGCCACGCAGAGAGACGTTTGCGGAGTCGGCGGATGAGCTCGCCCCGCAGACCGGCCAGCGCCATCACTGGCCCCGCAGCGAGATGGCGACGGTTCAGCATGACCATCGACGATCGACCGGCAATGGTCTCGCTCACCAGGCCGACTTCGATGAGGTCCTCGATCACTGCGCTGGCATGGCCCGGCGCGACACCGGCAGCAACCGCGAGTGCTCGCCGGGTGACGGGCTGTTCGAGGCGAGCCAATGCCTGAAGCAAGGCGCCCCGGACGGCAGGTACTACATCACGGACAGGTGAACCCAGATCCATGGGACCAGCCTACCCAGTGTTGATCGGTAAGTCGATCATATGATCGACTTTCAGATCAACGGCTCCGACAACGTCGAGGCCCTCATTTCGGATCGTATGGCGCACTGCCCCTGGCGCTGATTGCTCGAGCCGCGGCCGCGGCAGACCCCTACGGGCGATCCCAGGCCAGCGATGCCGTGCCGAGGAACGTGACCACGCTCGCGCCGGTGCAGAGATCGTGCGCGGGTCGGTTGGTCTGAGCCGTGATCGCACCCGTGATGCCGATCCCCTGCACGGTGGTGGTACCCGACGCCTCGATCAAGCTGCCCGGACTCGACGGCGACACGTCGACCGCGACATTGACTGCCGCACTGCCATAGACGCTGCCGTTCACCTTGACGGTGATCGTCGTCCTCGCGGCTGCGGTTCCGTCAGCCAGTGCGGCGCACACCGCGGCTGGGTTGCTTACCGCCACCGTCCGGGTCACACCGGTGACGAACGGGATTGCGGTGCCGTTGTACGTGCAGCCGGCGATCTTGCCGGCAGCTACCACCTTCGCGATCGACGGGTTCGTCACCGGTCGCACCACGCGAACCGTTCCGGTGATGCCGCAGCTGACCGCGCCATCACCGGGCGGCAGCGTCACTGCGTTGGCAGACGGAACTCCGATCAGAGTCGTAACCGCGATTGCGACCGCGCCAGTTCCCAGCAGTTTGCGAAGCATTTCGAATCGACCCCCAATGATTCGGCCACCGTTCCCGGCGACCCTACTGCGATATTGGAGAACGATCAGTTCTCAAACCAAGGGCGCGGTGTTCGTGGCGGTGGCACGGACGTTTCGCGTCAATTCAGCGCTGGTGGAGCGAACATGAGTAGGTCGTGCGGCCGCCGACGGTGCGACGCAGCATCGGGGCGCCGTCACGCGGACAGTAGGCGCCGGGCAATCTCGCAATCATGTGGTCGCCGGTGTGCGATCCACCCCGTGCAGTAAGAGTTCGGATCGTCGTCCCGATCGCGCGGGCGACGGCTCGAACTTCGGCGTCGGTCAGCCCGTTCGCCACCCGCGCCGGATCCACTCCGGCACGGAACAGCACCTCGTCGGTCAACAGGTTGCCGAGTCCGGCGATCCGCGACTGATCCATGAGCACCGCCTTGACCGGTGCCCGGCTCCGTCCGAGCAGCTCGCGCACGTAGGGGAGCCGAACCGTGGACGCATCAGGACCCAGACGTTCCTCGTCGGGGTCCAACTCCACCGCGCCGAGCCGCCGCGGGTCGCGGAGGTACAGCGCGCCCCCGTCCACGAACGTGAGGCCGAAGCGGTGCCACGCCGGATTGTCGCCGTTGGCGGCGTAAAGCAGCGGATCACCTGCCGCCTCGCCGTCGATCAGCACGCGCCCGCTCATACCGAGGTGCATCGCCAGCGTCGGTCCAGCGCGATCAGTGTCGACGAGGAGCAACTTCCCGCGCCGACGAGCATCCACCAGAGCTCGGCCTTTCAGCGCAGTCCGCACCGCCGCGGGCGTGAGGCCCCGCTTCAGGAACCACGCGTCGGGCGCGTGCACCACTGCGATCTCGCGGTGGAGTGCCCGCTGGGCGATCAACACTCGCGCCGTTTCCGCTTCGAGCATTTCGGGCACTTCCGGAGTCTGACCGGTGGCGCGCGGTTCGACCATTCCGCTCAAGCCGCGGCCGAGCCGGTCCGAAGCAACAGAAATGACCACGACACCGCTCGCCGCTCTCGAACAGCACAGCGCCAGCGCGCTCCGACCGGACGAGACCTTCCTCGCGGCGATCCATGTGCACGCCCCAGACGGCGGCCGGGCTACACGCGACGCCACCTTCGGCATCGCGGTGGGCTCGGTTCTCGCCTACCGAGCGCAGAAGCAGGCGCAACGGACGTCGGTCATCGCGATCCCGGCCGCCGGAGCTTTCATCGGCGTCACCGAGACCCGCATCATCGTCTTCGCCTCGGGGGTGATGATCCGGCCGGGTGAACTCATCGGCGCGATCGACCGCGAGGGCGTGACCTTGTCCTCGGACTCGTTCCGCCAGGGCTTGGTCAAGCGGGCCCACGTGACGCTGCTCGACGGCGACCGGACCGTGCTCGACGCCGTGTGCTCGGAGAAGAGCCCCGACCTCGAGGCGCTGCGCGCGCTCATTCCCGCGGCCGCCTGAGCCGCCGCCTGCGCCGTCACACGTTGGTGATTGCGCCGGTCTCTGCGCCCTGCGCGAGCCGCGCGTACTTCGCGAGGAACCCGCTCGTGTAACGCGGCGGGGGAAGCTTCCAGTCTTCCTTGCGGGCTTCGAGTTCCGCCGCGTCCACCATGAGATCGATGGTGTGCGCACCCGCGTCGATCACGATTCGATCACCGTCTCTCACGAACGCGATCGGCCCGCCGTCGACGGCTTCGGGTGCGACGTGACCCACGCAGAAACCGTGTGTCCCCCCGCTGAAGCGGCCATCGGTGATGAGTGCCGCGTCGACACCGCGACCGGCACCCTTCATCGCGCCGGTCACCGCGAGCATCTCCCGCATTCCGGGTCCACCCTTCGGACCTTCGTACCGGATGACGACGATGTCGCCCGCGTTGATCGTGCCGGCGAGGATTGCTTCCATCGCGAACTCTTCGCCGTCGAACACCCGAGCAGTTCCGTCGAACAACAGACCGTCGAGGCTGGCGACCTTCACGACGCTGCCGTTCGGCGCCATCGACCCGCGCAGGATCGCGATCCCACCCTGCACGTTGATCGGGGCGTTCAGGGGATGGACCACATCGCCGTCCGGCGCGGGCGACTTCAGTTCGGCCAAGTTCGCCGCCATGGTCTTGCCGGTCACGGTCATGCAGTCGCCGTGGAGCAGATCCGCATCGAGCAGCTCTTGGAGGACCACCGGCACACCGCCGATACGGTCGATGTCGAACATGTGGTACTTGCCGTGCGGCTTCGTGTCTGCGATGTGCGGGACGCGCGCGCCGATGCGATTGAAGTCGTCGAGCTCGAGTTCGACCCGAGCCTCATGCGCGATGGCCAGCAGATGCAGCACCGCATTGGTGGAACCACCGAGCGCCATCACGACCGAGATCGCGTTCTCGAACGCTTCCTTGGTCATGATGTCCCGGGCGCGAATGTTGCGCTCGATGAGCGTCATCACCGCACGGCCGGTCTCGAACGCGAAGTCGTCACGGCGACGGTCGACGGCCGCCGGCGACGCCGATCCGGGGAGCGACATTCCGATCGCTTCGCCCACCGACGCCATGGTGTTCGCGGTGAACATTCCCGCGCACGAACCTTCGGTGGGACACGCGCGCTTCTCGATCTCGCCCAACTCGTTCTCGGTCAGGGTGCCGGCCGCGCACGCACCGACGGCTTCGAACACACTGACGATGTCGAGCGCCTGGCCCTTGTATTGGCCCGGCATGATCGAACCGCCGTAGAGGAATGCACTGGGCAGGTTGAGCCGGGCCGCGGCCATCAGCATCCCGGGCAGGCTCTTGTCGCACCCGGCGAAGGTGACCAAAGCGTCGAAACGTTCCGCGTGCATCATGCACTCGACGCTGTCGGCGATGATCTCTCGGCTCACGAGCGAGCCTCGCATGCCTTCGTGACCCATGGAGATGCCGTCGCTCACCGCGATGGTGACGAACTCGAGTGGGAATCCGCCGGCCGCTCGCACCCCATCCTTGGCCCGCTTGGCTAATCGGTCAAGCGGCAGATTGCACGGCGTCACCTCGTTCCAGCTCGACGCCACGCCCACCTGGGACTTGCCCCAGTCGTTGTCGGTCATCCCGATCGCGCGCAGCATGGCTCGGGCCGGAGCCCGCTCCATGCCGTCGGTCACTTCGTGGCTCATCGGCTTCATGTCACCCATGATGTGTGGTCGCCTCGCTCGTGAACATCTCCGAAGCGTAGGTGGCGGGGTGCGTTGATCCGGGGCGAGATTCGCTACGGTCCGCTCCGATGAAGGTCGATGCGCCACTCGTCGCCACGACCCTGGACACCGTTGCCCCAACGGCCCGCCGGGTCGAGGCCAATGGGTTCGACGGCCTCTACACGTTCGAGGGCCCGCGTGATCCGTTCCTCCCCCTGATGCTCGCGGCCGAACACACCGAGCGGGTCCAGCTGATGACCGCGGTCGCCATTGCGTTCGCGCGTAATCCGATGACGGTGGCCAATCTTGCGTGGGACCTGAATCTCGCGTCGGGCGGGCGCGCCATCGTCGGGCTCGGATCCCAAATCAAGCCGCACATCGAGAAGCGGTTCTCGATGACCTGGTCACATCCGGCGGCGCGGATGCGTGAGTTCGTGAGCGCGCTGCGCGCCATCTTCGGCGCGTGGCAGGACGACACACCGGTCGCGTTCGACGGCACGTACTACCGCCACACGCTGATGACCCCGTTCTTCAACCCGGGTCCCGCGCCGAGCGGGCCGCCGCGTATCTTCCTCGCTGGCGTCGGCCCCGAGATGACGCGGGTGGCCGGCGATGTGGCCGACGGGTTCTTCGTCCATCCGTTCAGCACTCGGAGCTACCTCGAATCGATCACGCTGCCCGCCCTCCGGTCCGGATCACGCGGCGCGCAGCCGAGCTACGAGGTGGCGTGGCCGATGATGATTGCGACCGGTGAGAACGACGAGGCGCGCCGCGCCGCCGAGTACGCCACCCGCGCCCAGATCGCGTTCTACGCGTCCACCCCGGCGTACCGACCAGTGCTCGATCACCACGATCGGGGTGAGCTCCAACCCGAGTTCAATCGACTTTCCAAGCTCGGTGATTGGGACGCGATGGTCACGCTCGTGGACGACGAACTCTTCGATCTCATCGCGGTTCGGGGCACGCCCACCGAGTGCGGGGGCGAACTCGCCCGGCGCACCGCCGGGGTGGTGGATCGCGCGGCGACCAACGCGCCCTACGCCGCCGGACCCGACGTCTGGGTCCAGGTGCTCAAGGCGTTCCGATCACAGGCCGACCACTTGGACCTGACGTCGTCCGGAGAACCATGAAGCTACGGATCGCCACCGCCGGCGGCCTCTACGAGACCGCAGCCAGCATGTCTCCCACCGTCGCGGGCCCGGTCCGTATCTTCGACGACATCGTGGTCGCCGCCGGGCGCCGCGTGTTGTGGCACGGGACCGGTGGCTGGACCGAGATCGGCCGGGCCTCCGGAGTGGTGTGCGCGGTCGATGCCCCCGGTGGGGTCCTCATCGGCACCGAGGGTGCCCACCTGCTGCGGTTCGCCGCCGGTGGCTTCGAGTCGATCGACAGCTTCGACCAGGTTCCCGGACGGGACCAGTGGTACACGCCGTGGGGCGGCCCGCCGGAGGTGCGCTCCGTGACCCGCACCCCTGACAACGTGCTGCTCGTCAATGTTCATGTCGGCGGCATCGCCCGCTCGCACGACTCTGGCCGTTCATGGCAGCCGACCGTCGACATCCACGACGATGTCCACCAGGTGCGCTCCGTCTGGGATCGCGACGGCGTGGTGCTCGCCGCCGCGAGCGTCGGGCTGCTCATTTCGAACGACGACGGCGCCACGTGGCGGGTACACACCCGTGGCCTGCACGCGACCTACTGCCGAGCCACGGCCGCCACCGACGACGCCGTGCTCGTCAGTGCATCCGAAGGACCGCGGGGGCGCCAGAGCGCGATCTACCGGACCAACATCGATGCCACCGAACGCTTCGACCGGGTCACGGATTGGATCGACGGCAATGTGGACAGTCACGCCGTCGACGCGCGCGGAGTTTTCGCGGCGTTCGGGACCCCCCGTGGTGAGATCTACGAGTCGACCGATTCCGGGGCCACCTGGATACGCACTCGGACCGGACTCCCGGCGGTCACCAGCGTGAGCATCGTCGAACCCGCGTCCGTCACGGCCTGACCTCGGCCGTCAGGATCAGCGGGTGTCGACCGCGCGGAACAACTCGGCGTAGCGGCCCTCCGCCAGCCCGGCCAGGGCCGCGTTGCCCGCCGCCCACTCGCGCAGCATCGTCTCGATGCGCTCCGGGTCCGGGATCTGGCTGACGTGGGACATCAAGGCTGCGATCTTGCGATCGAAGCCATCGGTGATGTCCACGTACACGTTGGCGTCGCTGCGGATCGGCATCCACAGCTGGCCGACCGTCCACGGCTCGAGTGCGTCGTCGGTCAACAGTTCGGGATGAGCGAACGGGTTCCGCGCGTCCGGATAGACCGCGGCGACCGTCGCCTCTCCGGCCGCGAGATGATCGGGATGGCTCGCGTAGATCCGGTCCCACATCCGTTCCGGCGACATGGACAGCACCCGCTGCGGTTGCACCTGGCGGATCACGCGCGAGATGTCACGCCGGAGTTGGAGGGTGGCCTCGACGCGACCGTCGGGGTAATGAAGGAACCGCACGTCGGTGACGCCCACCTGTTTCGCCGCCGCGGTCTGCTCTTCCTCTCTCAGCGCAGCCATGTCCGACCGGGGCAGCGTCCGATCGTCACCGCCGGCATCGCCGCTCGTCACGAGGCAGTACGTCACCTCGATTCCCGCGTCGGACCACGTCGCGACCGATCCGGCCGTCCCGAAGTCGATGTCGTCGGGATGAGCCACCACGACGAGGACGCGCTCGACACCGTTGTCGACCGCGAAATCGGGAATCTCCATCAGTTGAGCCTCTCATCGAGCAATCGGTTCAGCACCTGGGGATTGCCGGACCCCTTCGAAGCCTTCATGAGCTCACCCATGAGAAATCCGCGCTTCTTCTTCGCCAACTTCTCGTCACCGGTGCGGTATTCCTCGATCGCACCGGGATTCGCGGCCAACACCGTGTCGACGAGCGCGCCCAACTCGCCTTCGTCGCTCACCTGCGCCAGTCCCCGCTCGGCCACCACGGCGGCGGGCCGCTTCGGCTCGCGCAGACATTCGGCCAGAACATCCTTGGCGAGATTGCGGGACAACGTGGCGTCACTCACCAGCGCGCACAGTTCCGCAAGATGTTCCGGCGTGAGCGGCAGCGCGCCGATCGCAACGCCGGTCTCGTTCAGGTAGCCGAGCACATCACCGCACAGCCAGTTGGTCACGTCCTTCCCCGGCGCACCGGCCGCCACCGTCGCCTCCGCAAACCCCGCCAACCCGGGCGCCTCGAGCAACGTGCGGGCATCGACCTCGGAGATCCCCCAGTCCGAGACGAACCGCGCGCGGCGCGCCGCCGGCAACTCCCCGACCGCGGCCTGCGCGGCCGCTCGCATCTCGGCGCTCGGCGCAACCGGCACGAGGTCGGGCTCCGGGAAGTACCGGTAGTCCTCGGACCCTTCTTTCGACCGCATGCCTTGGGTGACTCCGGCCGACTCGTCCCAGTGCCGCGTCTCCTGCACCACTCGCCCGCCGGACTCGACGAGTTCGATCTGGCGTTCGATCTCGTATTCGATGGCACGGCCGAGCGAGCGCACCGAGTTCATGTTCTTGATCTCCGCGCGCGTGCCGAGGGTCTCGGTCCCGACGGGCCGCACCGACACGTTCGCATCGACGCGCATCGAGCCCTCTTCCATCTTGACGTCGGAGACGCCGATGGCTTCGAGGATCCCGCGCAGTTCGGTGACGTAACCCTTGGCTTGTTCTGCGGTGTGGATGTCCGGTCGGCTCACGATCTCCATGAGCGGAACCCCGGCCCGGTTGTAATCGACGAGGCTGTGATCGGCATCGTGGATGCGCCCGCCGCCGCCCATGTGGGTGGTCTTGCCGGTGTCCTCTTCCATGTGCGCCCGCTCGATACCGATGCGCACACCGTCGACGTCGAGGTAGCCGTCGGAACAGATCGGCGCGTCGTACTGCGACGTCTGAAAGTCCTTCGGCATGTCGGGATAGAAGTAGTTCTTCCGGTGGAAGATCGACCGCTCGGGCACGTCGAAGTGGAACGCCTCGCCGATGCGCAACGCGAACTCCACCACCCGTTCGTTCAGTACCGGCAGCGAACCCGGTAGACCGAGACACACCGGACAGATGTTGGTGTTGGGCTCGGAACCGAACTCGTTCCGACACCCACAGAAGAGCTTCGTGGCCGTCGCCAACTCGACGTGCACCTCGAGCCCCATCACCGCTTCATAGTGGGGCATGCCACACTCCTTTTCCATGAACGACAACCTGGATCCGGGACGGTTCGCTACCCATCGCGCCACCTTGTCGACGGGTGTGACGCTTGCGTACCTGCGCGAGGGCATCGGCGGCGTGCCGCTCTTGCTCGTTCATGGCTGGCCGGAGACGCGACGCATCTGGTGGCGCAACATCGACGCGCTGGTGGAAGCGGGCTTCGAGGTCATCGCACCGGACCTGCGCGGCTTCGGCGACAGCGACACCGCGCCCGACGGCTTCTACGACGTCGCCGCGTTCTCCATCGACATGTACGCGCTCGTCCACGAAGAACTCGGTCACGATCAGTGCTTCGCCGCGGCCGGCGATGCGGGTGGCCCGATCGTCTACGACCTGTCGCTGCGCTACCCGGGTTTCGTTCCGAAGCTCTGCTACTTCAACACCTTGAACCCGGTCCTGCGCAACGGTGAATACGAAGCGGCCGGTATCCCGCCGGACGGCGACCGCGCAACGCGCGCCACCGCGGACTACTTCATCCGCCAGGCCACGGACGCCGACGCGCTTGCGGCCGAACTCGATACTCCGGATCGCCGCCGCGCGTACATCGCCGGAATGTACGGCCACCGCTTGTGGGGTGCGCCGACCGCGTTCACGCCCGCCGTCGTCGACTTCATGACCGAGCCCTTTGCCGATCCCGTCAAACTCCGCGCGAGCTTCGGCATCTACGAGAGTTCGACCGGCGCCCGACCCATGAAAGACATGCCGCGCTTCCTGGAGACGAACCCGGTCCCGGCGTTGGTGCTGTACGGCCCCGAGGATCAGGTGGTCCCCACGAGCTTCCCGGCCCGCTGCACCGTGGCCTTCGACGAGTGCATCGGACCGTTCGTCATCACCGGCGCGGGTCACTTCTTGCAGTGGGAAGCCGCCGACGTGTTCAACCGAGCGCTCACCCACTTTTTTCTGTAGCCCTCGCCGCGAGCGGCACCGGCGTGCACCGCCGATCACGGCGCCGCGGCCTCGAGCGCGCGAGCGGTGCGGAACATCACCGGCTCACCCAGTGCCGGTGCGAGCACTTGCACGCCGATCGGCAGTCCAGCCGCACCGGTTCCGAAGGGCACGCTCATGGCTGCGTGACCCGCGAGGTTCGTGGGGATCGTGCACACGTCGGAGAGATACATCGACAACGGGTCGGCGGTCTTGGCGCCGATCTCGAACGCTTCCGTGGGTGCCGTCGGCGACAACAACACGTCGAACCGTTCGTACGCGGCGGCGAAATCCCGGATGATGAGCGTGCGCACCTTCTGAGCCTTGCCGTAGTACGCGTCGTAGTAACCGGCGGACAGCGCGTAGGTGCCGAGCATGATCCGGCGCTTCACCTCCGGTCCGAAACCCGCCGCGCGCGTCCGTGCGTTCATGTCGGCGACATCCACGCCGTCGGCCCGCAAGCCGTACCGGACACCGTCGTACCGAGCGAGGTTGGACGACGCTTCGGCCGGCGCGATGAGGTAGTACGCCGAGAGGCCGTACGTGCAGCTCGGCACCGAGACCCGGTCCACCGTGGCGCCGGCCGCTTCCAACGACGCGGCCGCCTGTTCCACCGCGGCTCGCACCTCGGGTGCGATGCCGTCGACGTCGGTGAGCTCCTCGACGATACCGACGCGCAGGCCGGTCACGTCCTGATTCGATCCCAGGTCCGGTGGGCTGGACTTGATCGAGGTGGAGTCCATCGGATCGTGACCCCAGATCACCTCGAGCAACCGCGCGGCATCGTCGACGGTCCGCGCGAACGGGCCGATCTGATCGAGGCTCGACGCAAACGCGATCAGTCCGTAGCGGCTGACCAACCCGTAGGTGGGTTTCACACCGACCACGCCGCACAGCGCGGCCGGTTGCCGGATCGAGCCACCGGTGTCCGAGCCGAGCGCGAGTGGCGCGAAACCTGCGGCCACCGCCGCGGCCGAGCCACCGCTGGAACCGCCGGGCACGCGCGAGACGTCGTGCGGATTGCGGGTGGTCCCGAACGCGGAGTTCTCGGTCGAGGATCCCATCGCGAACTCGTCGAGATTGGTCTTCGCGATCGGGATCCCGCCCGCGGCGACGATCCGATCGACGGCAGTGGCGGTGTAGGGCGGCAGCCACCCGTCGAGGATCTTGGAGGAACACGTGGTCGCGATTCCGCGTGTGCACAGGTTGTCCTTGAGTGCCACCGGCACCCCCGCTAGCGGGCCGGGGTCCTCACCGCGACCCACTGCGGCGTCGACCGCGTCGGCGGCGGCGAGTGCGGATTCGGCCAGGACGGTGTTGCACGCGTGGATCTCGGCCTCGCGTGTGCTGATCGCGGCGAGGTAGCCCTCCACGACCGAACGAGCGGTGCGCTCGCCACGCCGAACCGCGTCCGCGATCTCGATTGCAGTCCCCGTCCCTATCCCCGTCACGGTGCCTCGCCCAAGATCCGCGGCACCCGAAACCGATCGGCCTCGGCGGCCGGTGCTTGCGCCAAGACCTCGGCCCGATCGAGTGACGGACGCACGTCGTCGGCCCGGAACACGTTCTCGAGCGGCAACGGGTGCGCAGTCGGCTCCACATCGTCGAGGTCGAGCGCCTCAATGTCCGCCGCGTGGCCCAGGATGCCCGCCAACTCGGCGGTCAGATGCTCCACCTCGTCGTCGGTGAGCGCGAGGCGGGAGAGTTTGGCGACGTGCAGGACGTCGGCCCGTGAAATCGGATCAGCCATGAGCGGGCGAGTCTACGGGTGGGCCGTTCCGAGTCCCGGAGCGAATCGACGCGCCGTTCGCGTGCTCTGGGGAGCATATTTGGTGCGAGTTGCGGTGGGCTGGACACGGTACGAAGTCCGGGTTCTGCTACCGGTAGGGGTCGTCCTTGCGGCCGGGGTAGATCCACCAGTCCTCGGCCGAGGCCGTCCACTCCGGGTCCTCGTAGATGCAGTTGACCGGGCACACCGGAGGGAGACATTTGCCGCAACCGGAGCAGAGCTCGGGCAGGATGATCACGTCGATGCCGTGGTTGAAGATGGCACCGAACTGCGGCGGGCAGTGGCGGATACACGTATCGCAGTTGATGCAGATCGCCATGTCGATGATCAACGGCGGGCTCTGCCACTTGGGGTTCCGTTCGTGGGTCGCGATGCGTTCCTCGCGCGCACTGTCGGCCATCGGAGGAATGTAGACGGCGGACCGTGACGACTCCCTGGTCGCGCCAGCGAGCGTGGTCGACGGCCACACCGACCCCTCGATAATCTCCCGGGCCCAGCAGTCCCGAAGACCCGCCCGCGCCGCAGGAGGCCCCCGTGTCGAAGTCCGAGTTCTTGTCCGACGAGTGGTTCAGTGCGGTGACGGCCCTGATGGCCGAGCACGGTGCCGACGCACCGGCCACCACGAGCATGATGCTCAACATGGTCGTGACCGACACGCCGTGGGGTGAGCGCGAGATGCACATGGGCGCGGTGGATGGCAAGGCCGAGATGGGACAGGGCCACGCCGAGGGCGCCGACGTCACCTTGACCACGGACTACGCGACCGCCAAGGACGTGTTCATCTCGGGAAACCAGCAGGCCGGAATGCAGGCGTTCATGGCCGGCAAGGTCAAAGTCCAGGGCGACATGACCAAGCTGATGATGGCGCAACAGGGCGGCGGCCCCGGTGGCAACCAGGCCCTCACCGACGCCATCCAGGAGATGACCGCCTGAGCTTTTGACCGCCGGAAAATCCACCGCGGCCGCGTAAGGTGCGCCGCTGATGGCATTTCGGCGCGCCCACGATCCGGAAGCAGACGATGCCACCGACGCAATCGTCGACGGTGACCGGGCGCTGCGGCGCGGCACCGCCCAGGCGGCGCTCCGCCATCGCGATTTTCGGTTGGTCTGGAGTGGCACGTTCGCGTCGAACATCGGCACGTGGATGCAGAACGTGCTCCTCGGCCAGTTCGCATACGGGCTGACGAAGGACCCCGGCTACGTCGGGCTCCTCTACTTCGCACAGCTCGGGCCGCTGCTCTTTCTCGGCCAGATCGGTGGGGTGATCGCCGACATCGTCAACCGGCGCCGCTACCTCATTGCGATGCAGATGGCCCAGCTCGTCTTGTCGTTCGGCCTCGCCGGACTCGCCGCCGTTGATCGCCCGTCCACCAGTGCGATCTTCGTCTGCGTGCTCGCGATCGGAATCGTCAACGCGCTGGGCGCGCCGGCGATGGGTGCGATTCTGCCCACCCTCGTGCCGCGCGAGGACATGCCGGGCGCGGTGTCCCTGCAATCAGTGCAGATGAACCTCTCCCGGGTCGTCGGACCCGCTATCGGCGCGCCGCTCTACGCGTTCTTCGGGGCGGCCCCGGTCTTCGCGATCAACGCGGCCACGTACCTGTTCGCCGTCACGGGATTGGCCCTGGCCAAGTACGACGCTCGGAATCCCAACCCGGTGGAGGGCCGCCCCATCGAGAAGCTGCTCTCGGGCTTCCACATCGCTCGGCGAGATCCGTTGATCCGGCGGGTGCTGATCACGATGTTCACGTTCTCGTTCTTCTCGCTGATGTTCGTCGGGCTGATGCCCGAGATCGCCGCCGTCAACCTGCTCATCGAAGAGAAGAGCCTCACCTACGGATTCCTCTACGCCGCGTTCGGGTTGGGTGCCGCCCTCGGCGCGATCAGCGTCGGCACGTATCTCGCCGGCCACTCGAAACCGCTGATCATGCGGCGAGCACTGCTGGCGTTCGCGTTCTTGCTCGTGGGCTTCGCCCTGGTGCGCGACGTCGCCATCGCGTTCCCGACGGTTGCGGTGCTCGGATTCGCCTACTTCATGGTGATCACGTGTCTCTCGATGGTGCTCCAAGCCCACCTGGAAGACGCGATTCGCGGCCGAATCATGGCATTGTGGATCATGAGCTTCGGCGGCACCGTGCCGATCGGCGTCCTCGTGGGCGGGTACCTGGTGAAAGGCCACCTGTGGGGCCTCCCGATCGAACCGATCAGCATCACCGCGGTACTGATCGCCGGCGCCGTCGTGGCCGTGCTCCTCACCTGGTACTGCGATCTGATCGCGGTCGGTGCACCCACCCTCGACGCCGACGCATCGGTAGTTCGTTCGGCTCAACCTGACCGATGAACGGGGTTGCGGGGTCAAGTCCGATCCGTGACCCGACGAAGTCAGACCGTTCCCACGAAAGGACTTCCTGGATGCTGCGACGCTCGTCGAGCAGGTTTGCCGTCGCAGTGTTCTCAGCCGGGCTCATCGGATCGCCCGCGCTCGTGACCGGTCCCGCCGACGCGTCGTCCGGCCCCACCGCACCTGCGGTTCCCGCCGCGCAGTTTCGGGCGGTGCCCCCCGTTCCGATCGTGGTGGGTCCGACCCCCGCTCGGCCGAGCCTCGTGCCCGCCACTCCACGGACGGGCGGCGAGTCGTTGCGCGCGTTCAGCGCAACGAGTTCGTTCGTCGTCAACTACGACGCAGGTTTCGACGCCAACCCCGCCGCCAAGGCCGCGTTCCAGTACGCGGTCGACCAGTGGTCCAACGCGATCGCGTCCTCAGTCCCGATCGTGGTCGACGCAACCTTCAGTGCGCTCCCACCCGGCGTGCTCGGCAGCGCCGGACCGGTCAACGTCTCGGCGAACTTCACCGGTCGCCCGATCGCGAACACCTGGTACCCGATCGCGCTGGCCAACGCGCTCAACGGCAACGACCTGGACGCGGCCAACCCCGACATCGACGCAACGTTCTCGTCCAGCTATTCGGGGTTCTACTTCGGCACTGACGGCAACACCGCGGGCAAGCTCGATTTCGCGAGCGTCGTGCTGCACGAGATCGGTCATGGTCTCGGATTCCTCGGTGCGTACACCGTGGGCGGCGGAATCGGCGACATCTGTTGCGGGCTCGGTGCGCCCCTCGCGTACGACCGTTTCACGTCGAGTAACGGCCAGGCGCTCGACGAGCTACCCACGCCCTCGGCGGCACTCGGGAACGCCCTCCAGAGTCAGAACGTCCAGTTCAGCGGCCCCCAGACCCTCGCGGCCGGGTTCGGCGCCGCGATCCTCTACGCACCCGCGTCATGGCAGGGTGGCAGCAGCTACTCGCACCTAAACGAGTTCACCTACAACCCGGGGAACCCGAACTCGCTGATGACTCCCGCCATCGGGGTGAACGAGGTGATCCACTCGCCGGGGCCGCTCACCCTCGGCATCCTCGGCGACACCGGATGGTCGGTCAGCACCCAACCCGTGTTGTCGGTGGCCCCAGCCGGCATTGTCGAAGGAAACGCCAACACCCGGAATCTTCGGTTCAACGTGTCGCTGTCGTTCCCGGCTCCCTACCCGATCTCAGTGAATTATCAGACTGCGTCCAAGACCGCGAACAGCACCGACTACTCCGACCGGGCCGGCACCGTTGTATTGCCGGCTGGATCGACGACAACCACGGTCGCGGTCGGGGTCCGGGGTGATGGGACGGTCGAACCGAATGAGCGCTTCATCTTCAGATTGTCCGGCGCGGCCGGTGCGGTACTCGGAACCGCTTCGGTTTCCGGGGCGATCCTGAACGACGACGCCAGCGGCGACCCGCAGCTCTCGGTTGGAAGCGCCGCGATCGTCGAGGGCAAGAGCGGGTCCCGCAAGCTCTTGGTGATGGTGTCACTTTCGAAGAAGAGCGCGAGCACCGTGACCGCGCGTTGGGCCACCAGCGCCGCGACTGCCACCGCGGGCAGCGACTACACCGAAACCAGCGGGACGGTCAGCTTCGCGCCCGGGTACACGGACCGACCCATCGCCATCAAGGTGCTGGCCGACTCCAGCGTCGAGGCCAACGAGTATTTCCGGATCACGTTGACGCTGCCCACCGGGGCAACGATCCGGCGCACCGTGGGCTACGGCACCATCAACAACGACGACTGATTCAGCGACACGCTCCGGAAGGGTGGAACGAGTTCACGCCGCGTCGGCGACCGTCAGGCGCGTGTCGCGTCGCGTCGCGGAGATGAAACCGGCCGCCACCACGCCCAGCCCGGCCACGATCGCCCCCACCAGGTACGCAGCTGCGAAGGGGGTGGCGTCCGCCGAGCCGCCGTTGATCGTCGACAGCAACTGGATCCCGGCGACCGTTCCGATCTGTCCGACCATCTGTTGGGCCGCGTTCGCGACGCCCAGGTCCGAGACGTCGACGGTGTTCGCCACGACGGTGACCAGCGACGGCATCGAGGCGCCCATCGCAAGCCCGGACAGCGCGAGGCCGGCGAAGACGAGACCCACGGTGTCGGTCATGACCGCGACGACGAAGATGAGCATCGACGCGACCAACAGCGCAGTGCCGGTGAGACCGGCGCGGCGTTCCCCCACGCGTGCCGCGAGGTACCCGGAGCCGGGAGCCGACAGACTGAACGTGAGCGGCCGGCACGCCATCGCCCACGATGTCGCAGCGACCGTGAACCCGAAGCGCGACTGCACCAGCAGCGGCGTGACGATGAAGCCACCCATGTAGGCGAAGTTGGAGCAAAACTGCGCGACGAGCGACGCGCTGAAGTTCCGGCGGCGGAAGAACCGCAGTGGCAGCAAGGGGTCGGTCGTGCGGGCCTCGATGCGGACGAACCACCACAACAGCAGCGGCGCGGTCACGAGCAGGCTCACGACCACCGGGCTCGAATAGCCGACGCGTGAGCCGATGGTGAGCGCGAGGAGCGCGCCCACGGTCGCGCCCGCCAGCGTTCCGGCACCCGCGAGGTCGAGCCGGGCGCGGGACCGGTGTGGCGTCTCGCGAAGGACGACGAACGCCAGCCCGAGCGCCAACAACGACAGTGGCACCTGCGCGATGAAGATTGCACGCCATCCCAGCGCACCCACGACCGGGCCACCGACCACGAGCCCGATGACCGGCGCGCCTGCCCCGACGAGTGACCACCACCCCATCGCCTTCACCCGATCTTCCTCGGGGAACGCCTGCATGATCAGTGCCATCGACGCCGGTCCGATCGCGGCGCCGGGCAACGAACCGATGGTGCGGATCACGATCAGCGCCGGTCCGTTCCACGCGAAGGCGGTACAGGCCGCACCGATCGTGAATCCGGCGAATCCGAGGAGGTACAGACGCCGGTGACCACGCATGTCACCGATCTTGCCGAGCAGCGGCATCGTGAGCGCGAGTCCGAGCAACGGACCGGTGACGACCCAGGTGAGATCCTCGGGCGTGGAGTTGAGATCGCCTGCAACCTCGGGCAGCGATACCGCGAGGATCGTGATGCTGAAGCCCGTTGCGAACAGGCCGGCGAGCTCGGCGACGAGGACCCACCACGGGGCCCGGTCACGGGCACGAAGCCGACGCAAGCGGTGCTCGAAGAGGAACGGCCAACCAACGACGGGGACTTCGTCAACCCCGGGCGCCTCCCCGACGAACGCAGGCGGTTCGGCGGAGGTCATCCGCCGAACTTTACGAGGGCGAGCGGACACGCAGTCCGACTGAACTGTTTCCGCTCGCCCGGGGCCTGAGCGGCCCGGCGCCGCAGGCGCCAAGAGCGGGGATTACGAGGGCGAGTGCAGGATCAGGCCCGAGAGTCAGACGATGTGACCGAGGACCGGTCCTCGAGCAAGACCTCGGTGACCTCGCCGCGCACGAAGGCTTCGAGCTGGGTTGCGAACTCGACTCGGCCCGTCGTCGCCGGCACCGGCCGCAACGGACGGCCATAGCCCATGCCCGGCCGGTTCAGGGTCGGGTGGGTCGTTGCTCCGCGTGCCGGCCTGCGCATCTGATTCCTCCGGAGGCACCCCGGGCCGGGGTTCACTCTCCGCAGTCATTATCGAGAGATGGGCCGCCGAGACAAGGGGGCCATCGGACTAATTCCGCCACGCTACGTGAGCATTCCGGGCAGATCGCCCTGCCTGTTTCCGAGCTTCTGCGCGAGGATCCGGTCGAAGTCTCACGAAGCGTGAGGTTCCAGCTCACATCACCCAGAGTGGGATTCCCACCTCGTCCGCCCCACCGGCCACGACCGCAACAGACCCCAAGACGGGACTTAGAAGACGACGGTGACCAGGGTGCCGCGGGTCACTTCGTCGCCGGCTGCGGGGACCTGGACGCGGACTTTGCGCGTCTTGGTCACTCGGCCCTGGATGTCGAGTTCCAGGCCGCTCAGCGCGGCCAGGTCGGTGGCTTCCTGCACCGTCTTGCCGACGAAGTCCGGGACGACGACGACGTCGGGTCCCTTGCTCACCACGACGCGAATGGCCAAGTCCCGTGCGGCTTCGGCGCCGCTGGGCGGTTCGCTGCGGATCACAAGGCCCTTCTTCACCGTCTCACTGAACTCGTCGACGCGCGCGGCTCCGAGCTGAACCACCTGCAACAACTCGACGGCTTGATCGAACGACTTGCCCACCACGTTCGGGACGACGCGCGCTCTGGGCCCGGTCGAGACGAAGACCTCGATGGCCGAATCCGGCTGCGCGCGGCGCTCCGGCTCGGTCCGGATGATCTGGCCGGCCGGCACGGTCTCGTCCGGAGTGGGAACCCGGCGTAACAGGAACAGCGGGCCCAGCAGCGCATTCGCCTCCTCCTCGGTCTTGCCGACGACCAGCGGAATGGCGACCGGCTTCAAGCCCTGCGAGATCACGATGTGGATCTCGGAGCCTTCGGCGAGGAAGGAACCTGGTTCTGGGCGCTGGGCGAAGACGAACCCCTTGGGGTCGTCGGAACGGCGGAACTCGGGCACGATCAAGAACTTCGACGCCACGATTCGCGCCACGTCCGCACGGTTCTGACCCACCAGGAGCGGGACGGGCGCCGCATCGCCGGCCGACGGGCGCGCGACCACGAACACCGCCGCCGCCATTGCGAGCACCAACACCATGGCGACGAACAGCGGGGCAGCCGAGCGTGAGCGTCGGGGAACCCGGGCCACTGCCACCGGCAACGGCCGAGTCGATCCCGGTACGGCGGCCTGATCCTGATCGAACAACGGCGACGGCGTCGGCGCCCGAACCACCTGCGTCGGGTGGGGATCCTCGCCCACCTCCCCGAGCCCGGCGAGCACCAATGATCCCGGCGGGGGGAGCAGCGCGGCCGCGTCGGCGATCGCGGCCCGCATCTGTTCGGCGGTGCCGTAGCGGTCCTGGGGTTCGGCCGCACACGCGCGCGCCACCACCGTGCCGAGCGGACCCATAGCCGCGGGCACGTCGATCACGGCCGCCTGGCGCAGACCGAGCGTCCCCATCGGCGAATCGCCGACCAGCGGCACTGAGCCGGTCACGCTCTCGACCATCACGAGGCCGAGCGCGTAGAGGTCGGCGCGGCCGTCGAGCGGCGCGCCGGTCGCCTGCTCGGGCGCGGCGTAGCGAGCGGTGCCGAGCACCGTCCCTGCAGGTTCGGTCCAGCTTGCTTCGGCCAAGGCCCGTGCCAGACCGAAGTCGGCGACGCGCACGATGCCGTGCTCGTCGAACAACAGGTTCGCCGGCTTGATGTCACGGTGCACGAGGCCACGGCTGTGGGCGTACTCGAGCGCGGCGGCGACCTGCCCGCCCACGTGAGCCAACTGCGGTGGGGTCAGCCGGTTCCCGCGGTCGAGCATCCCTCGGAGCGAACCGCCGGCGAGGAGTTCGAGCACCATGAACGGGACCCCGTCCTCGCCCCAGTCATAGACCGCCATCACGTTCGGATGGTGAAGTGATGCGGCGAGTTGCGCTTCGGTTCGGAACCGGCGGAGGAAACCGGCATCCTCGGCCAGGGCAGCGTGAAGCACCTTCACCGCGACGCGACGGCGAAGGCGAACGTCGTCGGCCACGTACACGCGTCCGCTCGCGCCCGACCCGATCGCTCCCAGGAGGCGGTAGCGGCCAGCGAGCACACGACCGACGAGGTCGGCGACGGTGCTTCCGGCCATTCCCACCACGGTACCGGCCGGAATGTCCAGATCCGCGGCACCTCATCGCGCCGATGATCCCGAACTCACATGCGAGCGGTACCGTGCGAGTTGTGAACCAAGGCCCCAGGACTCCGGCCCGCGTCCGCCACGCGGCGAGCAGCGACCGCGCCCCGGCCCCCTTGTTCCGCCACCCCGGCCGAGTTGCCATCGTGGGCGCCGGCCTCTTCGTGGTGGTCGCACTCTTCGTCGCCGCGATCGGAAGTTCGGACACATCGAACGTCCCGGCCGCCGACCGCCAACCCGAGGAAGTCCAGGGGTTCTCACCCCAACAGGGTGCCTCCGTTCCGCCCAGCACGGCGATCACCGTCGACCTCCGCGATGACCTCACCGCCGACATATCGGTGTGCGCGCCGAGCCCCACGGACTGCACACCGATTCCGTTGGATCAGGTGCAGTTTCTCCCGGGCCTCGGCCAGATCATCTTCAAGCCCACCGAGAACACCGACATCACGGAGTATCCCGCCGGCACCGTCACGGTCCGGGTGGATTACCACGTTCAAGGCGCGCCGAACACGAACCGCGGCGATTTCACCTGGAGCTTCCAGGCCACGGCCTGAGCTACTCGCTCAGTCCACGACGAAGGTCGCGTTCCCCCTGATCGCCGCGCCGCCACCAACGCGCGTCGCGACGAGTTCGAGTTCCACCGTGCGCGTCGCCTCGTCCCGTGCCACGACCGATCCGGTGCACACGAGTCGGTCACCGGGCCACACCTGCTCGCGAAACTGCACACCGAACTTCCGAACAAGGCGCGGGCCCAGCCAGTCCGTCGCGTAGCTCGCGAGGATGCCCGCTTGCAGCATCCCCACCGAGAAGGCACCGGGATAACCCGCCGACTGCGCGAACTCGTCGTCGTGATGAATGGGATTGAAATCGCCGGACGCACCTTGGTACGCGACGATGTCGGTGCGGCTGATCGGCCCGTACTCGCGTTCCGGTGCAACCGCGCCAACGGTGAGTTCGTCCCACGTGCTCATCACGCGCCACCTTCCTTGGTTGCCGGCTTTCCGGTTTCGATCGCCGTGGAGCGCGCTTCGGCGACGAGGGTGCCGGCGTCGTCACGGAACTCGGTCACGGTGACGACGAACGTCATGGTCCCGCCGCGTTTGCCTTCCTTCTCGTAGATGTCATCGACCCGGGTCTGGACCCGGAGCCGGGTCCCCGCGGCCGGCGGCGGGCCGTGGAACGTGTACTCCTGGCCGCCGTGGAGCAGCCGGCGAAGATCCAGCTTCACCTTCGAGAACACCGATCGTCCGGGCGGCGACCAGAACGAGACCGTGGTGAGAAACGTGGGCGGGATCACCGGTTCGTCCGACTCGAGGTAGGCGGGGCTCGCCGACTTGGTGGCGCGCGCGAACTCGCGGATCTTGCCGTACTCCACCACCATCGTGAACGGATCGTCGGTGGCGCCGATCGCCGATTTGTCGACCATTCCTACTCCTCTCCTGCTTCGGGCCCGTGGGCGAGCAGGTACTCGAACGCTTCTTCGTCCAACCGGGTCACCCCGAGCTGCTCGGCCTTGGCGAGCTTCGATCCGGGATTCTCGCCCACGAGCACGTAGCTCGTCTTCTTCGACACGCTGCTCGTCACCTTTCCCCCGCGCGCCGTGATCTGGGCCTCGGCCTGCTCACGGGTGAAATGCTCGAGTCCACCCGTCAGGACGAATGTGCGGCCTGCGAGCGTGGGTTCGACGTCGGGGGTCTCGACCACCGGCGCGGCGAAGTTCACGCCGGCTGTGCGCAACTTCTCGATCAGCGCCTGATTCGTGGGGACGCTGAACCAGACCTGCAGGCTCTGCGCAATGACCGGGCCCACCCCGTCGACCGCGGTCAGCGCATCGGCGTCGGCGGTGACGATCGCGTCGAGATCCGGAAACGCGCGGCTGAGCGCGGCGGCGGCGGTCGGGCCGGCGTGGCGGATTCCGAGAGCAACGATCACGCGCGTCAACGGCTGGGTCTTCGAGTCCTCGATCGCATTGACCAGATTGCGGGCCGAGATCTCACCGGTCCGTTCCAGCGCGACGAGTTGTTCGTGGGTGACGGCGTAGAGGTCGCCCGCATCGTGGACGAGTCCCGCGTTCACGAGTTGACGAACCCGCTCCTCGCCGAGCCCCTCGATGTCCATACCGCCGCGGCTTGCGAAGTAGATGATCTTCTGCTCGCGCTGCATCGGGCAGTCCGCGCTCACGCACCGACGATCCACTTCGCCCTCGAGCTGCACCAGCGGCTGTTGCAGCGCGCACGGACACGTGGACGGAAACTTCCACTTCCGCGCGCCACGCTTGCGCTTCGTGAGCACCGGTCCGACGACCTCGGGAATCACGTCCCCCGCCTTGCGGACCACGACGGTGTCGCCGACGCGCACGTCCTTGCGCGCCACTTCGTCGGGGTTGTGGAGCGTGGCCATCTGCACCGTCGAACCGCCCACGAACACCGGCTCGAGCATGGCGAACGGCGTGGCCCGCCCGGTGCGACCGATGCTCACCATGATGTTGACGAGCCGGGTGGTCTTCTCTTCCGGCGGGAACTTGAATGCGACCGCCCAGCGCGGTGCACGGCTCGTTTGGCCCATCTCGGCGCGCTGGCTGAGCAGGTCCACCTTCACCACCGCGCCGTCGATCTCGTACCCGAGCGAATGACGCTGGTGCTCCATCCGTTGACAGAACTCGAACACCGCGTCGAGATCGGCCAAGGCCTGAATCTCCGGATTGACCGGCAGGCCCAGCTCACGCAACCAATCGAGAGTTTGCCGGTGACTCGTGAGCTTCGGACCCCCTTCGACGAACCCCGGCTGATAGCAGTACAGCGACAGGTTGCGGCTCGCGGTGACCCGGGCGTCGATCTGACGCAATGCACCGGCCGCGGCATTCCGAGGGTTCGCGAACAGCCGGCCCTCGACCTCGGCCTGGCGTTGGTTCAGCGCCGCGAACGAGGCCAGCGGCATGAAGACCTCCCCGCGCACTTCCACCCGTTCGGGAACTCGCGGACCGCGGAGCCGCTTCGGCAGGTCCTCGACCGTCAGGACGTTGGCGGTCACGTCTTCGCCGGTCTCACCGTTACCGCGCGTTGCGCCGCGCACGAGGCGACCGGCTTCGTAGAGCAGCGAGATCGCGAGGCCGTCGAGTTTCGGTTCGCCCACGAACTCCACCGGCTCGGTGACGAGTCGGCCGATGCGCTCGCCCCACGCGTCCAGATCGGCGCGCGAGAACGCGTTGTCGAGCGACAACATCGGTTGGAGGTGACGGACCTCGGAGAACGGCGTGGGAATCCCGGCCGCCCCCGGACGCTGCGTGGGCGAGTCCTCCACCCCCAGTTCGGGATACTCGGCCTCGATGGCGCGCAGTTCGTTGAGCAGGTCGTCGTACTCGGCGTCGGTGACCTCGGGCTCGTCGTGGCCGTAGTACCGCTCGTCGTGATACCGGACGAGCTCGCGCAGTTCCGCCGCGCGTTCGACCGTCGCCGTATCCGCAGCCGCCGCCATGGCGGTCGACTCTACCGATGCCCTCCGGCCAGTCGGGAGTTTCGGCCAGTCGCGAGTTCCGGCCGCGGGGCCGGTGCTGGGTTGTGGTTACGCGCCGGCGGTGAGGCGGGCCGCGGCGCGCTGCGCCGCAACCCGCTCGGCCATGTCGGCGGCGAGTCGTAAGGCGCGCTCGGCCTGACTCGGACCGTGGGTGGCCAGTCCGCAGGCCGGGGTGATGATCGCCTGGCTCCGGAGCCGCAACGGATCACAGCCCCGCCGCGTCAGTTCGCACCACGTGCCCACGAGCTTGCGCCACAGCGGGTCCGGCGATTCGCCGATCGGCCGGTCCGTGGGCACCGCACCCCACGCGATCCAACCGTCGGCGTCGAGATGACGGACGAGCGAACCGACGTCGTCGATCAGCGCATCCGACACCGGCAGTCCCAACACCGTGGGGCCGGCCTCGAACGCCAAGCGAACATCGCCGTCGCCGCAGATGTGCACACCGGTCTCGACCGTGCACGCCGCCAGCGCGCTGGAGAGCACATCGATCGCGTCTTCCCGATCGATCGGCGCCAATTCCCGTTTCCACAACACGAGCGCCGGCTCGTCCAGGAACAGCAGCGGCCGTGCCCCGCGCAGCCGAGACGCCAGCAGTTCTTCCAACGCACTCAGCCAGGACTCCACTGCCTCGAGCGCCCGTTCGAACGCGACCGCCGGGGCCAGACCGGCATGCACCAGTGCGGTCCCCAGGGTCAGCGGCCCGACCACTTGGGCTTTCACGCGGGTGACGGGCTGGGGCGCAAGCCGGGCGACATCGAGGAACGCGAGCAAACCGGTGTGCGCGGCGGCGGTGAACGAAACGTCGATCGGATCACCCACACGGTCCGGGTCCACGATCAACGATCCGTCGGGAGCAATCGTGACCTCGGGCAACGCACCCGCCCACTGCGCCACCACGCCCTCGCGCGGCACGGCGAGTTGCGGAACGGACGGCAGGACCGGATGCACGCTCAGCACCAGTTCCGCGGCCGCACGCGCATCGGTAAAGGGCAAGCTCCCGATGCCCGTCGCCAACCCCGAAGGGAACACTCCACCGTGCAGGCTGTGGGACATTCGGTTCCTAGTATACGAATGCCTCTTTCGCACTCTCTGAAGCGAGCGCATCTCCATTCCATGAACACTTGGGCGCTCCGCGCGATCTGGATCAGCCTGCCCGTCACCGCGGGCGCCGCCATCGCCGACGCGATGCAGCCGTGGCCATTCGCGTCGCGCACCACCGGGTCCGTACTCGCTTGGGTCGGTTGGACCATCGTGCTCCTCGCGCTCCTCGTCCCGCGGCCGGCATCGTTGACGATTGCGCGCGTCGCGCTGCCGATCGCGTTCGGCGCGGCCGTGGCGGCCGCACTCTCGGGGCGGTCGTCCGCGCTGGCGGCGGCCGCCGCGATCGGGTTGTGTGGCGTCGCACTGGCGGTGGGAACGCGCGGCGAGTTCGCACGCGCCTGCGCGCAGGGAGCGGCGTACGGCGACGAAGAACGGTTCCCCCTGAAAGTGCCGCCCGGCCTGTTGTTCGGCATCCTGCCTGCGGCCGTCGCCGTGATCGCGGCCGCGGTGGTCGTGGGACCGTTGATGCTCGCGAATCGGGAGTGGTTCACCGGCGCCCTCACCGTGATCATCGGCGGTGGACTGGGCGTGTTCGTTGTTCGCCTGGTGCATCAACTCTCGCGCCGGTGGGTCGTGCTGGTCCCTGCCGGACTTGTGATCGCGGACCCACTGACTTTGACGGATCCGGTCCTCTTCCCTCGGGCCCGGATCGCCGGAATCGGTCCGGCCGACCCGTCCCGTCGACCACCCGAGGACGCCTGCGACCTCCGGCTCGGCGCGTCCTTCGGATCCTGCGCGCTGCTGCTCACCGACGACGCCGACATCATGCGGCGGGTGCGCAACCGTGGCGTCACGGTGCAAGCGAATCTGCTGCTCGTGGCCCCGACCGCCGCCGCCGCGCTGCTCGCGCGCGCCCGCGCCCGCCGGATCCACGTCCGCACCGAATAGGCGCGGGCGGCCCTTTTTTACGCGGCGATACCGGAACCGAGGACGCGGTCACCGTCATAGAGCGCCACGGTCTGGCCGGGCGCGACTCGCGGTTGCGGCGTGGACCAGAGCAGGTGGTTTCCGTGCCAGACCGCGGCCTGAGCATCGGCGTGGGATCGCACCTGCGCGAGGACCGTGGCACCGTCATCGATCTGCACATCGGTCACGGTGATCCGATCGAGATCGACTCGGTCCCGCAGGAGATCCGACCGATCACCCAGCGTCACCGTGGCCGTCGGCGCGTCGACGTCGAGGACGTATCGACGCGCACCGGTGGCGACCGCGAGTCCGCGCCGCTGACCGATCGTGAACCCGCGGACACCGTCGTGCTCGCCGAGGACCGTTCCGTCGCGATCGACGACGTTGCCCGGCGTGGGCGGAACCCGCGCGTCGAGGAAACCCTTTCGGCCGCCGCGCGTGATGAAGCACACATCCATGCTCTCGGCCTTGGTGGCGGTGCGCAGGCCGAGCCGCTGCGCGTGCGCGCGCACGCGGGCCTTGGTCATCTCACCAACGGGGAGCCGGGTCATCGCCAGTGCCGGTTGCGCCAATACGGCAAGGACGTAGGACTGATCCTTCGCCGAGTCTTCGCCCCGGCGGAGCTCCGCCGTGCCGTCGTGGGCGTAGGTGATGCGCGCGTGATGTCCGGTGGCCACCGCGTCGAAACCCATCGAGCGCGCCCGATCCAGCAACCGGCCCCACTTCATCGATCGATTGCATTCGACGCAGGGGTTCGGCGTGCGACCGGCGGCGTAGTCGGCCACGTAAGGATCGACCACGGCGGCATCGAACTCGTCGGCGAAGTTGAAGACGTAGTGCGGCACGTCGAGCTGCGCGGCGACGCGGCGCGCGTCCTCCACGTCGGACACCGAGCAGCAGCCCGAGTCGCTGTCACCACCCCAGAGCTTCAGCGTCACCCCCGTGACGTCGTGGCCTTGGTCGAGCATCAACGCGGTTGCTACCGACGAATCGACCCCACCGCTCATCGCAACGAGCACGCGGCTCACGCGATCGTCCTCACACTTGCGCCGGTGCGCAACTGCGCGACCGCGCGTGGGATGACGGCGAGGGCTTCGTCCACATCGGCCTCCGTGGACGCGTACCCGAGACTCAAACGGATCGAGGAAGTGGCGGTCGCCGTATCCATCCCCATGGCCAGCAGCACGTGCGAGATCTCGGTGGCGCCCGACGAACACGACGATCCCGCGGCCGCGTACACCTCGCGCTGGTCCAGCATCACGAGCAGCGCTTCGCTCTCCACGCCGGGAAAGCCGATGTGGAGATGGCCGGCCGTCGTGGCCTCGGGCGCGCCGTTCACGAAGGCGCCCGAGACTCGGGCCAGGAGGCCGTCCCGCAGACGGTCGCGCAGCGTGCGGATCCGGCGCAGCTCCTCGGACCGCCGCTCGTGGGTGACGCGCAACGCAGTGGCGAGCGCGACGACACCGCCGACGTTGACCGTGCCCGCGCGGATGCCGCGTTCCTGACCGCCACCTTCGATCTCGGCCTCGACGGGGACACCACCGCGAATGACGAGCACGCCGACACCCTTCGGTCCGCCGAACTTGTGACCGGAGATCGCGACGAGATCCCAACCCGCGGTGAGGATGGCGACGTCCACCCACGGCACCGCCTGCACCGCGTCGGTGTGGAGAAACGCCTGGGGCGCGGTACGGCGCACCATCGCCGCGATCTCTTGGAGCTGCTGGATCGTGCCGATCTCGTTGTTGACGGCCATCACCGAGATGAGCGCGGTTCCGGAGTCGAGCTTGGACGCCAGGTCATCAACATTCACGAGGCCGTCGGCTGTGATGTGTGCCTCGGCCACCCGGAAGCCTTCGGCCTCGAGCCGATGCGCAGCCGCGAGCACACCCTTGTGTTCGAACGCGGTGGTGACCACGCCATCCAACCCGCGACGGCGAGCGGCACGCGCGCCGCCCTTGACCGCAAGGTTGTCGGCCTCAGTGCCACCGGCGGTGAAGACGATCTCGTCGGGCCGACCGCCAAGGATCTCGGCGACCGTCTCGCGCGCGGCTTCGAGCGCAGTCTTCGCCACCCGGGCCGCGCCGTGACTGCCGGAGGGGTTCCCGGGGTGGTCGGAGAGGAACGGGAGCATCGCCTCGACCGCCTCGGGCCGCATCGGCGTACTCGCCGCATGATCGAGGTACGCACCCATATCCGCAGTCTAGGAAGCCGCCTTCACCGTTCCCCCGCCCGACAATCGGAACCGGGCCCTCGACCTGCGCCGCGCCCCGCCAACCAACCGCGGCGCCCGGAGAAGCCTTGGAGCGACGAAGGAGCGACTCGAGGTTCGCAGGACGCTCGCCGCGCTGCGGACGCAGCGCAAAATTGTGGCCACGAAACGTTCAGGGTTCGAAAGGCGTTCTATACGGGTAGATGAGATCGAGAGATTCGAGCTGCGGAGCCTCGGACCTTCGACTGTGGGGAGGCCACATGCCGGTCACACCGACGATCGACACCCAGTCCGGCGACACCCAGACCGGCGAGAGGCCCACCTCGACCCAGCAGCTGCGGCTCCTGACGGCGCCCGGTCGTGCCCGGCGGACGTCGCGCGCGCGCCGCGTCCGCCGACCGCAGCGCGCGTCCGACGCCACCGTGTGGCTCGACGCTCGCACCCGGGCACTCGGGCAATCGGGCGTCGCCGAAGCTCGCCGTCGGCTCGCCGAGATCGACGGCGCCCGGAACACCGCGACGCGCGGCTGATCGCTGCGAGCGACTGGGATCGCGCTCCGGCCTTGGTTCCACTTGCAGGTCACTACGATGCCGAAGATGGCGCATCCAACCGGAGACGATCGCCCGCAGACCGTGGCATCGCCCCATCGCAAGCAGTGAGCTCGACAACCCCCGACGGAGAGGACACGTTCGATCCGCTCGCGCCGGCAACCGAGGTTCCACACGAGATGCTCGCAGCGCTGCGCGCCCGATGTCCGGTGGCACCCACGCCGTCGGGGTATTCGTACCTGACGCGATACCAGGACGTCCTCGACGCAAGCCGCGCGGTCACCGTCTTCGAAGGCAGCTACGTCAACACGGATCGGATGGTGGAGGACGAACTGTTCTTGCCGTTCATCCCCGAGCCGCGCCACGGCCGCATCCGGCGGGTCATCAACGCCGCGATCGCCACTCATCGCCTCGGCCGCATCGAGCAGCCACTACGGGATCTCTGCGATCGACAGTTGGTGCCGCTCGTGGGAAACGGGACTGTCGACATGACCGCCGACTTCATCGATCCGATCCCCGCCGCAGCCATCGGATACCTCCTCGGTCTCGACGCTGCCGATCATTCCCGATTTCGACGGTGGGCCGAGTGCCTGTTCGCCGGCACGGTGCTCGGCACCAGAGAGGACCGGAACGCACGCAAGCAGGCGATGCACGACATCTCGGCGTACCTCGACGCGCAGATCGCAACGCGCGCATCCACCGACGATCCCCCTGACGATTTCATCACCCGGCTCATCGCCACCGAGGTCGACGGCGAACGACTCTCACACCTGGCGTGTCGGACCCAACTGATCTTTCTGCTGGTGGCCGGCGTCGAGACCACCCGCAACCTCATCGCCAACCTGGTCCTACGTCTTGCTCGCAATCCGGCGCTCTACGCACAGGTTCGCGCCGACCCCGGAATCGTCCCCGCGATCATCGAGGAATCGCTGCGCCTCGATCCGCCGCTCACCTTTCTCTTGCGGCACACGACCGGGCCCACGACCGTCGCCGACGTGGAGCTCGTTGCCGGAAGCCTCGTCGCATTCGGACTCGCATCGGCCAATCGGGACGACGCCATGTTTCCGGATCCCGACCGCTTCGACATCGGACGCGCCGACCTTCGTCGTCACCTCGCGTTCGGCGACGGGCCTCACGTGTGTCCGGGCGCAATGTTGGCCCGGCTCGAAGCGCGCGTCGCGGTGGAGACGCTCGCGGCGCGCGTGCAACACATGGTTTTGCCCACGGACTTCAGCTTCGTCAAGACCCCGGTCCCCTTCACCAACGGTCCGGTCAGCCTGCCGCTCAATCTCGCCTGAGCGCGACTCGCACGCGGTCCGACTCGAACACCGTTCAGCAGTTGATCTCACGACTCCGTCCAGTTCGAAGATCTTGGGGGATCGGCGCGCCGAGCCCGTCGGCGAGCGTTCGCAGTAGCGAGACGTCGCCGCCGACGTAGACCACGATGACGCGACCGGCGGCGAAGAAGTGTGGTGTCGCTATCCACTCCGGGATCACGTGCCGCGTGGTGTCACCCTCCGGATACACGAACGAGCCGTCGGGTTGGATCGCATCAGCGTGGCGAGCTCGCTCGGCGGCGGACTCGTATTCATAGACCTGGATGGTTCGACGATCCACGCACATGACCACGGGTTCCGTTCCGAGCAGTCCGGATGGTCGCGAGCCAGGCGCGTCCGAGGTCACCGTGTGCCCGGCGGCCGTGAGCCTCGCCGCGACCTGGGCGGCGGTTGCGAACTCGTCGGGGCAGAGCGTGGCTCGACCGCCCGACGGCACCCTGCACGGATCAGTGGCGGCGAGGTCCCATGTCCAGGTCCCAGGATTGGCTTGACCACCCCACACGAAGAGGCGGTCGCCCGCGCCGATCGCAGTCGATCCTGCGCTCGTGGTTGCCGCGCCGCCGGGAAGACTCCACCACCGGTTCGTCGACGGATCCAACACGGCCGGACCTTGGGCGCCGCCCCCATCGACGGTCGCAACGGTTTCCCCGACCTTCGTCACGAGCGGCTGGGCGAATCCCTCCGGGACTGTGAGGCCGTCGGCCTCCGCCCACGCATTTCCGGCTACGTGGTACTGCGCGACACGCATGCCGTCGGCCCAGAGATCAAGCCGGCCCGCGCGTTCGATCAGACTGAACGACGATGCGCGCCCGCCCAGCCTCGTCCGGGCCATCAACCGCCAGACCTTCGCGCCGCCGTCCAGGCGTGCGATGCCGATCGAGTCGCTCGGACCCATGAGCCCGGTCACGAGCCCGTACACCGTGCCACCCGATTCCGCGACGGCGACGAACGATCCGGCGCTGGGAACGAGCTCGGGGAGCAGGCGCCAGGCCCTTGCACCGACGGCGTCGTACTCGGCGCCCCCGTTCTTGGCCAGCACGACGAGGCGATCTCCGGCCCAGACGCCGACCGCTCCGGGGTGTCCCCACTGGTTGGGTCGGATCGGTGTCCAGGTTCCGGCGGCCGGATACTCGGCGCCGTCGAGCAATGCTTCGGGGACACCGGTGGGTTCGCCGCGGTATCCACCCCAGACCATCAGTGATCGACCGGTCCATGCCAATACCGGCGCGGAACGTGCCGACAACGGTGCCGGCGGCAGTTTGACCGGCCCGACGGCACCCGCGACGTCCGACGAGCGGTTGCGCGTGGCAGTGTCGCTCCGCAGGCTCAGCACCAGCCCGACGGCACCAACCGCTACGGCAATCGTGACGGCGGCGACCGCCAAGGGCCGGACGAACGGACGGACACCCCGTGCCACACCGAACGCTCCGGGCGTTTCGGCGACAGTCGCAGCGCGCGGGCCTTCGAGCAGCATGTTCGCAAGGCGAGGAAGGCCGGTACGGAGCCGGGCCTCGAGATCATCCGGGTGCATCGTCATGTGAGCTCCTTTCGCAGCGTCCGCAGCGCGCGATGAGCGAGCGACCGAACCGTTCCGATCCGACAGCCGAGCAGGCTGGCGATCTCGGCGTCGGGAACGTCGGTGAAGTAGCGGAGTACTACGACCGCACGCTCGCGGTCGCTCAGCGCGTCGAGTGCCAGGCGGAGCTCGACCAGCTCGCTCGGCGAGTCCAGCTCGTCGACCGGCGCGTTGGATGCATCGACGTGGCGGTGCTCGAGCTTCCGTCGCCGTAGCGCCATTCGGCACCCGTTGACCACGGTGGTCCGCAGGTAGCCGCCCGGATTCTCGATCGTGTCCCAGCGCTCACCCACGGTGGCGAACGCGTCGTGGACGATCTCCTCGGCGTGGGCCCGTGAACCGACGATGAGCACGGCGAGCGCGAGCATCGGGCCCCGCTCGTCGCGGTACAGCGCTTCGAGCCGCGCAAGCTGTGCGTTGGGCCGCGACGTCTCCATCGACTCAACGATGCCCGCCGGCGGCCCGACGTTGCAGCAGGCCGGAAAAAACCGGGCAAGACACGGAGTCGAATCGTCGGTGGACGGGACGACTAAGATACAACCAGATGGTTGTAGGCTCCCGCACGATGCCGGGACTCACTTCCTCGCAGAAGTCGACGATGGGCCGATGGAGGGGGCAGCTCGACCGCTGCGGCGAACGCCTGACGAGCGGCGGCGGGCTCGACTGCACTGCGTTGGGCGTTCAGCGTCCCGGGAAACCCTCGGCGCCGCGAGCGCCCGGCCGGTCCCTGTCCGAGTCCACCGAGCGAACCCACCGAACGCATGGTCACACCCTCCTGCCACACTCCCGAGGTGACCACACAACTCCGACTTCTCAGCAATCGCGAACTCCCGAAGCGACCGTCTCCACGGACGCGTCCACCGGCGAAGCGATCGTCGATTTGGCCGCGGCCGTCGAACCCCGAGCTGCTGACGCTCGACCTCCGCACCCGCCGGATCGGACAGATCGGCGTGAGTGAAGCCCGTCGACGTCTCGCCGAGATCAGGACCACCGCCGAGAGGGCCCAGGAACTCGTTTGGGCCAGTTGAAACCCGTCCCCCATGTCCGACGCAGCGATCGAAGCGAGAGTGAGAAAACGGTTTGCGCGCGCCCCACTCGGTACGTGAGATTCGCACCATGCACGAAACTTTGACCCCCGTCCCAAACCTCGGGTCCGCACCGACGGGTGGCGTCACCACCGAAGGCTTGGGGAAACGCTTCGGCGACCTCTGGGCGCTGCGCGATCTGGACCTGGCCGTCGAACCCGGCACGGTCCTGGGCCTTCTCGGCCACAACGGTGCCGGCAAGACGACGGCGATCCGCATCCTCACCACCTTGAGCCGCCCGACCGAGGGTCGGGCCACCGTGGCTGGGATCGATGTCAGCGAGCACCCCGGCCGGGTTCGGGAACAGATTGGGGTGGCGTCGCAGCAGGCGACGGTCGACGACCTCATGACCGCACGCCTCAACCTGATCACGGTCGGCCGCTTACGCGCCCTGGAAAAGGCGGACGCGGGCCGGCGCGCTGATGCGCTTCTCGGGCAACTCGACCTCGCCGACTTCGCAACCACACTGGTGAAGACCTACTCCGGGGGCATGCGGCGCCGCCTCGATGTCGCCGCCAGTCTGATGGGTGACCCGGCCGTGCTCTTTCTCGACGAACCCACCACCGGCCTGGATCCGGTCAGCCGCAACCAGCTGTGGGACATCCTCGGGGAGCTGGTCAGCCGAGGGACGACCGTCATTCTCACGACGCAGTATCTCGAGGAGGCCGACCGAATGGCCGACGACATCATCGTCCTCGATCACGGGCGGACCATCGCCCATGGCACACCCGGCGCGCTGAAGTCCCAGGTCGGCGGCAACCGGCTGGACGTGACCCTCGCGCCCGGCGCCGACCTGGACGTGGCGGTCCGATCGGTCGCACGATTCGTCGATCGCGAGCCGATGATCGACGACATCGTGCTCACGCTTCCGATCCGAGACGGGGTTCGCAGCGTCGAGGTGCTGCGTGCGCTGGATGACGCGGGCGTGGACGCAGTCGACGTCACCCGGCGCGAGGTCACCCTCGACGACGTCTTCCTCACCCTGACCGGCTCGAAGGCCGCGCCCGACGAGCCCGACGACGCGGACGAATCGGACCGCCAACCCGAGAGCGGGACAAAATGAGTAAGCACGCGATGGCCGACGCCGCGGTGCTCGCCCGGCGCAACCTCGAGCACATCCGCCAGCTCCCGGAGAAGCTCACGAACGTCACCATTCAACCGCTGATGTTCGTGCTGCTCTTCGCCTACGTCTTCGGCGGCGCGATCAACGTTGCGGGCGGGAGCTACCAGGAATACCTGATGGGTGGGATCCTCATCCAGACACTGGCCTTCGCCGCCATGGGTCCGGCCATGTCGGTCGCCACGGACTTCCAGACCGGCTCCATCGACCGGTTCCGCTCCTTGCCGATCCCGCGATCCGCGTACCTCCTCGGCCACTTCTTCGCCGAGATGCTCGGTGCGATCCTCACGATTCTGATCCTGCTCGGCACCGGGCTGATCGTCGGCTGGCGCACCCACACGGGGTTCCTGGAAGTCGGTCAGGCGCTGCTGCTCTTGCTGGTGTTCTCCGCCGCGGTGGTGTGGCTGGGACTCTGGCTCGGGATCTTCGTGCGTTCACCCGATGCGGTGATGGGGATCGGTTTCGTCGTCGTGTTTCCCCTCACCTTCATCTCGAACGCCTTCGTCCCGATCGAATCGATGCCGACGGTCCTCCAATGGATCGCGAGCGTGAACCCGGTGAGCGTCCTCATCGCGGCGGTACGCGAACTTTTCGGCAACCCCGTCACCAAGGTCACGCATCACATCTGGCCGATGGATCATCCGGTGGCGGCCGCGTGGCTCTACAGCATTGCGCTCATCGTGCTCGGGTACGTGATCGCGCAGCGGCGGTATCGGTCGCGCACACTCGATTGACGAGGTGGCAACCCCGGTTCAGCGGACGATTTCAGCGAGCGGGCTGGTAGACGCCGAACTCGTCCCGCAGCACGTCGGAGACCTCGCCCAACGTTGCGTACGCGCGCAGCGCGTCCTTCATCGGGTAGAGCAAGTTGGCGCTGCCCTGCGCCGCGGTCCGCACGTCGGCCAGTGCAGCGTCCACTGCGGCCTGGTCCCGCCGCGCCCGCAACGCGTTGAGCCGCTCGGACTGCTGGCGCTCCAACTCGGGGTTGATCGGGAACACGTCGGCCGGATCAGGCTGGGGGTCGGCGAACTTGTTGAGGCCCACGATGATCTTCTCGCCGCTATCGACGGCCTTGGCCCACTCGAACGCGGCCCGCTCGATCTCGTCCTGCATGAACCCGGCCTCGATCGCGGAGACGGCCCCTCCCAACGCGTCGACGCGCTGGATGTAGTTCCACGCGCCCGCCTCGACCTCATTCGTCAGCGACTCCACGAAGTACGAACCCGCAAGCGGGTCCACGGTCTCGGTCATACCGGTCTCGTAAGCCACGATCTGTTGGGTCCGCAATGCGATCTTCGCGGCGCGTTCGGTGGGCAGTCCGAGCGCTTCGTCGAACCCGTTGGTGTGCAGGCTCTGGGTACCGCCGAGCGCCGCGGCCATCGCTTGGAGGGCCACCCGGACCACGTTGTTCTCCGGCTGTTGCGCGGTGAGCATGGACCCGGCGGTCTGAGTATGGAACCGCAAGAGCTTCGACTTCTCGTTCTTCGCACCGAAGCGGTCGCCCATGATCGAGTACCACATGCGGCGCGCGGCGCGAAACTTCGCCACCTCTTCGAAGAAGTTGTTGTGTCCGTTCCAGAAGAAGGACAAGCGCGGCGCGAAGTCGTCGACGTCGAGACCGGCATCCACCGCGGCCTGCACGTACGCGATCGCGTTGCTCAGCGTGAACGCGATCTCCTGCACCGCGGTGCTGCCCGCTTCACGGATGTGGTAGCCGGAAATCGAGATGGTGTTCCAGCGCGGGACGTGCTCACCGCAGTAGGCGAAGATATCGGTGATGATCCGCATGGATTGACGGGGCGGATAGATGTAGGTCCCGCGCGCGACGTACTCCTTGAGGATGTCGTTCTGGATCGTGCCACCGATCTTCGCCGCGGGAACGCCCTGCTTCTCGGCGACGAGTTCGTAGAAGAGCAGCAGGATCGCGGCGGTCGAGTTGATCGTCATCGATGTTGTCACGGTGTCCAACGGCAGACCCTGCAACAGGATCTCCATGTCTTCGAGCGAGTCGATGGCCACACCGACCTTGCCCACCTCGCCCTCCGAGCGCGGGTGATCGGAGTCGTAACCCATCTGAGTGGGAAGGTCGAACGCGCACGACAATCCGGTCTGGCCCGCGCCGAGGAGGAAGTGGAACCGCTCGTTGGTCTCCGCTGCGGTGCCGAAGCCGGAGTACTGGCGCATGGTCCAGGGGCGGGTGCGGTACATCTGGGAATAGACGCCACGGGTGTAGGGCTCGGCGCCGGCATCGCCGAGCGCAACGTCCGGGTCGAAGCCGTCGAGATCGGCGGCGGTGTACTGCGCCTTGATCTCGATACCGGAGTCGGTGCGGCGGGTGGTGTCGTCGGCCATCGGCGGATCGTACCGGGGGCGTGCGTGGGCCCCACATCCCGGACGACGACGCGTCAGGATGGAGGGATGCGACGCCGCCTGCTCATCTCCGTCAGCGCCATCCTCATCCTCGGCGCGTGCGGAAGCAGCGGCGGGTCGGCATCAGGCCAGACCACCACCACGAAACCACCCGGCACCGCAGTGGAGCGCCGGATCGCGCGCGCCGGCCTGTTGATTGGCACCGAGGTCTCCGGTTCGTCGCGCGTCCAGCGCAGTTTTTCGGAAGCCAACGACCTCGTGATCCTGGCCAAGGACATCGAAGCGTGCGGATTCTTCACGAAGGGCAACCGGATCGAGAACATCAACGGCGCGTCCTCTGGGTTTCAGCGCGACACCACCGTGGCCAACAACTCGGTCGTGGTTTACCCGTCGGACGAGGATGCGATCGCGCAACTCGACCTCTTCCGCGACCCGGCGATCATCGGCTGTCTCGACGCGGTCTATCGGAAGGCCCTCGCTCCGGCCGGTACCCTGCGAAGGTTGAGCGTGAGTCCGATGGCCGTGGAGATCGTCGGTGACGGTCAGTTCGGCTTCCTCGTCACCGCCGAGTTCGAGGCCGGCGCGGCCGGGCCCCGCACGCTGCTCACCGGCATCGCCGGGGTGCGCGTGGGTCGAGCACTCTCGTCGGTGAATGTCGCCGGGCCGCAAGAACGCATCGCAGAGGTCACCACCGCCACGCTGCCGAAGATCGCCGACCGCATGAAGGCCGCCCAGGCTTAACGCAACGTCAACCGGTCTGGGGTGAGGCGGTGGCGTGGGCGCCGATGTCCTGGGCGCCGAGGCCGGCCAGTCCGAGGAACAGGGGCCGCACCGGCCGCCGGATCCGGACCTCCACCCGATCACCGGTCACAACAACATCGACCCGCACCGACGGTGGGCGCCGAACTCGCCAACACCTCGCCCACCGCGCGCCGGGCCGCCACCGGTCGAGCCGCACATCCACCCCCGCCTGACCAGCCTCGGCGTCGGCGCGAACGTCGTGGCGTCGTGATGTTCCACTCCGATATCGGTCGAGACGCGCCGCGTGTGTTGCTGAACGTGACCCGGTTTCTTGGACACCTGATGACGCGGGAGACCGTCTAGATATCCCACGGGTCGTAGGTGTCAAGCGGCGTGTTGGGTGCGGTGGGCCCAGGCGGTGTGCTCGTTGTAGACGGTCTGGTGGTCGAGGCAGCCGTGGAGAATCCCGACGAGGCGGTTGCCGAGGGCGCGAAGCGCCCGGTGATGAGTGTCGCCAGCGGCTCGGTGTTGGTCGTAGAACGTTCGGGCGCCAGGGCTTGAGCTGAGCGCGCAGAATGCCCACTGGTGGCAGGCGTCGGCAAGGCGTTTGTTGCGGGCGTAGCGGGCGAGCACGACTCGGTGTTTGCCCGAGGCGCGGGTGATGGGTGACGTGCCGGCGTAGTTCTTGCGACACTTGGCGTTGGCGTAGCGGTTCGGGTCATCTCCGAACTCTGCGAGCACCCGGGCGCCCAGGATCATCCCGAGTCCTGGCTGGGATTGGATGATCTTGGCGTCCGGGTGCACCTCAAAATGCTCGGACAGTTCCGTCTCGAGCTGAGCGATCTGCGCGGTGAGTTCGCCCGCCACCGCCACGAGCGCGGCGACGGTGATCCCCATCGCGTTTGCGACGACCAGTGGCGCTTCGAGCTGATCGGCGCGTAACGCGGTTTGGATCTCGAGTGCTCGCTCATCAATACGACGTTGCCGGCCACCGCGACGAAGCGCAGAAGCGATCTTCGACCGCGACAAGCCCCGCCCCAGCGTCGGCGTTGGCGCAGCCGCCAATACCGCCAACGCGTCGCCGGAACCGAGCTCATCGAAGGCGACGAGTGCCCCGGGATAGAACTCCCGCAACGTCGAACGCAGCTGGTTGAGTTGACGTTGCCGAGTCCAGATCAGGCTCTGATGGGCCCGAGCCAAGACTTTGATCGCTTCACCCAGCTCGCTGTCACCCGCGACCGGTCGATGATTGTGACCATCGGTTCGGGCCAGCTCCGCGAGCACGAACGCGTCGCCCGGGTCGGATTTCGCGCCCGAAGTCGAGTGCCGTTCCCGGTATCGAGACGTCGACATTGGATTCACGGCCAAGACGCGATACCCCGACGCGACCATCGCAGCGACGAACAAGCCACGATCAGTTTCGGTTGCGATCGTCACGTCGGCCGGGTCATCCACAAACGGTGCCAACAGTTCATGGAACCGCGCGACACCATCGATGCCCTCGGTCACGCGGCCCTTCGCGAGTCGCGTGCCCTGCTCGTCTTCGATATGCAGGTCGTGATGGGTCTCGGCCCAGTCATGACCCACGAACACTTTCGCCATCGCAGCTCCTCTTCGTCGGGTTGGCGAGCCCGAGGCGACCAGCAGCGTCCTAATGGTTCAGTGCTCGAAGCACGTCATCCCACCAGCCATCCAAGGTCAACCTCACCAACCGGCCGGCGCACGATCTAGGCCTAGAGCTCAAAGCCCTGGAAACGTAGGTGCTGACCGACCGGCGGCTCGGAACCATCCTCACCCTCAAAAGCAAGGCGGTCGAGCCCCATTAGGATCTGACGACTTGGCGGATCTGGAATGTGTCGTAGGTGTATTCCGCCACCTGCCACCAGAGATACTGGTCAGCGCGGAATGACATTTGCGAATCCAGCAGTTTCTTGAAGCCCGGAT
>JANPMG010000194.1:0-51658 GCA_031422675.1 Acidimicrobiia bacterium | reverse complement strand
TGCTGATCCTGATCGAAGCCACCGACGTGGTGTTCGCCGTCGACTCTGTGCCGGCGGTGTTGGCGGTCAGCCGGGAGCCGTTCATCGTGTTCGCGTCCAACGCGTTCGCGATCCTGGGTCTACGTTCCTTGTACTTCCTCTTGGGTGGGATGCAGGGCAAGTTCCGCTACCTCAACGTGGGTCTGGGCGTCATCCTCGCCTTCGTGGGGATCAAGATGCTGGTCATCGGCAAGCCCTTCGAGATTCATCTCCCCACCTACCTCTCGCTCGGGTTCATCGCCGTGACTCTCACCGTTGCGATCGTCGCCTCGTTGCGGGCCGACCGACGCGACCGCGACGCCGGGATCACTCCACCGGACGAACTCCCGGTGTCGGACGCGACCACGATCGACGAACCCGGCGGCGTCGACCCCGAACGCGATCACCACCAGCAGTGAGCGACCGAGCCACCGCGCGCGCCGGCGGCGGCGCGCTGGCGCTCGGCGCGCTCGGCGTGGTGTTCGGTGACATCGGCACCAGCCCGCTCTATGCGTTCCGCGAGGCGATCGATCACCAGCAACTCGCCGTGACCCGTACCAACGCGATGGGCCTGGCTTCGATCGCGTTCTGGGTGCTGATCGTGATCATCTCGGCCAAGTACTTGGCGTTGGTGATGAAGGCCGAGAACCACGGCGAGGGCGGGATCCTGGCGCTCACCGCGCTGATCATGCCGACGGCCTCGAAGGGTCGCGCGACTAGAGGGTTGGTCCTGCTCGGCGTGTTCGGCACCGCGCTGCTGTACGGCGACGGACTGATCACTCCGGCGATCTCGGTCCTCAGCGCGGTCGAAGGCTTCGAGGTCGCCTCACGCGCATTCGAACCCATCGTCATCCCGCTCACCTGCGCGATCCTGGTCGGACTGTTTCTCATCCAGAGCCGAGGGACCGGCACCATCGGCAAGGTGTTCGGCCCGGTCATGGTGGTCTGGTTCGGGGTCATCGGGGTTCTCGGCTTGGGTCAGGTGATACGCGAGCCCGGCGTGATCGCCGCGGTGAATCCGATCCACATCGTCGATTTCTTCGCCGCCGACCCGATGAAGGCATTCCTCGCACTCGGCAGCATCTTCCTGGTCGTCACCGGCGGTGAGGCGTTGTACGCCGACATGGGCCACTTCGGTCGCCGCCCGATCGCGATGAGCTGGTACGGCATCGTGCTCCCAGGCCTGCTCCTCAACTACTTCGGACAGGCGGCGCTCCTCATACGCGACCCCGCCGCCATCGAGAGCCCCTTCTACCGAATGGCCCCCGACTGGGGAGTGACTCCGCTCGCCATCCTCGCCACGATGGCGTCGGTGATCGCCTCCCAAGCCCTCATCTCCGGCGCGTTCTCCCTCACCGTGCAGGCCGTGGCTCTGGACTATCTCCCGCGCATCAAGGTCCGTCACACCTCCAGCCAGCATCACGGCCAGGTCTACGTTCCACTGGTCAACTGGGCGTTGATGGTCGGCTGTATCGGTCTGGTCATCGGGTTCCAGACCTCGAGCAACCTGGCCGCCGCCTACGGGATCGCCGTCACCACGGTGATGATCATCACCACGGTGCTCATTGCCGTCGTCGCCCGCCGCAACTGGCAGTGGTCGAGCGCGAAGACTGCCGTGATCATCGTGCCGCTGCTGATCATCGACGGTGCGTTCCTCGCGGCCAACGTTCCGAAGATCATCCAAGGCGGTTGGTTCCCGCTCGCCGTCGCCGTGGCGCTCCTGATCCTGATGACGACCTGGCGCAAAGGCCGACAACTCGTGGCCACCCACCTACACCGCGGTGAGCGTCCGATTCGTGAAGTACTGGATGCCGCCACTGCGATCACGCGCGTCGACGGGACCGCCGTGTTCCTCTTCAAGGACGAGGGCATGGCCCCGCCTGCGCTCATCAACAACCTGACGCACAACAAGGTCCTCCACGCCACCACGCTGATCGTGTCGATCCACACCGACGAGATTCCACGCGTCGCACCCGAGGACCGCGCGCACGTGACCCGTGTCGATACGGGCGTCTACCAAGTCCGCCTGCGATTCGGATTCATGGAAGAAGCCGATGTCCCCGCCGCACTGGCCACGGTCGAAGTCGATCACGGCCGCATCGACACGACCCACGCGACCTACTTCATCGGGCGCGAGTCGGTGATCGCCACGAAGGCGCCCGGAATGCACGCGCTCCGCGAGCGTTTGTTCGTCGTGATGAACCGCAGCGCGGACAGCGCGAGCCGGTTCTTCCATCTCCCCCCCGACCGCGTGTTCGAAGCCGGTGCCCACGTCGAGATCTGAAGGACGCACTCTGATGACATCGCCGCCACCGCAGAGCCACAAGAACCAGGTTGCGCGTTCGCTCGTTTTCGCTTCGGAACTGACGTGGCGGGTTGCCGTGGTCGTAGCCGGCGTGGTCGCAGTGGCGTGGCTGTTCCTGGAGCTGCGGCTCGTGACCGTTCCGGCGGTGGTCGCGCTGCTCGTGACCACGGTCCTGCATCCCGCGGTCGACGCGCTTCGGCGGCGGAACTGGCCCGACCTGCTCGCCACCTGGACCGTCCTCGTCGGCGCGCTCGCCATTGTCACGGGACTCGCGTTGTTGCTGATTCCTTCAATCGCCGATCAGACCGCGGATCTCGGCGACCAGCTCGACGGTGGTATCGCCGAAGTGGAGCGCTGGCTGCGGACGGGGCCACTCGGCATCAAGGACGTGGACCTGCAACAGGCCCTCGATCGGGGCATGGACCAGTTCGCGAAATCCGATCGGCTCGCTGCCGGCGTGACGCTCGCCGGTGAGGTGGTCGCCGGATTCCTCCTCGCGATGGTGATGACGTTCTTCTTCACCAAGGACGGCCCGAAGATCACGACCTGGCTCACCGCCCGCCTCCCCACTGCTCGACGCGAGACGATCGCGGATGCGAGCCGGGCCGCGTGGGTCGCGCTCGGCGCCTACGTGCGCGGGACCGCCGTGGTGGGGCTCGTCAACGGCGTCATCATCGGCATCGGGCTCGCCATCATCGGCGTGCCCCTGGCCGTTCCGCTCGCGTTCATCACCGCGATCTCCGCGTTCTTCCCGCTCGTCGGCGCGGTCGTTGCGGGCGCGGTGGCAGCACTGGTCGCCCTCTTCGCGAGCGGGCCCGTCGACGCGTTGCTGGTCCTGGGTCTCGTCGTCATCGTCCAGCAGGTGGAAGGCGACGTGCTCAGCCCGGTCGTGATGGGTCGCGCGCTCCGTCTCCACCCGCTCGTCGTCCTCGTCGCCCTCACCACCGGTGCCGCAACCGCCGGCATCCTCGGTGCCTTCCTCGCGGTCCCGGTGGTCGGGGTGGTCACGGCCGCGATCTCGAGCGTTCGGTCATCGACCGATCCCACCGAACCCCCAGAACTTCCGGCCGAGGCTCCCGCCTGACGGACCGGCGCGCACGGGACGCATCGAGGCGAGGGGTTCAAGAGTCGCGTATCGTGCGTCTCGCGTTGCCGTCACCGTCCCGATCTCTTCAGGAGTTCCGATGAAGTCCCTCCATTGCGTTGCTGGGTCCGGGCCCGAGCGACTCGGCGTCGCGGCCGGCCGTTGAGTATGGACGCCGACCCGGATCCGAGCTTCGAGGCCCGCCTGCTCGATGCGGCCATCGAGGCCGAGCGGGAAACCGGCGAGCGCGAAGAGACCGTCGCCCAGGCACGCACCGCGATCGCCTTCCGGCTCCTGCGGATCGGCGCGGGCTCGGCCGTCGTGGTCCTCGGCATCGTGATGTTGCCCCTGCCCGGTCCCGGGTGGCTCGTGATCGCGATCGGGCTCGGGATCCTGGCCCGCGATGTCGCGTGGGCGGAACGAGCGCTCGAACGGGTGCGACGACGTCTGCCGACCGACAGCGACGGAAAGATCAGCCGCGCCACGATCGCCACCATGGTCGTGACCACGCTCGCCTTCACATCCGCCTCGATCTGGTGGTACCTGCGCTGAGGGCTACGCGACGGCGATCACTGGGCTGATGCACGGTGCCGGGGAATGCCCCGGATCTCGGTCAGGTCACCGACATGAACGAGGACGTCACGCCCTGATCAACCGCCAGCACCTCGAGCGGCTCGCCGTTCGGACCGCCCATACCGGGCGAGTTCGACGGCATCCCCGGCACGGCAATCCCTTCGATCGGCGGGCGTTCACGGCGGAGCTTCGCAATCGCTTCGACCGGCACGTGGCCCTCGACCACGTACCCGTCGATCTCGGCGGTGTGGCATCCCCGCGCGTCGTCGGGGATACCCCGCTCGCTTGCGACCCGGTCGATGTCTTCCGCCACGACGGACCGCACGCGGTAGCCGTGCTTGCGCAGGTACGCCTCCCAGGACTTGCAACATCCACAGCTCGGCGTCCGGTGCACGATCGCCACCACACCGTCCACTCGCGCCGCACTCGGCCGGTGCGCGGCGGCGTCGCCCTCCGACGAAGCGCACGCGGCCGCCACCATCGCCACCGCAACGGCCGCGACGCCGATCGAAGAACGCCGGGATTGACCTGGTTGGAACACTGCGCCTCCTAGCAAACGTGAAGTTTCAGATCGAGCTTGGTTCGCGCTCGCGGATCGGCTCCGGAGTATCACGATCACTGCCGGACGGCGACGCGGTGTGGCCTTCGACCTCGACGTTGGGCAGGAGGCGGTCGAGCCAACGCGGGAGCCACCAGTTCTTGTCTCCGAGCAGCTCCATCGTGGCCGGGACGAGGATCATGCGCACGATGGTGGCGTCGAACAGGATCGCCATCGCGAGTCCGGTCCCCATCATCTTCATGGTCCGCTCGAACTCGAGCATGAAGCTCCCGAAGACCACCACCATGATCGCCGCCGCCGCCGTGATGACCTTGGCCGTGGCCGCGAGACCGTCGGCCACCGATGTTCGGCTGTCACCGGTGCGCAGCCATTCCTCCTTCACGCGCGAGAGGAGAAACACTTCGTAGTCCATAGAGAGTCCGAAGAACGATCGCGAAGAGCATCATTGGAATCCACGACTCGACCGGTCCGGGCTGGACCCCGGTGATGTCGCTGAACCAACCCCATTGGAACAGCGCGATCACCACCCCGTACGCCGCGCCGATGGAAAGCAGGTTCATGATCACCGCCTTGAGCGGGACCAGGAGCGACCGGAACACCACCATCAGCAACAGAAACGACAGTGCGAGCACCGCGCCGAAGAACACCGGCATGCGCGCGCCCAGATGACTCGACATGTCGACGTTCCCCGCGACGAACCCGCTCACGAGCACGTCGGTACCCGCCGCCTGCTCGACCGGCGGCAGCACGCGGCCACGGAGCCGATGGACCAGTTGGGTCGTTTCCTGCGCCTGCGGCCCGGTGCGGGGAGTCACGAGCCACCGCACCACCGTGGGTGATGCAGGATCGTCGGGCTGGGGACCGAGCACCGCGGCCACGTTCGGGTCCGAACCGACGGCATCGGTGACCCCGCCCAATGCGCCGACTTGGTCGGTGCCGTCGACCGCGGCGACGAGGAAGATCGGCCCGGTCGATCCCGGACCGAAGCCCTCCACCACGAGGTCATAGGCCTGCTTCGTGGTCGAGTCGTCGGCGAAGTTCGACTCGTCGGCGAATCCGAGCCGCAGGCTCAGGACCGGAATCGCCAGCACGATCAGCACCGCAGACGCCGCGATCGCCGCCGTCCACGGTCGGTGCTGGATCACCCGGCTCCAGCGGTACGCCAGCGTTTCCCGGAGCGGTCGGGCCGCCCGGTGGGGCACCTCACGTTTCAGCGCCGGCAGGAAGAATCCGGCCACGATCGTGAGGACCGCCGCGAATGCGCCGGCGGCGATGACCGGGGCGCTCTCGAGGCCGGCCCCCACGAGGGCGACGGCGACGAAGCCGGCCGCCACCAGTCCGCGCCATTTGGTGCGTTCGATGTTGTCACCGGCGAATCCGAGCAGCGCGGGGAGCAACGTGACGGACGCAACGATCGTCACCGCCACGGTGAGGGACGCGGTGATGCCGAGCCCGCCGATGAAGCCGACGCCCATGAAGAGCATGCCGAGGAGTGAGATGACGACGGTGGCGCCGGCGAACACCACCGACCGACCCGCGGTGTCCATCGCGATCATGATCGATTCCCGGATGTCGTGATCGGCGTGGCGCTGTTCTCGGTAGCGCGTGACAACGAGGAGCGCGTAGTCGATGCCGACACCGAGTCCGATCATCAATCCCACGAACGGGGCGAAGTCCGGCACCTCCATCAGATGACTGGTGAGGATGACGAGTGCGCCGCCGAGGCCGATGCCGAAGAGCGCGACCGCAACCGGCAGCCCCATCGCGAGTACTGAACCGAACGCGACGATCAGGATCACGACCGCGAACGCAAGTCCGAACAGCTCGGCCGAAGGCTGCTGGAACTCGGCGAAGATGAACCCACCGATCTCGACCCGCAGATCATCCACCTCGGGAACACGCGCCCGGATCTCCTTGCCGATCTCCGATGCGCGCGTGAAGTCGAGGTCGTCGGGCAGCGAGACCGTGGAGTACGCAATGCGCCCCGCCGACTCGCCCCGCGTCGCGATCTGGCCCTCGCCACCGGGCGCGTACGGGCTCTGGACTGCGGTCACGTCGTCGATGTCCGCCACCGCGCCGAGCATCCGTTCCATGGCCCGCTTCACCGCAGGATCGTCGACCCCTCGGTCGGACGTGAAGACGATCTGGCCGGAGAGCGGCGATCCACCGTCTTCGAAGGTCGACTGGACCAGCGAGAACCCCTCCGTCGATTCGAAACCGGGCAGGGAGAAGTCCTGGCGGTAGGCATCACCGGCGCTGCCGGCCACGCCGTTGCCGACGACGAGCGCGAGAATCCAGAGCACGAGGACGAGGCGGCGCCGGTCGTGGCACCAGCCTCCGAGTCGACTCAACACAGCAAATACCTCACACGGGTCGGGACGCAGACGGTTCGACGATCGGCTCGCACGACCGGCTGAGCAGCCGTGCGCCGCGGCCGGGATCGTTCTCTGCGCGAGGATGTCAGCTCACGCCGAGGGTATCCGAGGCCCGAAGGGTCCGGCAACGACGCGCCCTTCGCGAACGTGAGCTTCACGTACTCCTTGTATGTCTCGCCGGTGCAGAGGATGCCGTCCTGCTCCCACACCGGGACGCCCCGCCACTTCCACTCCTCGACCACACCAGGGATGGCCTGCGTGATGACCGTGCGAACCGTGGCGAGCGTCACACCGCGCCGGTCACCGAGATCGCGAATCCGTTCGTCGATGAGCTGAGACGGCGTCTTTGCGCTCTCGGTCTCGGCGCGAGTTTCCCGACTCGTCGGCATGGTTCACCTCGTTCGTATGGGTCGGTTTCGGTTTCAGGCGCTGGTGAGTTCCGCACAGGCGTCCCACACACGGGCGGCGAGCGCGTCGTCCCTGGCGGCGGCCGTGAGCTTGGAGTCGGCCGGCCGGCACTTGGCCCAGTATCCGCCGGACGCCCGCGCCACCCCCGGATCGGTAGCGAGAAACAGGGAGGTGGCCGCCCCGCGCTCGGCGGTCACCAGAAACGGGCTGACGAGCGCGCGCTGCCAGGGCGCCGGATTCCCGAGGTTCGACCGCACCCCACCCGGATGCAACGAGTTGGCCGTGACCTTCGTGCCGTCGAGGCGACGAGAAAGTTCGCGGGTCCAGAGGATGTTCATCAGCTTCGTCTCGCCGTAACGCCGGAACCCCAGCGGGCCGTAGTCGGCCGGCGTGTCGAAACGGTTGAGGTCCACCGTCCGCGCGAAGCGGTGCGCGTGCGATGCAACGTTCACGATGCGGGCCGGCGCGCTCGCAACCAGGAGCGGGCGCAGCAGCTCGGTCAGCAGGAACGGACCCAGCTGGTTCGTCGCGAGCATCGTGTCGTGATCCTCGACGGTCCGCTCCGGGGCCCGCAGCGTGACGCCGGCATTGTTCACGAGAATATCGAGCCGATCCGTCGTCCTCATGACCTCGGCCGCCGCATCCCGAACCGACGCCTGGACCCCGAGATCGCCGAGCACGATGTCGATCGGCGCGTCAGGCTCCGTGCGGCGAATCTCTGCGGCCGCCGCACCGGCACGTGCCGCGTTCCGACAGAGCATCAGCGTGCGGTATCCACCCGCCGCCAGACCGCGCACCGTTTCCATACCGATCCCCGAGTTCGCGCCCGTCACCAATGCCGTCGGAGTGCTCATCCGTCGAGTCTCGCGTTGTGACGCTTCATCGCGCCGAGCGGGTCCGCTCGGAATGCTGCGACCGACGGCTGATGCCCGGCCAGGGCCTGGAACTCGGAGCCGGCGCGGATCGCCGCTCGCACCCCCATGATCTCGGCTTGGCGGTGCACGAGCCGCTTGTTGATCTGGGCCAGATCGGATTCGATCGACGCCACCGTGGTCGCCACCTGGATCACCGCGGCGTCGAGGTCGGATGCGGGGAACGCGCGGTTCGCCCAGCCGATCATGGCCGCCTCCGCGCCGGTCATCGCGCCTCCGGTCAGCATGATCTCCATCGCCCGGCGCATTCCCAAGAGCGGCATCTGATATGCGCAGTCGGGCGGGCTCGCCACCCGCACCACGGGGTAGTCGACGCGCGCGTCGTCGGCCACGTACACGAGGTCGCACGCCTGGGCGAGTTCGGTGGCACCGGCGATCGCGTACCCGTGTACCTGCGCGATCACCGGCTTGGCCAGGTCCCACAGGTCGAACCAGCTCTGGGTGGCATGGCGCGCCCAGACGCCGTCGCCGGGTGCGGTGTGGAACGCGGCCTCACCCATGAGGTCCCCGGCGAGGTCGTAGCCGGCCGAGAAGCACACACCGGCGCCGCGCACGATCGTGACGCGGACGTTGGCATCGAGGTCGTGTGCCTCGAGCGCACCGACGATCTCGTTGCGCAGCGGCGCCGAGATCGCATTGCGTTTCTCCGGTCGATTCATCGTGATGCGCGCCACATACGGGGCCGGATGGTCGATGACGATCGTCTCGAACTCTTCCACGCTCACCGGATCTCCCCTCTTGGCCCTGTGGGCCGGGCCGGTCGGGCCCCGCTCCGCCGGAACGGCGTCACGAACGTCGGCGGTACGGCGTCGCTCACGTCATCTCCCCTCTTGGCCCTGCGGGTCGGGCCGGTCGGGCCCCGCTCCGCCGGAACGGCGTCACGAACGTCGGCGGAACGGCGTCGCTCACGTCGCAGCTGCGTCTCGGGTGCCGGCCAGCTCCGCGAGGAGCTCGATCCCGGCGACGGTCTCGGTCCGCACGACGAGCCCGGTGAGGCCGCGCCGGGTCCACGGCTCCCAGCGCTCGCGGATGCGGGCTTCGGATCCGAACAGACCACCGTCGTCGAGATACTCGTCGGGCACCTCGCTCACCGCCTCGTCCTTGCGTCCCGCGCGCCAGAGCTCCTGAATGCGTTCCGCCGCCTCGGGATAGCCGCGCCGGGCCATGGCGTCGCGGTGGTAGTTGTGCGTCTCGGAGCCCATACCGCCGACGTACATGGCGGTGAGCGGCTTCTGCGCCGCGAGACAACCCTGCACGTCGTCGGAAATCCGCACGCTCACGCCACCGAAGATCTCGAACCCGTCCCGACCACCATCGCGGGCGCCGAACCCGGCGTCGAGCGCGGGCCCGTGCACCGCCGGCCCCTCGTCGCCCCAACCCATCGGGAGCAGCCCGTCTGCGACCTCGGCCGCGAGCGCCACGTTTCGGGGTCCCCCGGCCGCGAGCCAGATTTCGATGGTGCCCGCCGGGTGCAGGATGGATCGCAACGCCTTGCCCTGGCCCGTTGCGCCCACACCTTCGTACGGCAGGGGGAACTCGGGCCCGGCGTTGGTCAATGGCTCACGGGCAAACACCTTCCGCATGATGGCGACGTACTCGCGCAGCCGGCGGTTCGGACTCCCCCACGGCTGCCCGTACCAGCCCTCGACGATCTGCGGTCCGGACACGCCGAGCCCGATGATCACCCGTCCGCCGCCGGCCAACGCGTCGATCGTGAGCGCGTGCATCGCGGTGGCCGCGGGGGTACGGGCCGCGATCTGCACCACCCCGGTGCCGAGCTTGATGCGAGTCGTGAGCGCGGCCAAGTACGCGAGGGGCGACAGCGCGTCGGCTCCGTAGGCCTCCGCGGTCCACACCGAGTGGTACCCGAGATCTTCCGCGCGACGGACCTGCTCCACCGGGAGGTCCATTGCCGCGGCGCGATAGAGGTCCACACCGAGTCCGAGCTTCATCGCGCGGCCCGCGTCACTTGCTCGGCTTCACGACCGGCACCCGCCGGCACCGTGATCCGCGGCATCAGTGTCGGCGCCCGGCCAGGTACTTCTCGTAGGCGGCCGCCGACCGTGCGAGGTCCGGGCGGGCATCGAGGATCGGCCGCATCTTCTCTCGCGCCTGCTCGCGCTTGTGCGGGATGTACTCGGTCGGCCAGTAACCCTCGTGCGGGCGGTACTCCTTCAACACCCGGCGCGCCACCGTCGCCATGTGCACCTCGTCGACCCCGTCGGCGAGGCCCATCGTCGGCGCCGCGGCGTACATCGCCTGAATCGGCGTCAGGTCGGTGGTGCCGAGCGAACCGAGGATGTGCAACGCGTTGAACGACACCTCGCGCAGCACCTTCGCCATGGTGAACTTCACCGCCGCGATGTCGGTGCGGGCCTCCTGCGTGGAGGTCTGGTCGATCTTCCACGCGGTCTCGAGCACGAACAACCGCAGCATCCGGATCGCGGCGTAGGACTCTGCGATCTTCTCCTGCACCATCTGGTGTTCGCCGATGATTTTGCCGTGCGACTCGCGCGACAGCGCCCGCTCGCACATCATGTCGAACGCGAGCTTGCACTGCGCGATGGTCCGCATCGCGTGATGGATGCGACCGCCGCCGAGCCGCCGCTGCGCGAGGACCTTCGCTCCGTCTTCGGGGCCGAGCAGGTGGTCGAGTGGAACGCGCACGTCGGTGTAGATGATGTGGTTGTGATTGCGCGGCTCGGGCATGATCTCGACGCCGGGCGTCTCGCGCGGCACCACGAACATGCCGTTGGTACACATCACGAACAGGATGTCCGCGACCCGACCGGCCGAGGTGAACCACTTCTCGCCGTTGATCACCCACTCGTCGCCGTCGCGCATGGCGAAGGTGCGGAACAGGTTCGGGTCCGAACCTCCCTGCGGCTCGGTCATCGAATACGCCGAGAACATCTCCTGGTTGAGCAGCGGGGTGAGCCAACGCTGCTTCTGCTCCTCGGTCCCGTACGCCGCGAGCATCTCCATGTTGCCGGTGTCGGGCGCGGCGGCACCGAACATCTGCGGTGCCCCGCCGTAGCGGCCGATGACCTCGTTGAGCAGACCGAGCTTGAGCTGCCCGAAGCCGGGACCGCCGAGCTCCTCGTCGAGGAAGATGGCCCACAGGCCCTGGTCCTTCACCTCCTGTTGGAGCTCGCGGACGTAGGCCTTCACCACCGGGTCCGGCAAGCGGACTGCGTGCGGGAAGACGTAGTCCAGGGGCTCGATCTTCTCCCGGCAGAACCGGTCCACCCAGTCGAGCTTGTCCTGGAACTCCGGTTCGGTGGAGAAGTCCCACCCCATCGCGCGTCTCCTTCTGTTGGGTCGCGTTCGTACTGGCTGATCGTGTGCGTATCGCAGTCGGCGCATCCTTGCCGCGCTCGCGCGGTGCGCGCCTGTCCGCTACCGAGTCCGGTAGGTGATCGGCAGGTGCTTCGGGCCGGAGATGAACGTCGACGGGAGCCACTCCGTCTCGCCGGCCGGCAAGATATCGACCAGCCGGGTGAGGAGTTCACGGAGCAACGCCCGGATTTCCACCCGCGCGATGTGCGCGCCGAGACAGAAGTGGGGGCCGCCGCCGCCGAACGCCACGTGGTCGTTGGGCGTACGCGCCAGGTCCAACACTCCGGCCGTCGGGCCGAAAACATCGGCGTCTCGGTTCGCCGCTCCGTAGAACATGACGACCTTCTCGCCGGCCGCGATCGGCACGGTGCGTAATTCCGTGTCCCGCTGGGCCGTCCGTCGCATGTGGACGACGGGACTCACCCACCGCAGGAGCTCTTCGATCGCGGGAGCCAGCCGCGTGTCGGGGTCCTCCGTGAGCCACGCCAACTGCTCGGGGTGCGCGAACAGCGCGTCGAGACCCCCGGCGACGAGATTGCGCGTCGTGTCACCGCCCGCGTCGATGAGCAGCAGGAAGAAGAGGTTGAAGTCGATGACGTCGAGCGCCTCGCCGTCAACGGTCGCGTGGGCGATGAGACTCGCAAGATCGTCGGTGGGCTCGGCCCGGCGCGCTTCCCACACGCCGTTCGCGTAGTTGAACATCTCGATGACCGCGTGCATCGCCGCACCGGCCGCCTGACTCTCGGGCGCGGCGTGGATCGCTTCGGTGAGTGCGTAGAGCGCAACTCCGTCTTCGTGCGGAATGCCGAACATGTCGGCGATCACGTACGACGGCATCAAGCCGGCGATGTCGGTGACGAGGTCACAGGAACCGGCGTCGGCGATCTGGTCGATGATGCGCGTCGCCAGGATCTCGATGCGCGGCCGCATCGCCTGCGCAACCTTCGGGACGAACTCCCGGGCGACGATCTTGCGCAACGCCGAGTGTCGCGGCGGGTCGGTCATGAGCATCATCTGATGGTCACCGAGGTCGATCGCCTCGTCGGTGATCATCACCGTCGGTCGCGACGAGAACAGGGCCGGGTCGCGGCCCACCGCGCGCACGTCCGCATGGCGGGTGACCGCCCAGAACCCGTCCGCGCCCGGTTCGGGATGCCAGTGCACGGGCGCATGTTCTCGGAGCCACCTGAACTGATCGTGCGGCTGGCCGTGGGCGAACGAACTCGGCGAGAGAAGGTCAATGGCCGTCACGCGCCCGAGTCTGCCCGCGTCCGGGGCCCGGGTGCCCGCTCGCCCTCATTTGGGTTGGCCGCCTCGCTATGGACCTTGACCTTTTCCGAACTGCACCAGGGCATCGAGTTCGTTCTGGGTTCCGATCGCGATGATCACCTGACCAACCCGGATCAGCGTTTCGGGTGTCGGATTCGTGTGAAACATGCCGTCCGCCTCACGCAACGCGAGGACGAGAGCTCCGGTGCGGTCCCGCAGCTGGGTCTCGCGCAGCGATTTTCCCGCCAACGGCGAATCGGCGGTGACCACCACCTCCTCGAGCCGGAACTCCAACGAACGCTCATGCATGACCACGTCCAGGAACTCGGCGACGTGGGGCCGGAGGACGAAGGCGGCCATGCGCGCGCCCCCGATGCTCTGTGGGTTGACGACGCGGTCGGCTCCGGCTCGGCGCAGCTTCTCACCACTGTCCTGACTTCGGGCTCGAACGACGATGAACAGCTCGGGCTTGAGCGCTCGCGCACTGAGCGTGATGAACGAGTTGGCGGCATCGCCCTCGACGGCGGCAACCAGCGCCGCCGCCCGCTCGACTCCGGCCGCCCTGAGCACCGCGTCCTCCGTCGCGTCCCCCACCACGGCGTGGGCGACTCCGTCCAGGATCGTTTCGTTCAGCTCGACGACCACGAGGTCGCGTCCGGCCGCCCTGACCTCAGCGCCGATGGCGCGACCAACTCGGCCCCAACCGCAGATGATCACATGGTCATACATGGTCGCAATCGAGTGTTCCATCCGTCGTCTCCCGAGGATTTCGTTGAGGCGACCTTCGATGAAGGTCTCAATGAGCACGCTGAACGCGTACAGGGCGGCGCCAACGCCAACGAGGATCAGCGCCATCGTGAACACTTGGCCGGCCGGCGAGAGCGGTTCCACCTCGCGGAAGCCAACCGTCGACACCGTCGTGACCGTCTGGTAGGTGGCGTCGAGGAGGCCGAACCCCAGAATGAGGTAGCCGATGGTCCCCACGACCAAGACGAGCAACAGAGTGGCCATCGCGCCGCCCAGCCGCCGCCAATGGCTCATGGCACCACGTTAGGACCGACACCTCGAAGCGCGTCGGAGGGCAATATCTCACCGGGAACACCGCCGCCGCGTTGAGCACCGTCCGCGTCCTTCACCGGTCACCATGCCTCGACGAACCAAGGGACCAGGGCTGTTTGCTGACCTCTCGGTCGATTACAAGGCAGATATCATCGATACCTTGTATCCTCGGTACATGACTTCTACTGGCGATCTCCGCGTTTCTGCTCGAGGCCAGATGAGCCTCCCCGCAACCGCCCGCCACCGTTGGGGCCTCGAAGACGGCGGAGACGTGGGGTTCCTCGATCTCGGCGACGCCATCGTCATCGTCCCGGGCGGCACCCACGCGTTGCGTCGCACATTGCTCGACGCGGTGACTGACCAGGACTGGGAGGACGCGCGCACGGGTTTCGGTGACAACGAGCTGGCCAACGAGTGACCGTCGCGCTGATCGACGATCAGCTGCTCGGACAGGTACTGCGCGGTCGCACCCCTCGGCGGCTCGCGGCGCAGGATCTGTTCACGACCGGCCACTGGTACGTCCGCCTCTGCCATGCCGTCCTTCGGTCCGACCAGCGAACCGGCGCACTGTCCCGGCCGTTCGCCGATCTGTCGACGGAGCACCGCGCCCGAGCCCGCGACGCCGTGTTGGAACTCCCGCCCGAGATCGGACTGATCAGTCTGCGAGTGCTCGCTCCCACCATCGCAAGGCTCCGCGAGCGCCACCTCCTCAACATCCTCGGCATCGAAGCCCTTGCCGCCGCGACCCACCTCGGAGCCAAGGTGTTCCTCAGTGGACCCTCCCCGCACCTCGAACGAGCGCTGCGACGCGAGCAACTCACCGTCGCGGTGTCTCCCCGCCCACGGCGATGATCAGCCCGGGCACGGACGTCTCGAGGCCGATCAGGTCGAAGCGACCTGAGATAGCACCCGCTTCAGATCGACGAAACAGGGCCTCGTCTCCTCACTTTGCGGTACGGGGCACCCGGTACACCACGATCCCGTTGCGCGAGTAGATGCGCCGAAGCCCGAGTTCGCGGACGAGCCGGTTGCTGATGGCGTCGAGGTCACCGTTCCATTGCTCGGCATCGAACTGATCGAGCACGACGTAATCCACCGTTGCAATCCGGCGGCGCCGGGTCTCCGGGTCCGTCGGGCTGTGCGGGCCTTCCCACGGGTACGGGAAGTTGTAGAGATCTTCCCGACCGGCGATCAAGGGCCAGATCCGCACCGACGCCGACACCGACGCGCGCTCGGGGATTCGCTCCACCGCCTTGAGCCGCGCGGTGTCGACGGTGTCTCGGATGAACCACTGACCAGGACGCTGACGGAGGGAGTCGCGGCCGTCGCGATAGAGACCATTGGCGCCGAGCGCGACGAGCCCGACCGCCAACGCGACTGGGATCAGCGCGCTCGGTGAGATCCGGCGCAAGATCTTCAGGGCCCGGTGGAACCCGAACGGCAACGCGGCGAACACGAACGCAGTCGGGACCACCGTGTACTGGTGGAGCACGTTGTGGGCCCCGACGCGCGACGACAGCAGGTAGAGGATCACCAGTGGGATACCGGGGAGAAGCCAGCGCGGGGCGAGGACGGACAGGAACCCGACGGGGAGCAACATGGCCACGACGTAGCGCCAACTCGTGCCGGTGAAGAGGTCATCGAAAACGCGGCCGGGGTCGGTCGCGAACGTCTTGACCACCTCGAAGGTCGTCGAGCCGTACTGGGACAAGAAGTCGATCTGGACGAAGTCGCCGGCGAAATGCGGCAGGATCACGCGTGTGGCGAGAATGAACCAGGCAATGCCTGCGGCCACGGTGACGAAGCCGGCGCGCCGTGAGATGGAGATCGCGACGATGACACCGAGCATCGCGATCGGGATCGACATGTCCTCCCGACACGCGAGCGCGCCCGCGACGCAGAGGCCGTAGGGCACCCACCGGCGTTCGAGCGCGAAGTACACCGCCCCGATCAGTGCCGGGATCCCGAACACGGCCTCAGGGTGGAAGTCGAACAGCGCGATGTTGTGGACCGCGGGAAACAGCATGTAGAGCGCGACGACCACGCTGGATTGCGAAACCGTGAGCTGCGCGTGGCGGCGGCTGATGCCCCAGAGCGGGAGTATCGCCAACGCCAACCCCACGGATTGGAGTGCGAGCAGGATCGGAATCGTGAAGCCGTGTCCGGCGATCCAAGCGATCGGGTAGAACGCCGGGCTCGCGTGGTCACCGAGGAGATGCAGCCCGCGCACCGTGACAAACGGCTCCTCACCGTGGGCGATCAGCCAGGCGGCCTGCCGGAAGTAGCCGAGGTCATAGCTCCCGGCGATGGACCAGGACTTCGCGTAGCTGACGACGAACAGGTACGCGCCGTAGATCACCGTCGCCGCCAACGGGATGACGAGACTTCGACTGCGGCTTCGGTCGCCGTCCGAACGCGCACTCTCCGGCGCGAGATCGGTCCGGGCCTCTTCCGGATCGGTTGTACCCAACATCCCTGAAACCTCGAGTGTACGGACGCGCGCGGACAGGTGACGATCGACCTCGGACCGGCGTCCCGGTTTGCAGCTTGGGTGCGACCAACCGGCCGACCGCCTGGAGGTTCACACTCATCATGCGCGCTCCCGAACCCGAAGTTGTGGATATCACCCCCCGACGCGCGGACCTCCCGGCGTCTGCTGGTGCTCGTTCTCGTCGCCGGTTCCCTCGGCCTCCTTGCGCGGGAACCATGAAGCCGCGTGCGCTCGTGCGCAGCTGGAAGGCCTGGGGTTTCGATCACGACCCGCCGAACGCTGCGCTGAGTGGCGACGACCTCGATGTGGTCGTCGAGCTGTCCAAGCCGCGGGTGCGGGGCGACCGCCTGCACTTCGACGACAACGTCGCGGTTGCATTGGGAATCTCGGGCGGCCCCGCGCTCGTCGCGCCGGCCTTCCCCAACCTCACCACCACCTTCCCCACCACCGGTCTCACTTACTGGCTGAGCGCCAGCCCGATCATCCAGCCCGGCCACGCTCACACCCGAGGGCACCTGGGTCGTCCAGCCCTCCTGAGCCCGGATTCCTTGACGCGAAACGCGTCGGCGGCTTAACTCGGCGCCCCGGCCACGGTCACGGCCGGTCGCGGGGATTGCGGTACGGAACCGATCGACGGAGAGCGCGGGGCGCATCATGCTGAAAAGGTCACCGGGTTGGCGGCTGTTGTCGTGGGTGATGGTCACGACAGTCGGTGTGCTGGTCTTCCCATCCACCGCAACCGCGCACCTCGAACGGCCGTCGTACTGGCCGGACCCTTCCCCGGATGCGTCCGTCAGCCCCGCAGCCGGCGGCTCCGTACCGGTGGCCCGGTCGCTCGAGTCCGCGGTGAGCGGAGACGGGCCCGGCGAGATCCTGGTCGTGTGCAAGGGCGCCCAGGGTGCCGAGTCCCTGGCCGCGCTCTATGCATCGGTACGCCGAGCCAGAACGGCGGGCTTCAAGTTGCGCCCGAGCCAACCGACGGTGCGCCTGTCCGGGCGCGAGGCCGGCGATCTTCGCCGGATCAACCGGGCCCTGGCGCGCCAATGTGCCTACGACTCGGTTCAGTCGGCCGTATTCCACGCCGGGAACAACGACCGCATCCTGATCATGCCGGGCCTCTACGAGGAGCCGCGGTCGCGGAGCAAGCCGACGAATGACCCGGCCTGCACGCCCGGCCTGTTGCAGGGTGACGCCAGTGGCACGCTCACGCCCAGCTACAAGTACCAGGTCACCTGTCCGAACGACCAGAACCTCATCTTCGTTCAGGGTCGTGCCATCGTCGGCGATGCACTGGCGACGCCGCTCTCGAACCGGCAGGGAATCCCGGCTCAGGAACTCGGCCCGTGCGTGCGCTGCAACCTGCAGATCGAGGGGACCGGCCCCAAGCCCGAAGACGTCATCATGGACGCCGGCAAGGATTACCAAGGCGCCGGCCCGCACGCCAAGCCCGGCGGGTACGCCAAGGACGTGGTCCTGAAGGTGGATCGCGCCGACGGTTTCGTCGGCCGCAACTTCCTGGTGCGCGGAGCGCGCGAGCACGGCTTCTACAGCGCGGAGACCGACGGCGTGCTGCTCGACCGCACGAAGTTCTTCTGGAACCGGGATTACGGGCACCTCAGCTTCACCTCCGATCACAACGTGATCCAGAACTGCGAGGGGTTCGGCTCGGGTGACGCCGCGGTCTACCCGGGTGCAACGCCCGAGACCGGCTCGCAGGCGACGAGCTTCTACCCGGATGCGCCGCGCAAGAACACGGTGATCACCAACTGCGACCTGCACGGCTCCGCGCTGGGCTACTCGGGTTCCATGGGCAACGCGGTGCGGATCACCGGCAACCACATCTACGGCAACATGACCGGGATATCCAGCGACACCGTGTCGGCTTCGGGACATCCGGGCTACCCGAGCGACAGTTCCGAGATCGACCACAACCTGATCTACTCCAACAACCTCAACCTGTTCGTCGATGATCCACCCGTCGATCCCCTCGTGGGTGTGCCGGTCGGGACCGGCATTCTGTACGCCGGGATGAACGATGCGCGCGTGCACCACAACTGGATATTCGACAACTGGCGCGACGGCGCGATGCTCTTCTCGGTTCCGGATGCCTTCGTGAGCGGCGGCGGTGCCGAGGGCGACATCTTCCCCGGCATCACCTGTCCGTCCGCGCCGGCGAGCGGGATCTCCACCTCGTGCGGCAACCAGTTCTTCGCTAACAGCGTCGGCCGGGCGCCGAACGGATTCCGCTTCACGAAGTCGGTCGGGCTGTTCGAAAACCAGCACGCGCCCGACGATGGCCGGCCGGAGAAGCCGAACGGCAACGACTTCTGGTGGGGTGAGTTCTTCGCCGGCGTCACCACCGGGAACTGCTGGTTCGACAACACCGGGGTCGACGGGAGCGCGGCCAGCGTCACCGGCCCCGGATCGGCGGGGCGCCTGCCCGGACCCGCGCCGCAGGTGTTGCCCTCCGATTGCGCCACGAGCGTCGGGAACGACGACCTCGCGAAGCTCGTGTACCTGGCTGACTGCAGCGATGGCCCAGATACCGACACGGGGCCGACCGACTGCGACTGGTGGGCCACGCCGGCGCGTCCGGGAAGCGCCGCCGCGGCGAGCGCCGCCGCAGCCCGTTCTGACGCGGCCAGTTCGGCCGCAGGCTCGAGCGAGAGAGAGGCAATGCGGAAACGCGTCGCCGAGCTGATCCGTCGATGACCGTCGGGCCCCGCCGCCGGGCCGCGCTGTTACTCGCGGCGGCGACGCTGGCCGGCTGCGGCGCCGCGCCCGACGAGACCACCCGCGGGGAGGCCACGCCGGCGACCGTCACGCCAGAGAAAGTCGGGGCAGAGCGCGGCACGGGCATCGGCCTCGTACGGGCGGGTTCGACGGCTCAGTTCGCGGATTGCGCGGACTGGCGCCGCGGGACCGTCGCACAGCGGCGCGTGACGATCACGAGCATCCGCGACCAACTGACCCCCCAGCGGTCGGAGACCGCAGAATCCGCGCTCTCCGACGATGCGGCGTACCGCACCTTCGACAAGACCTGTTCCAGTGGGATCGCCGACAGCCTGCGGCTCTACAAGCTCTACGCCCGCGCCCAGGCCTTCGCTTCCTTCGCGGCACTAGCCCGCGACGCGAACGGCTGACCGGGCGGACGGCTGACCGGGCGGACGGCGGACCGGGCGTTGGGCATCGCTGCGTCAGCCCCAACCATCTGATCCGGAACCGACCTCCGAGCAAGGAAACATCATGCGCGACGTCGTACTCACCCATTGGCGCTCAATCGACGGGGTCTCCCAGGAGCCCAGTGACTGGTTCTTCGACGACGGTCCCGAGCTCTTCGACCTTGTCGGCCGCGTCATCGCCACCCAGGACGACGTGCTCCTCGGTCGCGGCACCTACGACTACTGGGCCGGCTACTGGCCCACCTCCGACTCATCGCAGACCTGCCGTGTCGAGCATCGCCATGAACGAGGGCGTCGCCGATTCCGCTCGCGGCGAACACTGGCTTCGACTCGGACCAGATCCTTAACGAGGTATGACCTGAACTTGTGGATCGGCCTTTTGTTCGGCCGACGCCGGCGCGACGCTCACGCGCAGGGGAACGTGCTGGCGAGTACGTCGCCGGTGATTCGGTGCGCGCGGTATTCGCTACGGATCGCGTCGATCACGTTTCCGAGTGGCCCGCGCGCTTCTCGCACCCGCATGGACGGATCGATCGCGGCGACAGGATGCCACCAGACACCGTCGGCGGTGACACACACCTCGGGGATCAAGGACGCGCGCGACACCGTCAATCCTGCGTTCGCTGCGCCTTGCCGGGCCACCCGTCGGATCAGTCGCTGATCGTCGCGCAACCCGAGCTCGTCGAAGAGGTCCCGGAGCCCGAGCTCTGCCGAGCCCGCGTCGGCGCCGAGCGTCGCCGCGACCCGCACGTGGAATCCGAGGTCGATGGCGAGACGGATTCCCCGCATCGCGCGGTCGAAGCTCCCGGCTCCACGGTGGCGATCGTGCAGCTCGGGAGTGGCCGAGTCGAGGCTGATTTGCAGAGTAAGGCCGCGGCGGGGAAGGTCCTCGAGGCGCCGACGGCGCTCGCCGGTCCACACCATTGCGTTGGTGAGCACCGTCGTCGGGAGTGCCGCGGTCGCGTGCGCAAGCCGTACGTCGAGATCGAGGAGCATGAAGGGCTCACCGCCGGTGACGTACAGCTCTCGGACGCCGGCATCTACCGCCTCGTCGACGAGACTGGCAAAGCCATCCACATCGAGCAGGCGCGGACTCGTGTTCGGCGATGACTCGACGCAGCAGTAGTCGCACGCGAGGTTGCAGTGGAAGTTCGTGTAAATCCACAACCGGTATCCCGGCCGCCGGTCGGGCGGGAGCGCGTCGATCGGGTCGGCGAGACGACCGCGGTAGATCTCGACCGCTTCCGGGTGCACGCAGAGCACCGTGTTGCCGGTCGCCTCGGTCCACCGCTCGACGACCGCAACATCCGAAGGACCGTCGACATCGACGAGGACGCTGCTGCCCGCCGCCGTTGCATTGACTGCTTCGACGAGCCGCATGGTCAGGCGAAGACTCACCCCAAGCCTTTCACCAGTGGTCCGAGATCCCCTGCGCGTCCATCGCGGCGATCAGCGAGTCGTAACCGGCGAGTTCGGGTGGTCGCCATTGGCGCAGGCCCTCGAGCTCGAGGATGCGCCGGTGCTCGGGATTGGCCCAGTCCATCGCGAGCAGCTTCGTCACCCATCGCTCGGCGCGCTTCTCATCGAGCGATGGGAGGGCAGTGAAGTTGCAGTGGTTGTAGCGCTCGGATTCCCAGACGACCTCGAGGTCCGAGGTTGCGTCGTCGCCTGCCGCTCGCAGCGCCTGCCAGGTGTTGATGCCCACAGCGGCCACGTCGGCGTCCTCGTCGATCACCGCCCGCAGCGCGTCGAGATCGGAACGGCCGGTGTCGCCGTGCTTGCCGACGTCGGAATCGAAGATCACCAGCTCCACATCGGTCTCGGCCAATCCCGCTTCGGCCATGAAGTGCAACGGCAGGATGCGCGCCTGGCCGGAGTCACGCGACCCCAGCGCGACGCGGCGCCCACGGAGCGACGCCATCCCGTCGATGCCCGAACCGGCGCGACCGATGAACAGGGTCTGGAAGGCGAGATCGGTGTCCCGCATCGCGAGCGCACGCGCCGCACCGTTCGACCTGCGAACGGTCCGGACCCATGCCACGTTCGTGTTCCAGGCGATGTCGATGTGTCCGGCGAGGAGTGCCTCGACCTGTCGTTCGTAGTTGGAGAAGAGCACGAAGTCCATGGGCGATTCGCTGTTCCGAAAGTACTCGCGGATGCCCTCCCAGATCGGCACGACGTTGGCCGTGTACGCCACCGCGCCGACGAGGAGGTCGTTCTCGGTTGTCATTTGGTCGTCCCCATCAGTCGTAAGAACCGCATCAGAACAGGTCCATGCCGCAGATCGCACGGCCGGCGAAATCAAACAACGCATCCGAGGTGGGGGCCATGACGAACCCGGCGCGCGCGTCGCGGTAGGGGCGGTCGATGCCGACCTCCTTCGAGAATCCGGCGCCACCGGTGACCCTGAGCGCGGTCTCGGTGATCCGCAGCGCGGCTTCGTTGCAACCGGCCTTCGTCACCAGTACTGCGAGGATCGTTCCCTCGTCAGGGGACGCGACCCGTGCCGCGGTTTCGCGCAGCAGCGCCCGGTGCGCGGCGAGATCGGTCCAGCTCTTGGCGAGGTAGGCGCGGATCGTGGGCAGGTCCGCGAGCTTCGAGTCGAGATGCTCGAATCGGGCCGCAGAGGCGTGGCCGACGGCACGGTCGAGCGCCGCATGGGCCAAGCCGAGTGAGACCGCCGAGTTGCCGAGGCTGAACCACGGCAGGACGACCTGCATCATGAGGCCGAAGCCGGCCTTGGCCGCGCCGAGCCGAGCGCTCACGGGAACGTCCACGTCGAGCCGAACCGGCGCCGAGTCGTTCCCGCGCAGTCCAAGACCCTCGAAGCGACCGGCGATGGACACCCCCGGGGCGTTGCGATCCACCGCATACAGGTCCGACTCGGTGGCGCCCTCGGCGTCCGGGGCTTGCGACGAGACGATGTAGAAGTCGGCGTGTGAGGCCGACGTCACCCAGCTCTTATCGGCTCCGATGCGTACCGTTGCCGCGCCCGTCGACTCCGCCCGTGACATCGGCGCCCAGAAATGACTCCGCGAGCCCTTCTCGCTGAACGCGAGCGTGCCCAGGCTCGAGCCGGCTGCGAACCCCGCCAACATCTCGTCGGCGCCGTCGGCCGGCGGCGCAGCAGCGGTGACCATGGCCGCGGCGAGATGCATCAGGTAGATCATCGACGTCGATCCACACGCGGCCGCCACTGCGGAGACCGCCTCGACCAGATCGAGCGGCGTGCCACCGAGCCCGCCCACGTCGGTCGGCAGCGTCAACCCCAGCAGGCCGTTGCGCGCCAGCGCCGCAACCGACTCGGCCGGAAAGGCGGAGTCGGCGTCGGCCGTGTCGGCCCCCTCGGCAATGGTCGGAAGCGCGCGTTGGAGACGTTCGTCAAGATCGAGCACGGTGTCCCACTTTCTGCCGGCCCGGGGTGCGGCGGGCTCGGGTCGGGTTCGGTGGTCACGGATGTCGGATTTTCGCGCTGAGGAGCGAAGCGCGTCCACTGCGAGCGTCTTACGAAACTCGAAATTCTCGGCGCGCTCGGCGCGCCGTCGACCTCGGGGAGCTCACGTACCAGGAAGCAGATCAGTACTTCGCTGCCGCGGAGGTTGGCCCGGCACCGCGAGGGCCGCGAGGGCGGTCAGATTCGGGGATCGCATTCCGGGCCCACGCGGTCGTCCCCAGTCCCAACGCGACGGTGGCCAAAAGGGCGGCATTCGAGGGATTCCCGGTACCGATCAGCACCTCGGCGTCACCGATCCCGGCCCCGACGACGATGCCGGCGACCAGAGCGAGTGTCGCGCCGACCCACACCAGTGCGCTTCGGTTGCGTTGCGCGCCGATCGCGCCGGACCCACCGGCAAGGAGGAGGGCCACGCCGCCCAGTGAGTTGAGCCTGAAGAGCGATCCGATGAAGTAGCTGTCCCCCATGAGCAGTCCGCGCTCACCCGGGCCGGAGAAGGCGAATCCCGCGTTGAAGATGACGAAGACGCCGAGGGCCGCGGCGAGCAGGGCGACGACGAGTTGTGCGCGGCGGATTCGGTCGAAGCTCATGAGCACCTCAGCAACAGACGAGACAACCGACCATGACGACTTCGCCATACTGGACGGAGGGTGCCGTCGAGCCCGGCCACCCGGCCGGCGGCGGTGGCGGCCAGCACGAGGTGGATGCCGATCAACATCCAGTAGGCCCAGCCCCACTCGTGCGGCGCGTGAAGCACGCTGAGCGTGATCACGATGCCTTGCCCGGCACCGACCAGTGCCCAAAACCGCGTAGCGAGTCCGAGCAGCAAGAACACGGCCAGACACAACTCAACGACCATGACCCCCCAACCGAACGCGGTGAGATTCTGAAGCACAACGTGCTTCGAGAACCACGCGTATGGAGCAAACACTTCGTTCGAGACTCCGAGGGCTACGTATCGACCGACGCCGCGGCTGGTGGTGAACGGCGGCTGTTTCCAACCGACGTTCTGCAGCCACAACAGGCCCATGAGGATGCGGAGTGCACCCAGCGACCAACGGGCGATCTTGTCGTCGGCGGGCCGATCGACCGAGGTAGACGCAGCCGGATCGCGCGTGCGGGTTATTGACATGGGTCGACCATACCCATCTGCGAGAGTTCGGGTTCGGGATTCGCCGGTGCCGCCGCCGGTGTTTCGCATATTGAGAGATGTGGTTCGTCAATGATGCCGGCCACCATCGGAATTGAACCCCACGGGCACCGCATTGAGCGAGCGGGCGGTTTCCGGGCGAAGCGCCATCGGTTTGGAACCGGCGCGCCTCCCGTTTGTCGCTCTGCGTGTGCATCGCGCGTACGGATTCGACCTCCCGACCTTGCCCGTGATCGCCGAGGCCGAGGCGTACGCGGAAAAGCTCGCGCGCTATCGAGGGTGCGCTTGGGACGCGACGTTGACGACCTCGATCTTCGCGGGACGTCTACCGGGCCGCTCGCGCGGAACCGCAGATCACCGCGACGCACTCACATCGGCCGGTAGCGGCCCGGTCGACGACCCAAAACATCGACAACGACGAAGGCCCGGAACCTCAACGATTCCCGGCCTTCCAAATGGTGGCGGGGGTAGTGCTGTGGGTCAGGACATAGGAAACGGGTCTCTCAAGACATAGGAAACGGTTCCGTCGGCATGCTCGGCGATGTCGAAGCCACGTCTGATCATCACCGCGGTCATCATCGAGGGCCGGTCCCAAGCCGACGTGGCCCGCGACTACGGGGTTTCGAGGCCGAACCATCCCACCACCTGCGGGAAAGTCGAACGCTTCCAACAGACCCTCAAGAAGTGGCTCCGATCCCAACCCGCGCCCGGAAACCTCGCCGAACTTCAGCGCCCCCTCAACACGTTCCGTGACCTCTTGATGATGGTGACGTCTCCGGCATTGCCGTGAACCTCGCGGCACGAGTTGAGCAGCGTGCTGCGGACGGAGAGTTCTGGGCATCGTCAACGGTCCACGACATGATGCTCGGTGGAACCACCGCGTTCAGCGACGCCGGCGAACACGAACTCAAGGGCATCGATGGATCGTGGCGACTGTTCTCGGTCGCCGCGTCACGCGGACTCGAGGATTGATCGAAGGAGCTCGAGATCCTTGCGGTTCGCTCGTCACATTGCCGCGGCCATGAACGGTGCGGCCAGCTTCGAGAACCCCGTCGGCTCGCCCCGGTTCCGCAACGTCATACGTGTCCCGCCGTCGCTCGTCGAAGACCAGGCGTACGGTGGTCTCCATCGGGAACGGTCCCTCGGAAGTGCGCATGACCAGTCGCTCGTTCGGGGTGAGTTCGACGAACTCATACGTGTACGCGAGGCGGCGGCCGAGGAACTTCGCGACGAACGCGACCTTGGAACCCACCGTGGCCGGCGGGGTCGTCTCCCACTCCACCGACTGGATGTTGTCGTACCAGTCGGGCGCGTTCGACGGGTCTAGGGCGTAGGTCGCCACCGTCTCGACTGGCCGTCCGATTGTGATCGTGGTCTTGACGTCGACGGTCACTTGCGACTCCGATCACGCGCTTGGGTGCCGCACAAACTACGTCAAGACCGGTCGCTCGCCTCGTGGCGCTGCGCGTCGACGTAGACCGCAAGCTTGTCGAATGCCATCGTCCAGCCTGCCGCACCCGGGGAGCCCTCGGGAATGCCGACATGGGTCATGGTCATCAACGTGTGACCACCGAGGTCCTCGAGTTCGACGATGATCTCGGTGGTCGTGGGATGCCCTTCGGGCATGCCCATGTCTGCGGGCGACAGGATGTTGGCGTTCTCGTCGCACATGGACTCGGTGTAGACGAGGCGCCGGTGCTCGACAACTTCGAGGTACTCGCCGGTGAACCACATCTGCATCGTGCCGTTGGGGGTTTGCATCTCCATACACACCAGACGGGTGCCACCGACGCGCACATCCATCTTCGCGACGGGAATCGATGCACCGGTGGGGCCGTACCACGCGCTGAAATGTTCGGGCTCGGTCCACATCCGCCAGATGAGGTCGGTTGGTGCGTCGAGAGTGCGCTCGATCACTACCGCGTCTTGCGATCCGGTGCCTTCAGCCATTGTCCTCACCTGTCTGTCGTCGCGTTTGGAGTTGCTTGAGGTACTCGTCCATCCGGTCGAAGCGCGCTTCCCAGACCGGCCGGTACTGCTCGGCCCAGGAGGAGACCTCCTGGAGCGGGCCAGCATCGAGGGCGCATGGTCGGTACTGAGCGCGCTGGCCGCGCACGACCAATCCCGCGCGTTCGAGCACCTTGATGTGCTTCGAGATCGCCGGCAGCGTCAGAGCGAACGGTTCTGCCAGCTCGTTGACGCTCGCAGCACCGTCCACGAGACGGGCCAGGATTGCGCGCCGGGTCGAGTTGGCGAGTGCGCCAAAGGTCTCGCTGAGCCGGTCCTCGTCGATCGTGAGGGTCATGGGGTCCCAACGCGTGGTTTACCGAATGGATAATTAACCATCTAGGAAACTACACGGACCCGCGAGAGCTGTCAACGTCCGTCACCGGTCTGAATCTGCTCGCGCAGTCAGCGAAGACGCTCTCGTCGGTACTCGATCGCGCGGCGCAGCTTGTGGAGCGTGCGGGCATCGAACGGCAAGTCGTCGATGCCCGGCAACCAATCGTCGGCGCGCTCGACGAGGTCCGAGAGCATCCGCTCGGTGGCGCGCGCCCGGACGGCAACCGATTCTCCGAGCGTGACGAAGTCGGACCGGCCGATCCGTTCATCGGTCTTGCCGCCGATGGACAGCGCGGTGGTGTGGTCGCCGTAGAGGTGTGATGAGGGCAGGTCGTACGCCGGACTCACGCGCCATTCTCCCGTTGCGTCGCACAGCACAGAGAAGTTCTTCGCGTGGGCGTCGCCATTGCACGTGAGGTACGCGAAGGCGAGCTGACGAATCACGTCGCGGGCCGCGACAACCGGAGCGGAGGTCACCGCGGCCAGGCCACCCACGATCTCGGCTGCACTGAGGTTGTACTTGTCCGCCGGATACCGACCGAGCAACTGGCATGCGTCCTCCTGCGCGAGCATCGCGGTCGAGTTGGTGCCCTTGGCGGCGATGCGATCGAAGCGGCGGACCAGCAGGCCGCGGCGGCCACTCCCGTCGACGACGATCTCCGCGTCGGCGGCCGCCAGACCCGAGGCTCGTGCCGCGGCGAGGAAGAACGCCTCGTTGTCGACGAGGTGCGGAAACTCGGGCGGATCCAACTTGAGCAGGTATCGCTCGTGGGCACGCGCGACCGGGAGCGAGATCATCCGGGCCGACGCCTTGGCCTGCACCCCGGGAATCGCAGCACGCTTCGGGTCCAGCCGGTCGCCGGTCATCTCGGCATACAACGCGTCGAAGCTGAGCTCCGACCATTCGTCGACGGTGACCGCGCCGGGCGTCGCGTCGGGAAGCTCACCGTCGGGCACCACCTGCACGTCGCCGATCGTGTCGGAGCCGACGGCGAGGAGCAGCGTGAGGTCGTCGTCGGCCGACGTCTTGACCGCCCGCCGCAACGCGCTCAACCGGCGACCCTCGGGCAGGAGGCCGGCGAAGAACGCGGGGACCGCGCCCGCCGCGCCGGTCCGTACCGGCTCGGCGGCGATGGGAAGTGTTGTGGCCACTGGCCGCGCGTTCGGATCCGCGAGGTAGTCCTCGAGATATTCGAACCGCACGCCGGCGGGTTCGCGCACGAGCCGCCCCACGAGACGCCCGGCCTTGAAGACCGACGCGGCGCCGACGAAGCGCAACTCCTCGGGCGATGCTGGACTCACCGCGAGCGATCGGGTTCGGCAGCGTCGCCACCCGTCGTGCCCGGCCCGACTTCGCGCGCCGCGATTCCGGCGGTGCCGACTCCGACCTCGAGGCCGAGGCCGAGCACACCGAGTACGTCGAGCACTTTGTCGAGGCGCAGCGATCCCTTGGCCCGCTCGAGGGTGTACACGAACCGCTCCGAGCAGCCAGCGAGGTCGGCAACCTCACGCTGGCGGAGCTTGAGTGCACGCCGACGGGTCCGAGCGGCGGCGGCGAGCGACTCAAGCCGCGGATCTCGCTGGTTGTCTCCGGGCATCGGGCTTTCCTCTCCTTGCTGTGCTCGGAGTGACTCGCCGACACCTCGTCGGCGTTGGACCGCACGATCGAGCGGATACAGACAGAATAGCGGCTCAGGCACCGGTTGACTACCCATATTCCGCACGATTGTGCGGGGAATAGGTGTCAACCTGGTATTCAGCTGAAGGTCACCACGGAACCCGCACGATCGTGCGGTCCGCACCCACCTCGCCCTGACACACGCTGAGGTGGAGCTGGTGGCGTGATGTGGGAACAGTCGACGTGCGTCTAGTTCGACGCGCAGGCTTGCTGCCAGATCGCCGCGGGGATCGGGTTCCCCGCCCCGCCCGCGCAGGGCTGCACCCGGTTGATCGAGACCCACGCATTGCCGCTCGCGATGAAGAGGTTCGTCACCGTGATCGAGGCGGGCGGCGCTCCGGCCGGCTGATGGCCTACGACCTCGACGGGACCAACTGCGCCGCTGGAACACCCGCTGTCTGCACCCCGCTGCTCTCAATCGCGACCGGCCCGAACGCGCAAGGGCTCGCCGTTGCCAACGGCCGCATCGCGATGGTCTCGACCTCGCCGCGAGTCAACGGCCAGGCCCTGTTTGTGTACGGACTACCGAGCTGAGTCCCGCGCCGCTGTGGGCTGGGCCGAGGCCGGTGAGGTTCATCACAGTCCGGCCTTGTCGAGCATGTCGATCAAGCTCGGTCGGCGACGGTGCTGTTCCCGCAGCGCGCGGACGTGGTCGGCGAACTCCTCGGTTCGGTCCGCGGCGCCGGCCGCACGGCGCGCGGCTTTGAGTTGCCGGATGGCGACTCGGTAGGCGCGACGATCCGCGGTGAGCAGGGCACCATCAACGAGGCGCAGATAGACGGTCGTCGCGGCGATTGGATCCTTTGGCTCCCGCAACTCGGCAAGACGTTGCCAACGCTGCTCCCCTGGGTCCCACTCACCCGACGTCGCGACCGACCACGCCCGGTCGGTATCGCCGTCCGCGAGCAACGCATCGACGAGCCCGCCGCGGTCACTCGCGGCGAGCACCGACCGCGCGGCGGCCCGCTCCGCCTCCCAGCCATCGACCTCCCTCGCCGCAGCCTGCAGTAGTGCATACGTCGATGCGCTGGGCATCCGCTCATGCTGCTCTCTCCGCAGATCCAGTACCCAGGTGCGTTCGCCCCGGTCGGCGAGGATGCCAGCCGCGAGTTCATACAGCTTCCCGACCTGCCAGCCGCTCGTCTCTGCGATCCCACGCCGCGCCCACGCCAGCGCGTCATCGGAACGGTCGAGCTCCAACATCGCCTCGGTCACCCGGATGAATTGATGTGGGGCGGACAGATCACCGCCGAGCAGCTCCACGACCCGACCGACGTCACCGTCAAGGATCGCGAGCCGCTCGGTCGCGTACCGCGGCGCGAACTGATCACCGGTCGCCGCCGACCGTTGCGCTCATCGTGTCGATCCGCGAACAACTCGCAGCGGCGGGACTCGATGCCGGCGCCGACACGATCCGCTGGCATCTCGAACATCACCACAAGATTCGTGTGCACCCGGCAACGATCTACCGCCACCTCGTCCGCGCCGGGCTCGTCACCCCCGAACCGAAGAAACGGCCTCGGTCCTCCTACATCCGCTTCGAAGCCGACCAACCCAACGAGTGTTCGTAATCCGACTTCACCCACTACCCCCTCGCCGACGAGACCGACACCGAGATCCTCTCCTGGCTCGACGACCACTCCCGCTACGCGCTGCGTGTCACCGCGCACCGTCGCGTGACCGGACCGATCGTGCTCAACGCGTTCCGGGCCGCGGGCGCCGAACACGGATACCCGCATCAACATTGACGGATAACGGGATGGTCTTCACCGCCCGCTACGCCGGCGGACGCGGTGGCCGCAACAGCTTCGAGACCGAACTCGCCCAGCTCGGCATCACCCAGAAGAACAGTCGACCGAACCATCCCACCACCTGCGGGAAAGTCGAACGCTTCCAACAGACCCTCAAGAAGTGGCTCCGGTCCCAACCCCAACCCGAGACGATCCACGAACTGCAGACGCTCCTCGACCAGTTCGTCGTGATCTACAACCAGCAGCGACCCCACCGATCACTCGCCCGCCGTCGCATACACCGAACGGCCGAAAGCCACCCCGACCGGAGGCGACGACCCGCACTACCGCGTCCGCCACGACCGCATCGACACCACCGGCGTCGTCACCCTGCGCGTCAACGGCCGGCTCCGTCACATCGGCATCGGACGAACCCACGCCCGAACCCACGTCATCCTCCTCGTCGAAGACCTCCACGTCCGCGTCGTCGACACCGCCACCGGAGAACTCCTCCGAGAACTCACCATCGACACCAACCGCGACTACCAACCCACCGGCGCACCCAAAGGCCCACCCGACCCAAAAAGAAACGCCCCGAACCCAGTTGAGGGTTCAGAGCGTTTCCCATCTCCTGAGAGATGACATGGTGGCGGGGGTAGGATTTGAACCTACGACCTTCGGGTTATGAGCGACCGAGCCTCCGTCCTTCCAGCGACGTCGAGTGCCAAGCAAGCCCATCCCGTCTCACATTTCGGCGGTCGTCGTCCCATCCAGTAGCAATGAGCTCCAGCCCGTACCAAGGATCCCGTTAGAAGTCGCGTTAGAAGTCGCGATGCAGAGCAAAGCTCGCGTCGTCATGGCGATGCGGCAAGTTCGCGCTTACTACTCGGCTCGGCGAGGGCATCGAGCCCGACTTCAATCGCATGGCCACCCGGGAATTGCACGACGATCCGCACATCACCACCGACGGCGTGGAGGTAGGAAGCGAGCGTCGACAAGAGAAGGTCGCCTCGCTTCTCGATCTGTGCGATGTTCCCCTGCGTCACGTCAAGACGTTTGGCAAGCTCCACCTGAGTAAGCCCGACCGCTTGCCGCAACGTAGCGAGCCCCATCGCGTATTCACGATCTGCTTCTGCAAGCGCCTCGCGCGCTGCGGACACCGCGGGCGCGTGCTTCGGGTCGGCAAGGAGCGCGTCGACCTCGGCGGTGATGTCGTGGAACTCTCGATCGCTCATGACTGCTCCTCCGGATGCTCTCGTTGCCACTGGTCGACTGCAGCCTCGGCTCGTGGCGTCGCCGAGTCGTACCAGACATCTCCGATCCTCACCTTGTCACCACCTACCAATGCCACCACCGCCGTCCCCGGGTTCGGGAACCAACACAGGATCCGGATCGCCACCTCCGGATCGAACGGATGCGCTAGCCGCCAGATCTCGTGCCGTTTCGCCTGTCGCACTCGCTTGAGCGTCGCCGTCTCCTCTTGCGGGCGTTCGGGTATGTCGCGCAGGTACCCGAGCAGCGCCAATGTCTGGGGCCGTGCCGGACCGTCCTCCTGTTGGATCTGCGATAACCAACTGCTGAAATCCCGGCTTGCTTCGATCCGCACGCGGCACCCTACCATAAGTCTCGACTAATATAAGTCCAACCTGATCTATCACGAGGCAGCCCAGGCTTCGGACGGAGCGAAACTCCCCTGGAACGAACGCCCGTTCGAAGTTACATTGATGTCTCTCGAAAGTGCACCACTCGGAGCAACTCATGCGCTGGCAGCTGTGATCCTCGACAACCGCAAGTTCTCGATCGTCTTCTGGGCCACCGTCGCGCTGGCACTTTGCTTGACGAAGCGCGAGATCCGATCGTCGATGTTCGCGGTGATCAAGGCCGCGTGCGTTCCCAGAATCGCCATACCGCTCGCGGGTCTGCTTCTCTATGTCGCCACCGTCGTCACGGCGCTGCGGTCCGTCGGGATCTGGACTCCCAACCTGCTCGCCGACACTGCGTTCTGGCTCATTGGAACCGGCCTGGTCCTGTTTTTCGTCGTATACGACCGAGCACGTACCGATCCGCATTTCTTTCGCCGAACTGCCCTGCGCACGCTCGCCGGCGCGGTCATCCTCGAGTTCTTCGTGGACCTCAAGCCGTTGCCGCTGCCTGCCGAACTGATCCTGGTTCCGTTCTTGGTGTTGCTCGGCGCGCTTCTCGCCGTTTCCGCTGCTCGAGCCGAGCTTGCCCCCGTCTCGACGGTCCTGAATGGCGTGCTCGCGTTCGTAGGGCTCGGCTTGATGCTGCGGACTGTCACGAGCGTTACGGGCGCTCCAGCCGGGTTCGCGACGATCGACACCGCGCGTGCATTCGCCATTCCTGTTCTACTCACGATCACGTTCCTGCCGTTCGTGTACGGGATCGCCGTCTATGGCAACCTCGACGGCCTGCGCGCTGAGCTGCGTTGGATCCTCAACGGTGACACTGCGTTGTACCGATACGCGCGACGACGAGTGCTCCTCACTGTCGGACTGCGTCTGCGCGCTGTTCTGCGAGCGGCAAACTCGCCGTGGCACTTGATGCTGGCGCGGCCTTCGAGTCGAACCGAGATCGATCGAGTGATCGAGCACATCAAAAGACGGCGTTCCAATGCCCTTGCGACGTCCGTCACGACAGAGGCACACCTTGATCGAATCGCCACTGAGCAGCCGCCTGGGTGGGAGTACCTACTCTTCGCCGCTCGCCTCGAGTCCGGCGAGGCGGCACTGGTGCAGGGCCAGTCCGCGCCAGACAACACCGGACGGGCGTTCGACAAGCTCCGCAGTCGGCGCAAGGCCATCGATCGGCTGCAACGTGACAATCAGGAGGCGATCGCGATCGTTGGCGACATCGAGAGCGTGCTCGGCGCCGACGAGGTCCTCAACGCATTCGGAGCACCCGGCGAACCCGGCGACGCGGAACGCATCGTTCTATTGGCAGAGAAGCTGATCTTGAAACGAGATCACTTCCAGCGTTGGACTCGGCGAGCACGCGCAACCAGCACACCTGATGACCTCACAATGCTGTTCGCAGCTCATGCAGAGCTTCTCGACCTGCCAAACCAGCAACTCGAGGAGTACATCGAGCGCTGGATCGACTTCGGCGAGCAGCTTCCGCGCCTGCTCGAGGACGCCGAGCAAGCATCCGAGCCGCTCAAGATCGAGATGGCCTTGATCATTACGGTCGACGACCAGGTGCTCGAGCGCTTCACCGACGAGATCGCACGGCTCGATGACGCCGCGTAATCATCGAGAAGTGCGGCGCGTTCACGCTCCGTCGTGATCGTCGGCGTCGACGAGTCGGGAGACTTCCGAGCGGGGACTCGTGGCTTCTTTGCCGCGATCTTCATCCGGCCCTCTGAACGCGACCGCGTGGTGACCGCACACAGGGATTGGGAGCGCCGAGTCCGGCGAAGCCTGGCTCTCAACAACGAACTCAAGGGACACGTCGTGCCCGACAGGTTCGCGCGCGAGTTCTGCAACGAAGTTCTCTACAACGCCAACGGAACTTCAGTCGGCTACTTGGCTTTCGCAGTGGACCACACGCCCGCGAGCGCGGCAGCCATGGACCTCCAACGAAGTCTCTTCGCATCGGGCTACAACGAGTGGGCAGACACAATGGGCCAGAGCGACGACGCCAGGAAGCGCAAGGGGGCGACCTCGGTGCGCCAGCTGGGCGACTGGATCCGCGGGCTCGCACCGATCCCCTTTCTCAAACTCCTCACGCTCGGCAGCATCCTGCCGGAACTCCTCGAGTGGTCGCTGGGTCGGAGCATCGCTGACGGCTTCGACACAGAACTGGCCTGCTCTCGATCCTGATCGATCGTGGCTACGCCAAGCAGGACGACCTGACGGCGTGGCGCGACATCCTCCGGAACATCTTCATTGGCTCCACGCAAGATCGACCGATGCCCTTCTCAAACCAGTGGGACGACGACCATCCGTTCCTGAGCACGTTCGTGGGGGCGGCGCGCGGTGGCGGCTTCAATCTCAAGCCAGCTTTCAAGGAGATCGTCGAGTTCAGGGACAGCCAGGCGACACCCGAGGTCAGGATCGCCGATGTCGTGGTCAGCATGGTGCGGCGCGCGGAGTTGAACGGTGAAGACCTTCCCAGCTACGGGCGGCTGCGCGAGTTCTCGTTCGTGCCGCACCCGTACAAGCTTCTCGAGTGGACCACGAATCGACGTCTGCCACGATCCAACCCGTATGTGGAGTCTTGAACCGCCTGCTGCACGGAGCCTGCGGCGTAAAGGTAGGAGAGAGTGACTCGATGAGCACCTGGTACGACGAACTCCGAGACACCTACCGACCCGACCGCGTACGGCTTCTGCTCGTCGCCGAGTCACCGCCGGATCCGCGCGGTGGCGCCCTTCGCTTCTTCTACGCGCCCGAACTCACGGCTGACAACCTGTACCGCTCCGTCGCTCTCGCGCTCTATGGCCAAGAGCCGGCGTTCAACGAGCGCGACAAGCCAGCGGTGCTGGATCGAATGCGATCCGACGGTGTCTGGCTGGTCGACGCGGTCGACGTCCCCGTGAACGCCCTCTCCAGCCGTGAACGCAAGGCACTCATCTCGGCGTCAGTTCCCGAGTTGATCAAGAAGTGCAAGGCCGCGAATCCATCAGTCGGCGTCATCATCTGCAAGGGGCCGGTGTTCACCGCCGTGGCCAGACCGCTGAAAGACGCCGGCATCAACGTGCTCCACGAACAGCCTCTTCCGTTTCCACTCGGGAACTGGCGATCAAAGTTCATTGAGGGCACGCGAGCTGCACTCTCAGCGTCAGACTGGAGAGCGAGCTGACGAGTTCGCTTCGCCCATTGGTTTGACGCGGTCACTCGCGCCACGCGGCAATCAGGCGACTGGAGTCCAGCATCTGTAACGCTCGACAAGCGCTGCGCTCTGTTCGGAGGTATAAACGCCGGCCGCGAGAAGCTGGTCGAAGCTCGCCGTGCCGAAGGTTGGCTCGCCGAGGCCAACAAGCGCTTGGTACTCACCCGCGAGAGTCGACCACGACGGGTTCGCATCCGGGTAAACGATGACGAAGCGTGCGAACTCCCAACCGGCGCTTGGATGCTGAAGCATGGACAGCGCCAATAGGTGATCGAGCCAGATCTGCGAACGCGGATCAGCGACACTCGGCGGCTCGGTGTGCGGTCCGGCGAGCAACGATCCGATCGTCGCGTCGTCGAACACGCCACTGGCCTCAGCCACCTCGCGGTAGCGGGCAACACGCTCAGGTTTGATGGCCACGGGTACTGCGTGCTCGTGATACTTCGTCTCAACTCCAATGACCCCGCGCCTGCCACCCCCCAAGTCGAGAAGGAAGGCCACGTCGAACGCTGAACGGTTTCCCAGGTACTGCGGGTCGAGACGGCCGGGCGACCACTCGAAGATCACCTCGGTGACGGATCCCGGGACATCCGGCCACCAGCTTTTCACCGCGTTGGTGATCTGCTCCAGGGATCCGAGACCGCCGAAGAGGTTGAAGCACATCGGCATCGACGAGAGCAGGCTGGCGTAAAGCCGCTCGTCGTTGAGCATCTCGTGTCGTTGTCGTTGTCCCTTGCCGAGGCGATCGGTGACTGCTTGGCGAACTCCCTCGCCAAGGAAGTTCACGAGGTGTTGCCTCGCGTACTCAAGCTCCACGTTGCTCCCGACGGCACGTGGCGTCTTCTCCTCACCCGTCTTCTTGTTCTTCGTCTTGCGCTGCGAGTTGAGCGGCTGCGTACCAATCGGGTAGCCGCGTGCGGCGCGCCAGCGGGCCTGGTGCAGCCGCGCGGCGGCCTTGAACGCCGAGGTCCCGGGGTCGTCCTTGACCCGATCAACGGACTCCCAGGACTGCGCTGCGAGCAGTTCATCGCGCGTCGGCACCTCGAGGTCAGGGGTAGTGGGGTCCATGACCGAACTGTACGGATAGGCAGCGCACCGGGCTCGGGTACCTCCGCACCCCAAGGCCCGAGGCCTTCAGCGATGAGGGCTGACCTTCGGGTTCTGTGCCCGACGTGTTTCCCCGCCGACGTGCCGGACCCGGGGCAGGAAGGGACTCGACGACACGGGATGGCACTCGATGGGACGGGGTGAACAGCACGTCGGGGTGGGCGTTAGAAGTGTCGCTGCAGGGGGCGTTAGAAATTGCGTTAGAAGTCGCGCTGCAGGACCCCGAACGGCAAGAGGCCCTCACCGGAGTGAGGGCCTCTGACCAGCACTTTCGCGCCGTTTCGTTGGTGGCGGGGGTAGGATTTGAACCTACGACCTTCGGGTTATGAGCGACCGAGCCTCCGTCCTTCTCGTGACGTCGAGTGCCAACCAAGCCCATCTGGTCTCAGTTTTCGACGGTCGTCGTCCCGTCCTTTACCAGCGAGTCCCATCCCGTACCAGCGCTTCCGTTAGAAATCGCGTTAGAAGTCGCGATGCGGCTCGACGATCGGCGCTGGTGCTGCGGACAAGACGTTCGCCCACTCCCGATCTGACCTCGCGAGTGATTCCCGCGCCGACGCGACCGCCGGCGCGTGCGACGGATCGGCAAGGAGCGCATCGACGTCGGCAGTGATGTCGGTGAACTCTCGGTCGCTCATGTTCGCCCCTCTACTGGCCCGCGTGATCCGTCGCGGTTCAGGCGACGGTTTCCTTGCCGAGATGGATCGGGACGCGTTGATGTTCGTCTTCGAAGACGGCGACGAGTTCGAGGCGCGCGCCAAGCGCTTCGAGGTACTGGCGCAACGTCGATACTCGCACGTCTTCGGAGTGTTCCAGTTTCGAGATCGCGCCCTGGGTCACGTCGAGTCGCCCGGCCAGTGTTGCTTGGCTCACGGCCTCACGATGCCGAAGTTCATAGAGACGGATCTCTTCGAGTGTTTCCGCCTTCGCTCGCGCAATGCGTTCGGCCGCTCCCGGCCGGGCGAGGGTTTCCTTGCGGAGTTCAGACCACTTGGTTCGTGCCATCAGATCAATCCTTCGTTTCGCAGTTCGATGAGATACGCGTCGTAGAGATCATCAGCCGTCGGGATCGCCGTCTCGTACCAGGAGCTCCACTCGCCGGTCTTGTCGCCGCCAAGCAGGACAATCGCGGTTCGCCGCGGGTCGAACATGAAGAGGACCCGCAGCGCTCCACCCTGGGCGGCTCGCAGCTCCTTCATGTTGTGATGGCGTGACGCGTGGATCCGCTCGACGACAGGCCGGCCGAGATCCGGCCCGCGCTCTGCGAGCAGATCGATGCGCTGGGTCAGCGCCTCTCGCTGAGTGTGGTCGAGCCGTCGTCGCCACCAGTCCAGGAACTCGTCGGTGACCTCGATCTCCCACACCGACAGATTATGACCGATAACTCATTATGAGTCAAGGCTCATACATCCGTAACTCGAGCGGCGGCGCAGCGCTCTACCTCCAACCCTTCTTGTCGATCAGCGCCATCAGGTTTCGCTTCCGCGCGTGGTCAGTAGTGACGGTCGTCAGCAGGTCGGTGAAGCGTTGAGGTACGTCGGCGTTGGTTGCGAGCGTGCGGATACGAGCGAGGAGCTCGACCGCGGTGCGGTAACCGCCGTTCTTTTTGGTATCGATCTGCGCGACGGCTGCGCGTGCGTAGATCGGGATGACGTCGAGCGGGTGATCGGCTTCGCGGGCGCGAGCGAGGGTCATCCAGATTCGGTCGTCGCAGCCGTGCGTGCTGGCGACGTCCCACGCGTCGTCGGCGCGGCCCTCGTACAACAGGATCTCTACCAGCGTCGTCGCCGGCGCGCGTTCCAGTAGCGGATTTCGGGTTCGTGCCTCGGTATCCGCGCCGACGAAGCGCTGGCGAAGAATGTCGATCGCCTGCTGTCGGCGCGCCTCGGTATCGGCGCTCTCGGCGAGGAGCTTGCGGTAGCCGTCGATCGACGGGTGACGTTCAAATGCCTCCCACCAGAGTGCCTCCGCTCCCGCCCGGTCACCGCCGGCGCGGAGTTGGCCGGCGGCGAACTCACGCAGCGGCGGTGTCTGCCACTGTCGGTCCGCGAACGCTTCGAGTCCGCGGCAGGCCCAAGTGAGCGCGTCGTCTTGACGATCCGCGGCGAGGAGCGCCTCGGCGATCTCGAGGTAGTCGTAGGGCGAGCGCAGATCACCGACTCGGATGGCGATGAGTTCGTCGGGATCTTCCACGCCTTGAGCGATGCCGATCATGGCCTGGGTCGATGCAAATGCGACGTGCGAGTAGGGATCCTTGCTCGTGCGCGCGGCGCGCCACTTGGGCTCGACGATCCGCCGGTACTCGGCGAGGCCGGTCGGTCCAAGGACGTGCGCGTAGGTCGCCGCGGCGCGGCGGAACGTGTCGAGCTCACCTCTCAGTTCGAAATCGGCGAGGCGCTGCGCGAGCGCGACAGGTTCGGGTTGTGATTCCAAACAGGCCCGGAGGTGCACCTGCGCGAGCCGCTCGGAGATGTCCGTCAGCCAGCCGTCGCTGTCGTCGACGTGTTGCACGGCCTCGTCCGCACGACGGTTGGCGTGTTCGACGAGCAGGACGACCGCAGCCGCGTGGCCAGCGGCGCGCATGTCGTCGAGCGCGTCGATGACGTCGCAGACCTCATGTGCCCACGAACCCGCCTCGGCATATGGAACGAAGCGGCGTCCACCGAACGCCGCGTCGATCCTCAGCTTCCACTCACGGATGTTGACGGTGCCACCCGCGGCTGCGATCGCTTGCGCGCGGAGTCGTTCGCGGAGCTGCCAGTCAGCGTCCGTTTGCTCCATGGCCAACTCGACCAACGCCTCATGATCGAGACTCGTCACAAACGACCGTATGTCGATGTCTTCGTCGACCGGCGTGGCGCGCCGGGAACTCCGCGAGGTTGGCGCCGGTACTGCGACGTCGAGAGCGACCGCCACGCAGTGCTTGCAGAAGACGCCGTCCTCCCCGACCGGGCACGTGCACGACCACATTCGGGGGTCGCGGCGTAGCTCCACCGAGTACGGAATCGTCCCGCGGACAACCGCGTCGACGCGACCGGCGGAGCGCTTCGTGATCTCGACTCGGCCATCACGCTGATATCCCGAACCCCGCTGGAACGACCGCGGGTCGGCCAATGCCTCGATCTCGTCCCGCGTCCATTCGTCCTTCATGTCACGAGTGTGCCCGCTCAGCGGCGCGAACTCGACTCTTCGGGTTGGCGCCTTCATCGTCGATGGCGTCGTCATGGCTTACATCGTGCAACGCAAGAACCGTTTCTATGTCGTCGACTACGACGGTATCGACCCCGTCACTGGGAAGGAACGCAGACGATGGCGACTGGCCGGCGATACGCGCGCCGACGCGGAGTCCGTCGTCCAGCGACTCGACACGAAACGCGCCCAGTCGCAGGTTCGCGCGTCGTCAGCGTCGCTCGGCGGGTTCCTGACCGAGGTCTGGCTCCCACGCAAACGGAGCCAGGTGCGCGCAACAACTGCGTACCGATACGCGTGGATCGTCGACCGCTACGTACTCCCCCGTCTCGGCGACGTCTCGCTCCGTTCCCTCCGCGCCAATCATCTCGACGACCTCTACAACCACTTGCTCTCGGCCGGCAGCAAGCATGGAGGACCGCTCGCGCCGAAGACCGTGCATGAGGCGCACCTCGTCGTGCGCAACGCGCTCGATCTCGCAATACGACGCGACCTCGTCGATCGCAACGTCGCGCTCACCGTGCACTCTCCGCGGCGTCGAGGCGGCGGGACTGTGGTCGCACGGGTCTGGAACACCGACGAAGTAGCCGTGTTCCTCAGGGGTGCGTCGGGTCAGCGCCTCTTCCCAGCGTTACATCTCGCGGTCCATACCGGCATGCGACGCGGGGAGCTGGTCGGCCTGGTGTGGCACGACCTCGACGCCACTTTGGCGCGCATCTCGGTCCACCGCACGATCCAATGCCTGGCCGGCGCGCCCGTCGAGTTCGCGGCGAAGACGCGATCGAGTCGGCGCAGCATCGATCTCGACCCGACCACGATCGCAGTGCTCAACGAATGGCGAGCGCGGCTCGAAATCGCCGACCTACCAACAGGGCCGGATGACTGGATGTTCTGCAACGCGAAGGGACGCCTCCTCCACCCAGAATCGCTCAGCCAGCTCTTCGTGCGCATCGTCGCCCGGTCCGGGTTGCCGAAGATCAGGTTCCACGATCTGCGCCACACCCACACCTCGTTACTCGTCGCGCATGGCGTGCCGATCAAGGTCGTCACCGAACGCCTCGGACACTCCCATCCGGCGTTCACAATGCACACCTACCAACACCTCCTGCCAGGGATGAGCACCGAAGCCGCGACCCGGTTCGCGGGACTCGTCGCGCACGCCGGCCGGTAGACGTCTACCGAGTCGCGCCCGCGAAACCGCAGGTCACCGCCGCGCACTCGCATCGGCCGGTAGACGACCCGGTAGACGCCCCAAAATATCGGCAACGACGAAGACCCGGAACCTCAACGATTCCGGGCCTTCCAAATGGTGGCGGGGGTAGGATTTGAACCTACGACCTTCGGGTTATGAGCCCGACGAGCTACCAGACTGCTCCACCCCGCGGCGTGCCCGAGAGACTAGCCGCCACCCCAGGTCTGCGACCAGCCGAAAGCCGCCGGCGCGTGGATCTGTCATCGTGGACCACATGAGTCTCTCGTTCGGATCGGCCACAGCAGTCGTCGATTGGAACCAGGCGAAGGCCGATCTCGTTGCCGACGACTTCGACAACGGCCGGTCGGTCGCGGCGCTCCGGTGCTCGTTCGAGAACTCGCAGCACGCGATCTTCGCGTTCGACGAGACCCGCACCGTCGGCATAGCCCGGCTGCTGTCGGACGGCGTGTGCAACGCGTACCTGCTCGACGTGTGGACCGCGAGTTCGCACCGCCGCCAAGGCATTGCGTCCGAAATGGTGCGCCGACTCATGGCGTGCGTGCCCGGCCAGCACATCGCCCTCCAGACCGACGACGCCCAGGCGCTGTACGGGTCGCTCGGCTTTCGTCCCCAACCCGAGCTCATGTCGATCGTGGTCGGTACGTGGCTCGACAACGACGCGAACCGGTGATCACACCCTGTCCGGTCGTATGGCCGTGGCCGCACGTGAAGCCGCTTAGCCTCGGCCGCGGTTGGGTGCAGCGATCCAGATGGGGGACGTGATGGCAAGCAAACGACGGTGGCGCGCACTCAGTGCGGGGGTGGCGATCCTGCTCGCAGGGGGCGCGGTCGTGACCGACGCAACGGTGGGGAGCGCGGCCACGTTGCCGGTCCTTCGCCTACCCACCGCGGTGATCGGCCAAGTGGAGGGCAACACCGGGAGCACGAGCGTCACGCTCACCGCCACGATGGATCGCATCAGCGCGACCCCGGTCACCGTGAACTACACAACCGCCAACGGCACTGCGACGACCGCAGACCTCGATTACACCGCGGCCGCAGGCACGCTCACGTTCGCGCCGGGCACCACCACCCAGACGATCACGGTTGCGGTCAATGGCGACACCAAGCTCGAAGATTTCCAACGCTTCTCGGTGCGTCTCTCCACGCCGTCGGGCGCGACGATCGCCGCGGCCGCCGAGTTCGTCGAGATCCGAAACGACGAGAAGCCCAAGTTCGCGATGGCGGCACCCCCGGTCGCCGAGGGCGCCACTGCGCAATTCGTTCCGAAGCTCATCCAGCGGTACGCGTTTGCGCTCACGGCGTCGGCCCAGACCTCGGACCGGACGGCGATCGCGCCGGCCGACTACACCCGGACCGTCGCGCCCCTCACCTTCGCCGCCGGCGCGAAGACGGCGACGAACCTCGCGGTGAGGACCTTCCTCGACGGTGGCGCCGAAGCGAACGAGACCTTCGCCGTCACGCTCACGAGTCCGAGCGCGGCCGCGTCGCTCACGAAGCTCACCACGATCGGCGCCAGCCCCACCGTCGCCAGCCCCACCTGTAACACCGGACAGTCCGCGCCAACCGGCTACGACAAGGTTGTGGTCTTCTCGTTCGAGAACCGCACGTGGGCGCAGGCCGGTGGCGTCGGCTTCGGCCCGACCGCCATGCCCTACGCGCACGCACTCGCTGCCGCCTGCCCGCACTTCGCGAACTGGACCGAGGCGAACCCCGCGCAGAACTCGGCCACGCAGTACGTGTCCCAGGCCCAGGGCAACACCGCCCACACCGTGCTCTCCGATTGCGTTCCGAGCGCGACGTGCAACTCACAGACCGACAACATCTTCCGCCAGGCGCGAGTGGCAGGGAAGACCGCCGTCAACTACGTGGAGGGGGCGACGGTCCCGTGCAGCGCGGCCGGGAACGCCGCCAAACACATCCCCGCGCTCTACTTCTGGGGCGAGACCGACCGCTGGTACTGCAACAACGAGGTCCGCCCGTACACAGACTTCGACCCCACCGACCTCGCCGATTTCTCGTTCATCACTCCCACCGAATGCAACGACGGGCACGACTGTGCGAACACCACCGTCGACGCGTGGATGCGCCAGAACCTCGGCCCCGTGATCGCGTCACCGGACTACCAAGCCGGCCGTGTGTTGATCGAGATCTGGTACGACGAGGACACCCCGGTCCCGAACGTGTACGTCGCTCCGAGCGGACTCCCGGGGCCCTTGCCAACTCCGGGTATCGGGTACGCGTCGACGCTTGCGCTCTGGGAGGGCGTGCTCGGCCTGCCGTGTCTGGCCAACGGCTGCACCGCGCCCGACATCCGCGCGGTCACCGGCATCTGATCTCGGACGCACCCGCGGCGGTGAGCGGACCGGCTCGCGTCAGGAGTTGGCGGTCTGCAGCGCGCGTTCGCGACGGCGATCCGATCGCGCGGCGGCCTTGCCGATCCGTTCGATGTTGCCGAGCAACTGCTCGCGCGCGGCCTCGGCTTCGGCGGTCAGACCTTCGAGGTGTTCGACGTCCCAACGCTGCAGGACGATCGGCACGAGGATCTGGTTGTAGTGCGCCGAGAAGTCGTACACCCCTGCATCGGCAATCAGGCGCGCGAGGTGAGTGAAGTTTGCGATCCCGGTGCCGGGCATCGCGAAGTTCCGCACCACCCGGTTCATCGCCATCACCATCTCCGACGGATGCCGCGTCACCGCCTCGGTCGCGATGTCCCGGTAGAAGAGGTGGTGCAGGTTCTCGTCCGCAGCAACGCGACTCATCACCGCGCGGCCGGCGGGATCGTCGAGGAGTTGTCCGGTATTGCGATGGGCGATCCGCGTGGCGAGTTCCTGCAACGTCGTGTACACGAGTGCATCCGCCACCGCGTCGAAGTCCGGCGAGGCGCCCGTCGAGACCTGCTGCATCCGACCCCGCTCGAGCGCGACCGGATCGATCGAGCGCGTCACCGTGAGGTAGTCACGGATCACGATCGCGTGGCGTCCTTCTTCCGCGGTCCAGCGACGCGTCCATTCCGCCCACGGGCCTGACGGTCGCACACCCATCAACGTTGCGAAGTAGTACGGGAGGTTGTCCTCGGTGAGGAGGTTGACGAGCAGCGCGGCGCGCGCGGCTTCGGAGACCGACACCTCGGCCGGATCCCACCCGTCGTCCACGGTGAAGTCTCGGCCCCGGCTCCACGGCACCATCTCGTGCGGGAACCACTCCTTCGCAGTGGCGAGGTGTCGATCCAGGAGTTCGACCACTACCGGCTCGAGATCGGAGGGGAGGTTGATCATCGTCATCGCCGGAAAGGCTGCCACGTTCGCTCCCGTCATGTGCAGCCGACGGTGACGATCACCGGCAGGTGATCCGACCCGGTACGCGCCAGATGCTCATCCAGTCGCTTGCCCGGGATCTCGATGTTCCAAACGTCCGAATCGAGCACCCGTCCCTGGTGCGGTACTGCGCCCCGCACCAAGATGTGGTCGATCCGCCCCACCGATGCGAAATCGTCGCTCGGCCGGGCGTAGGGATGGGTCGGATCGAAATTGCCGATGTCGCCGAGCGCGTCCCGAAATCCGTGGCTCGTGACGATGCGTCCCAGTTCCGTGCCCACGATGTCCTCGTTGCAGTCGCCGGCGACAATATCGATGCCTCTCTCGATGCCACGGTGGATTCCCGCCGCGGACCCACTGGTCGCCGCGCCGAACGCCGCCAGCGCCACCGGAAACTGAACGAGCCGGCGCGCCGGGTCGTCCGCGTCGAGGTGCACGCTCATGACCCGGATCGCCACGCCGCTCTCGACGTGGCGCGCGCCAAACGTCGTCGCAACGTTGCCGTCGTCCGAGATCATCACTTCGCCGGTCTCCACATCGGTGAACGCGGCGCTCCGCCACACGATCGCGGTTCCGTTCGGTTCCCACGGCACGTCCGGCGTGGACCAGTTCGACCACAGCTCCGGTCCGTTCGGCGCTGCATACGCCTCGTAAGCCTCGAACCCCTTTTCGAGCATGCGCGCGAGATCCGGGGGCGTGGTCTCTTGGAGGCACATCACATCGGCGCCGAACGACGCCAGCATCGATCCGGTGAGATCCGCACGCGCACCGCGATCGAGGAGCTGGGGATCCATCTCCGCCGGGTAGAAGCTCGGGTGCACCCACGGCGCGGCGAGCACGTTCCAGCTGACGACCGTCACGTCGGACTTCTCCACGGTCCGGACCGTAGACGCACGAACAGTGTCCGAGCGGCGCTCAGGGGTGCAGCGAGACGATCCGACCGATCGACGGCGGGACCACACCGTCGAACACGGCGCGATACGTGGCCGCGGCCGCCTCCGGACCGTTCGACCGCTCGACCGTGAGCCACCGTTCGCTCTCGTCGACGAAGGCCCGGAGCGCGTCGGTGCTCCTCCGCCGAAACTCCTCCCGACCCCACTGCTCCTGCCGGCGGCCGACTTCACTGGGGGCGAAGAAGAAACTCGGCGCGGGTCCGGCCGTGATCTCGGCTGCGGGCGCGTCGTGATGGCTCTTGCCGATGATCATCGAATAGGCGAGCCGGTCGCCGAAGTGTTCATGGACGGCCGCAAGCGCCGCGGCATTCCCCGACATGTCGACCGCCACTGCGGTGCCCGACGCGGTGAGCGATTCGAGCGCGTCGTACGTGACCACTTCGTCGTACCACCCGAGCGACCGCACGAATTCCTCGTTCGCGGGCGCGGTGACGCCGACGACGGCACCGAGGCCGCGCGGCGCCGCCCGTTGGGCAAACCCGATCGCGGTCTTGGCCGACGCCGAGAGCACCACGACCGACTCCGCACCGAAGTAGTCCGAATCGGCGAGGAACTCGTCGGCCAGGAATCCCGTCAGGAAGAGGCCGCGTAGTAAGGCGTGTCGTTCCTCCGCATCTGGGTCGTACATCGGGTCCCGCCGGGTGTCGAGGTAAGTGCGGTAGACGGACGCGTGCGCCGCGCGATGCGTGCCGTCGTCGCGGATTCCGTCGGCGGTCACGCTGACATCGACGTCGAGATATCCCGCCATCGGGAACCAGCCGTAGTAGCGACTCCCGACTTCCACATCCGGATGCGCGGACGTCACGACCTCGCCCCACCCCATCGCCGGCACTCGACCCCAGCGCGGGTCGCCGGTCGGGAAGAAGTCCCAGTAACCGAGCATGTCGCCGATCGAGGCGTAGGTGATGTTGTTGGCGGTGATCGCGAACTGGTCGATCCGCAGTCGTACCGCTCCGTCACCGAGGGGCGCGAGTTCGGCCGTGATCAGCCGCGTCTCCCCCGCCGCGGACCGGTCGACCTCGAGGATCGGGTTGGTGGTCATGCCCGAGTCTGGCCCGCCGAGCACCCCACCGGCACCCCGGTCATGTGATCGACGCGGCGATCCGGTCGATCGTCGGCCGCAGCAGCAGCGAGTACGTGTCGGCGATCGCGGTCTCGCGATGCTCGGCCTGCATGCGGAGTCGGTCGGGGTCGGTGGCGACGGCCATGAACGCCGCCTTGCTCGGGAATGCGTTGAACCGCAGCTGATCCCACGTGCGGCCGTCGCCCATGATCGTGCCTTCCGCATCGAACCACCCCGCGATCCGCACGCCGTGCGGCACCGCCACCGAACCCGCAAACTGCTGGTAGGTCTCCATCGTGCCTTCTCGGCCGTCGTGGAATCGCAGCACGTGCAGCATCACCACCGGGCCGTCGGCGCCGGTCGACGGATGCGGCACGTCGGCGAGGTCCGGTGCGTCGTCGGGCAACGCGGGCGCAGCGATCGGGAGGCATCCGATGACGAAGGTCTGGGCCATCCCCGCCTCCTTGTGCGCATGGAGTTCCTGGAAGTCCGGCCGGGACTGCATGTCGATGAACGACCGTCGCGTGGGGTACTTCACAACCCCGACCCGATCCCACGACGGCGCGTCACCGAGGAACTGCGCGTCGACGTCGGCGAAGAACACCACCTCGGCGCCGATCGCGGCAAGGGGACCGAGCGGCGCGTACGCGTCGTCCGCCTCCCGACCGCTCAACGAACTCTCGCGGCCGTCGGCGTAGTCCGCTCGGTCGCGATACGACATCAGATTCACCATCCACACCGGACCGTCGTCTGCGGGCGGGGTGGTCGCGAGTCGCGCTCCGTACTCGTGATCGATCTGGCCGTACCGCGGGGCATGGGTCGATGCCATGAGGTTCCTTCCTGGTTTGGGGTTCTGGAAACGGGTTGACGTCAGTTCGGTGACGGGCCGGCCATCGATGACATCGAGTGCGCGATTCGCTCGGGCAGATCGGTCACCATCGCAATCACCAACGCCGTCGCCAGCTCGGGAGTCAGTTCGCCGCGCCCGACGAGCTCGGCGAACGCGAGGATCGAGCTACTCAGTGCCCACACGAGTGCGCCCGCAACTCCGGCCGTTGCGTCGGTGGACGTGACCGGAAGCCAGCGCGCGACGGTCTGCGCGCGCAACTCGTCCCGCACGACATCCAGTTCGGGTGGACCGGCACCGGCGACCAACATGCGCAGCGCGCGCTGGTCGGCGACCGGAATCGTGAGCAAGCGAGCGAAGACCCCGGCGACCGCGGCGATGACGTCGCCGCCGGCCGCGTCGAACGCGGCGTCGATCGACGCTCGGTACTGCACCGCCCGATCATCGAAGAACGCGCGGAACAGCGCGGCCAGATCAGGGAAATGGTCATACAGCAAGCGACGGCTCACGCCGGCCTCGTCGGCCACCGCGACCATCGTCAGCCCGCTCAACCCCGAGCGGGCGAACACGCGGTCGGCCGCTCCGAGCAGAGTCCGACGCCGATCATCGGCCCGCAGATACTGGCGCTTCGGCATGTCGGCGACTCCCTCGGCAAAGAACTGCACAGAGTGTATATTTCTACGATGCTTTCCACTCGTGTTCCCTTCCTCATCGTCAGCGTCCTCATCGTCACCGCGTGCGGGAGTTCTTCGGGCTCCAAGGCCGCCGACGACACCCCGCGCACCACGTCGACGACGGCGCCGGCGGGTCCCGCGATGCGCTCGGTGACGGGGATGTACGGAGATCGGTACTGCGAGTTGCTGCTCGTCCAACCCGGCGCCGCCGGTCTCCGCGCGCAGGTCTACGCCAGCTACACGCTGAACGAATGCCCACAAGCCGCGTGGGACGCCCTCGACACCGCCGCGATCGCGCGCTCCGAGAACGTGCCGATCGCCCAGCGGAACGGGCCGCGGTATTTGCTGATGGATCGAGTGCAGAAAGTGGTCGCACCGGAGACCGTCGAGAAGGATTTCGGAGGTCTGCGCATGCGCCGGCTCGCCACCGTCGAGTTGGGCCTCAGCATCGCCGAAGCAATGAAGAAGTACGTGCCGCACGCGGTCGATCGAGAGACGATCTTCACGTTCAACGCCGGCCGCACCGTGTACGAACTCGTCGCCGCCGACGGCACGCGATACGTCATGCAGTCCTGGAGCCAGCAGATCGATCCGGCGCTCGCCGAATCCGGGCTCGCGACGCTCGGCACCCGGCTCCAACTCCCGCCCGGCTGGAAGTACGAGACGCGCACGCTCACCAAGCCGTTGCAGGTCGTCACCGTGAGCACCGATGCGCACGTCCTCCAGGACGACCTGATGAACAGCTACTCGCGAGAGACCGAGAGCTGACCCGCACGGGGCCATCAGCCCAGGTCGAGGCCGGTCGGATCCCACTCTGGGTGAGCGGTGGTGCCCTTTGACCGGATAGTCCGCCGGGTACGGTTTTTCGATGCGGGAGTCCGGACCCTTTCGATCGACGCCCCGGCGCGCCACGACCGCGCGGACCCGAGTCGCGCTGCTGGTCTTGGTGCTCGGCGCATCGGCCTGTGGGGTGGGCACCTGGTCCCTGAATCCGACCGACGCGCCGGTGCGCGCCGTCCATGCCGCGCTGCTCGAGAACGGCAACGTGCTGTTAATCCAGGGTTCGGGCAACGACCGGTCCCTCTTCGCCGCCGGGACGTTCACCAGCACCGAGTGGGACCCGGTGGAGAACACCTTCCGCTCGATCCCGACCCCGTACGACATGTTCTGCGCCGGTCACGCCGCGCTGCCGGACGGCGGCCTGCTCGTGGCCGGCGGCACCACGGGATACCCGTCGGCGGCCGACAGCCTCGCCTACGAGGGGTCGGATCGCGCGTACCGCTTCGACGTGGCGTCGCACTCCTACATCGCGGTCCCCGACCTCGAAGCGGGCCACTGGTATCCCACCCTCGTCGCCCGTGGCGACGGGACGGTCGTCATGGTCGGGGGTCTCGACGAGAACGGCATCCTCCGCAGTACCACGCAGACCTTTGATCCGGCGGGCGACGAAGGGCGGGGCACCTGGACCCCCGGGCGGCAGACCGCGAGTTTCTTCCCCATGTATCCCGCGCTCCACCTCCTGGCCGACGGCCGGTTCTTCTACAGCGGCGTCTCCACCTTCGGCGACGGCAACAACGACGCCGGCATCTGGGACGCGACGGCGAACACCTTCGCCTCGGTTCCCGGACTCCCCGATCGGGACCGCAGGGATATGGGCGCGTCGGTCCTGCTGCCCCCGGCCCAGAGCCAGAAGCTGATGGTGATGGGCGGCGGCAGCCACACCAACCGGTCGGCGAAGGCCACGGCGAGTACCGGAATCATCGACCTCTCCCAATCGGCCCCCGCCTACGTCGAGGGGCCGCCGCTCAGCGAGGGAAAGCAGTACCTGAGCGCGGTGGTGTTGCCCGATCGCACGGTGCTCCAGACCGGCGGCACCAACCAGACCTATCTCACCAACGATCGGCCCGACTTCGAGTACCGGTACAGCGCGCAGATCTTCCACCCCGATTCCGGAGTTCTCGAACTCGCCGCCCGGTCCACGGTCGGTCGCACGTATCACTCCGAGGCGCTGCTCCTTCCCGACGGGCGGGTCGCCACCTTCGGCGGTAATGCATCCGACATCGGGAGCCCGTTCGAGATGCGCATCGAGATCTACGCGCCGAAGTACACCAAGCGCGTGCGACCGGCCCTGACGGTGGACCCGGCCGCGCGCTCGATCACCCGCGGCGGTACCACCAGCTTCACCACTGACCGCCCGCTGAAGTGGGTCCACCTCGTACGGCCGGGCGCGGCCACGCACAGCAACGACCCCGACCAGCGCCTGGTCGACCTCCCGTTCACCCAAACGGCCCAGACGGACGGGGCGGGCGGCGCAGTTGCCGCGTCGCTCGACGCGAACCCGAACCTCACGCCGCCCGGTTGGTACATGTTGTTCGGTGTCGACACTGACGGCACCCCGAGCGTGGCCACCTGGGTCAAGGTCACCTAAACCACGCGGCGTCCGCACCTCGGATCCGAACCCGGGAGGGCGTGACACAATCCCACGATGGGTGACCTCGTTCGCACGCTCGTATTGTGCGGCATGTTGAGCGGGACCCAACCGATCACGATGATGGGACTGCTCCTCGTCATGGGCGGCGCAACCCCACGCTCCAATGGACTGGCCTTCGTGAGCGGCGCTTTCGCGGTGCAGGCGGGACTCTTGTTGGGCGCGAGCGCTCTGTTCGGAGGCACGGTCTCGCAGGGGTCGGACACCGGTCGAACCTTCATCGGCGTCCGGATCGCACTCGGACTCGCTCTGTTCGCCTTCGGTCTCCTCCTCCGGCGTCCGCCTGGGAAGCCGATACCGGAGATCCCGCACGCGTTGGCGCGACTCCAAGACATCGGCCCGGGTCGTTCGTTCGTGGCCGGAATCGTCGTGGCCGACTATCAGGGTCCCGTCATTGCATCGTTCGCGCTGACGTCGAGTTCGGTCGCGTTCGCCGGGCGACTGGCGGGTCTCGGCGTGTACGCGCTCATCGCAAGCGGGCTGCCGCTCGCATTGATGGTGTGGACCACGTTTTCGCAACGGGCACGAGAACGCGTGACGCGACTCACGACCTGGGTCCTGCACCATCGGCGCACGATCGCGTCATGGTTCACGCTCGTCGGCGGGGCACTTCTCGTCGTCGACAGCGTCTACATGCTGGCCGTCGTCTGAATCAAGAGACCGGGAGTTGGACCGGCGTCACGCGGCGCCGACCGGCGCTTCGCCGGGTGGTCCCCCGGCGCCGAGCACCTGGATCACACCGAGGCCGAGGAGCGCGACCACACCGAGGGCCAGGACCACGACACCCGTCGGCCGGTCCCACGCGACCAAGACCAGCAGCAGCACCCCGAACAGCCCCGCGCGCAGTCCCGTTGCATTGGTGGCGACCCACCGGTTCATCGAGTTGATCTCCCCCTCGTCGGATTTTCCGGAGAGCCGGCCCCACTGGCGGCGAAGTGCCGCGGCCGGACGTGACGGACCGGCCAGCCACGCGCCGGACCAGACCAGGAGACCGATGACGAGCATCGTGCGGAACCCGAGTTCGATGAACCGGGTCACGGTGTCGAAGATGACTGCTCCGGCCGCCTGACCTTGCACGTTCGCCGGGAGGTTGTCGAGGTACAACGTGCGCCCTAAGCCATACGCGATGACGCTCGCGGTCATCGCAACTGCGATGCCGACACCCACGCGCTGCACGGCCTTGCGCCGCCTCGGCGCGATCAGCACTGCGATGGCGTAGAGCAGCACCGTGACGAGCGGCAGGATCCATCCCAGCCGATCCAGGAGGCGCGCGTAGCTCTGCACGGACTTCAGGTCCGACGAATCGATCAAGACGTAGCGGACATTCAGTCGCGACACGTCGAGATTCTTCGGTACGCCAATTCCGAGCGTGGCGAGCTTCTTGATGACCCGCTCGGCGAGGGGACCGAGGTTGACGACCACCTTGCCGTCGCCCTTCGTCACCGCAGGTCCGGGGCGCCCGGTGAGCGCGTTGACGATCTGGTCGTGCGCGCGCTGATTGGCCAACCGCCAACCACGATCGAACTGGCTGGACTGGAGAATCTTCAGGGCGGTGGCGTGAGCGAGCTGGACGGACGCGTTTGCGATCGGCGCCGCGAGGAACGCCGCCCGCTTGGGGAGCGCACGCTTTGCGCGCGTTTCGAGGTCAACGGCACTCACAACGCTGCTGGCCACCCGCGCCGCGACGGCCTCGCGCACCGCAGGGTCCTTCGACAGGGGCGCAACGGTTTCGACGTAGCGCGACGAATCAAGGACGAGGTTGCGCACCCACACCGTGAGACCGGCGAGCGGCAGGAGGAGCGATGCGACCACGAGCAACGCGATCGACACCGTGGCCCGGCCGCGACGCTTCGCTCCCGCGCCGCCCGTCGATCGCTCGCCTTGCTTCGAGTCGCTCGATTCGGAGGACTTGGTCACGGATTCGTCGGGCACCCTGCCACCTCGTCGCTCGTCGCCATCAGTTGTACCGGGCTCTCCTGCTCGCGGCCGTCGCCATCATTGCCCACA
>JANPMG010000193.1:0-2679 GCA_031422675.1 Acidimicrobiia bacterium | reverse complement strand
CCTGCGGACGCTTCGTCGGCCCGGTTCCGTCCCGTCAAGCGGATGAGCTCTTCGTGCAGCTCGAACCAGATGGTGTGATAGCTGTCGCGCAGGGGATGAGCGATCATCTGTTGATCGCCACCGGCGATCGCTGCGAGTGAGACCTCGAGACGTTCGCGGTAGCGCGCGAACCGCGGTTCGGGTTCGGTGACGACTTCGATGATCGGAACGATCGCCGTGTGCACGTCGGCGCGGAGCCGATCGACGACCGCAGCGTCATACTCGGCATCGGCGTGGTCGTTGGGCACGCTCTCGCCATCGACGTCGCGCACCTGCCATGCCGACACGACTTGCTTCAGCTCGCCATTGACCGCGTGGAACTCGTTCCACAGTGGCTCGATGATCGAGGCCAGACGCCGCGAGTCGGCCGCGAAGCGAGCATCCACGCGGGCGGTGGCCTCGGAGAGGAGTCGGACCCGTTCGCCCGGCAGCTCCTGGGCCGACTCGGTCGCGATCAGGTGGGCCACGATCACCGCGACCTCATCGACGGTACAACCGAGAACCTCGGCCACCGAGTTCATACTCGCGACGCCTTTCAGGGCCAGCACTCGCTCGCAGGTCTCGATCGTCGCCGCTTCGGCGTAGGTCGAGGGCACGAATGCCACCGGCGTTCTCGGCGTCTCCAGCTCCCGTTGCCACCGCCGCAAGATTGCGACTTCCTCGACCTCGACCTGCTCCGCGGGGTGATTGCCCAGAATGACGAGCCCGCGGTCGCCGTCGATGGTGATGATCTCTCCTGCTGCGTAGTGTTCACCCGCGACCGAGATGCCGTCCGGTGCAACGGTCACCGCGGACGCGCCCACCACCGCAGGAACGCCCCAGCTGCGCGCGATGACCGCCGCGTGGCTCACCAGCCCGCCGAGCGAGGTGACGAGTCCACCCGCTTCTGCCATCCCCGCGATGTCGGCGGGCGAGGTCTCCCGGCGCACGAGAATCACGTGCTCACCCTTCGTCCCGGCCGCGATGGCGTCGTCGATATCGGTGCACAGACGACCCACCGCTCGGCCGGGGGATGCCGCAATGCCCGTGGCGAGCACCACACCATCGAGATCGTCGATGGTGGCGGGATTGGTCCTCATCGGCGGGTTCGCCAAGATGTGGGCCACCCACTCGACGGCCGCGGCTCGCCCCAGCGGAAAGGCGGGGTCCTCCGCGATATCGATCGCGACCCGAAGCGCCGCCACGGGACTGCGCTTTCCTCGGCGAACCTGCAACAGCCAGAGGGTCCCGTCCTCGATCGTGAACTCGATGTCGACGAGATCGCCGAGGTCGTGTTCGAGCCGGGCTGCCGCCGCGTCGAGGTCATCGGCGACGTCGGGCCACTGCGCGCGGAGTTCGCTCATCGGCAACGTGGCGTGGGTTCCGGCCACGACGTCTTCGCCCTGAGCCCCGACGAGGAAGTCGCCCACCAGTCCCTTCGCTCCGGAGGAGGGATCGCGGGTGAAGGCCACGCCGGTGCCTGAGCGCGGTCCGAGGTTCCCGAAGGTCATCATCTGCACCGTCGCGGCGGTGCCGAGCGACTCGCTGATGTTCTCGACCCGTCGGTACGCACGAGCCCGATCCGAACCCCACGATGCGAACACTGCTCCGATGGCGGCGCGGATCTGATCGAGCGGAGCCGACGGAATCTCGAAGCCGTGATCGCCGAGCCGTGACCGCATCCCGCGCGTCGCGGCGGCCAGCTCGCTGGGATTGAGTGAGCGCCCCTCGTCGTGACCAAGGCACGCGCTAGAGATCGTGCGCAAGAGTTCGCCCGGCGCGCCGAGCACGATCGTCGAGTAGGACTGCACGAATCGGCGAACCGTGTCCGACGCGAACCACTCGTCTCCGGTCGCCGCGCCGAGCGCCGCCGCGGCGGCGTCGGTCATCCCGACGTTGAGCACGGTGTCCATCATCCCGGGCATGGACACGGGCGCGCCCGAGCGCACACTGACCAGCAGTGGTGCCGAACCGGATCCGAGCACGCGATTGGTCGCGTGCTCGACCTCCGCGATGCCGTGCTCGATGCTCTCGTCGAGTTCCGAGAACCAACCGTCTTGGCTGACCCGGTGACATGCGGCAGTGGTGAGAATGAACCCGGGAGGAACGGGAAGTGCCATCTCGGTCATCCGGACCAGCGCAGCTCCTTTGCCGCCGAGCAGCCCCTTCCGCTCGTCCGGTCCGAGTCGAGCCCCTGCGGTGAAGGAGTAGTGGAGCGCCTGACTCCCTCGCCCGCTCCCTGGCCGACTCATTGGGGCCGGCCCCAGCGTTCGAGGCGATCACGCACTGCCGCGGTGAACTCGGCTGCGGGAGCACCGTCGAAGGCCCGATGATCCCACGTGAGGCTAAGGGTGAGGAGCGTCGTCCGGGCCGGAATGTCACCGTCCCAACGAACGCCGTCTCGCAGGCGCCCGACACCGAGGATCGCGGTGTTCGGGGGGTTGATCACCGGGGTGAACGCATCCACGCCGTACATCCCGAGCGCGGTCACCGAGAAGGTGCCGCCTTCGACCTCGTCCCGTGAGAGCCCGCCCGACCGTGCCGCCGACGCGAGTCGTGTGGTCTCGGTGCTCAGTGCCGACAACGTGAGTGTGTCGGTTCGCCGCACGACCGGGACCACGAGACCGCCGTCGAGGGCGACGGCCAGACCGACGTTGATCT
>JANPMG010000192.1:0-6262 GCA_031422675.1 Acidimicrobiia bacterium | reverse complement strand
GTGCCCAATGAGTTCTTCGGCGGCAACATCGCGGTGACCGGTCTGCTCACCGGAGCTGATCTCGCGCGTGCGCTCACCGAGATCGGCACCGAAGCACGCGTGCTGATCCCTGATGTCGTGCTCTCCGAAGATCGGTTCCTCGACGGACTCACGCTCGCCGACCTCCCACGGCCGGTCGAAGTGGTCGGCACCGACGGTGGGTCGCTGGTGCGCGCGCTCGATCGTCGATCCGCGCTCGTCGGGGCGCCGTCGTGAGCGCTGCGTTGCCCGTCGTTGCGGTGGTCGGGCGTCCGAACGTGGGCAAGTCCACCATCGTCAACCGGATCGTCGGCCGGCGGGAAGCCATCGTGCAGGAGAAGCCGGGCGTCACCCGTGACCGCAAGGAACTCGAGGCCGATTGGAACGGCCGCGCCTTCCGGATCATCGACACCGGCGGCTGGATCGCCACCGACGAGCCGTTGGCGAAGCAGGTCAGTCTCCAGGCCGAGCGCGCGATCCGCGAGGCGGACGTCGTCATGGTCGTTGTCGATGTCACCGTCGGCCTCACCGACGAAGACGCGCAGATCGCGCGCATCCTCAAGCGCGCGGACCGTCCCGTGCTCCTCGTCGCGAACAAGGCGGATGACGACCGGCGTGAGCGCGAGATCTGGCCGCTGGTGAAGCTCGGGCTCGGCGAACCGCACCCGATGTCGGCGATCCACGGCCGGGGGAGTGGTGACCTGTTGGACGCGCTCGTCAAGCAACTCCCTCCGGTTCCCGACGACCTCGAACCCGAAGTCGACGACGCGGGTGAACGAATGTTCTCGGTGGCGATCGTGGGCCGGCCGAACGTGGGGAAGTCCACGTTGTTCAACCGGCTCGTCGGGGACGAGCGCACAGTGGTCCACGACATGCCCGGCACCACGCGGGACACGATCGACACCATCGTCGAGTCCGAGGACGGCACCCTCAAGTTCATCGACACCGCGGGGATGCGACGCAAGAGCCGGGTGGACGAGGACACCGAGTACTACTCGGTGTTGCGGGCGCTGGACGCGGTGGATCTGGCCGATGCGGCGCTGCTCGTCATCGACGCCACCGAGGGGGTGTCGCATCAGGACCAGCGGCTCGCCGAGCGCATCGACGGCGCCGGGACCGCGATCGTGTTGGTGCTGAACAAGTGGGATCTCATCGCCACCGAGGCGCGGGAGCAAATCCAGATCGACGTGTCCGATCGCATGGGCTTCCTCGGATACGCGCCCACCCTCAAGTTGTCCGCGCTCACCGGGAAGAATCTGAAGAGCGTCTTGCCCGCGTTGCGTGAAGCCGAGACGGCGTACCACATGCGGATCCCGACCGCCGCGCTGAATCGCGTCGTCCGGGAGGCCCAACAGCGGCATCCGCCACCGCTGGACAAGCGGCACCGGCCCCGCATTCTGTACGCCACCCAGGGCGCCGCCGACCCGCCGACCTTCACCCTGTTCGCTACTCGCACCCTGCCGGCCACGTACCTGCGGTACATCGAACGGATGATCCGCGAGTACTTCGATCTCGGCCCCACCCCGATCAAGATCCGCGTCCGCCGCCGCGGCGAGTAGGCGTCCGGGCGGCTGCGCCCGCTTCTTGCCTCTTCGCAGACAGACGGTCATATGCTGGCCGTCGGTGACGGGAGGGACAGCGATGAAGCGTCGCATGGTGTCGGTGCTGGTTGCGCTTTTGGTGACCGCCGGGTGTAGCTGGGTCGGCCGCGCCGATGTCGGGAACGACGGCACGCCGGGGACGGGGTCCAACGTGAGTCCGCCGACGCTGAGCGCAGACGGTCGGTACGTCGTGTTCATGACGGAATCGTCGTTGGTCCCGACCGACGATGACGGCGGACTCTTCGACGTGTACCGGCGCGATGTCGTCGCCGGCACCACGCAATTGGTGCCGACCCTCGCCGACCTGAATGGCGTGTCGGAAGATCATGATGTCAGCGCCGATGGAAATCTGGTGGCCTTTCTCACCACCGATGGGCTCGATCCGAACGACACGAACGACGTTATGGATGCGTACGTCGTTGATATCGCGGGTGCGACGTTGGAGCGTGTCAGCGTTGCGACCACCGGTGAAATCAGCGACCAGACGGCGGCCATATATGAAGTCCAGATCAGCGGCGACGGGACCACGGTCGCCATGCTGCTCGACTACGACGACAACACCCGGCACGTTGTCGTCCGGGATAGGGAGAACCAGACCACGACCGAGGTGGCGGCTGGATTCGATCGGTCACTCGAAGGGATCACCGATGACGGCTCCGTCGTGCTCTCCGCCGAAGAAGCGCGGCTGACGCTCTTCGACCTCGCGAACGACACGAGCTTGATCCTTGATTGCATCGGTCGCTACGGCGCGATCAGTGGGAACGGTCGCTACGTCGCCGCCGATTTCTTGGGCGGACCGGACTGTCCGGATGGGATCGCGCGGTACGACGTCGAGACCGGGATGTACACCGACGCCCTCGTCGGCCACGGGCCGGTCGGAACACAGGCCCTCAGCGCGGATGGTCGACTGTTCGGTTGGCGCAGCGACGGCCTGCCGGGGAGCGGCATCGAGCAGTTCCAGTCCTACGTCCACGACTTCGCCACCGGCGCGAATCAGCGTCTGAGCGGCGACATACTCGGCAACTCCGTCCGGGGCGGTAGCGGCGAGCCGGCCATCAGCGCCGACGGAACCATGTCGGCGTTCGTGAGCACCGGCGAGTATCCGGGGCTGACCGGAGGCGCGGTGGCGAAGGTCATCGTGCGCAGAACGTTGCGTCCGTTGGCTACTGCGGCCCTGCCGAATGTGCTGGCTCGCGGCAGCTCGCGCGTCGCGGTCGTCGTCAATGGTTCCGGGTTCCTGGCGCCGGCGGTCGATCTCGGACCGGGTATCACGGTGCATGCCGCAGCGGTCGGCTCGAACGGCACCATCTCGCTCGACGTGTCGGTCGATGCGGGTGCGGCACCCGGGCCTCGCGATGTGGTGGTGAGGAACGGTGGTCCGGTCGGCTGGGGTCTCGTCCGTTGCCTCGGGTGTCTGACCGTGACGTAACGGCATCGACCGAGGTGGCCGGTAGCCTGCCCGGATGTCCGGATGGCCGACGGCGGTGGAGATCGGCGAGGTCGGGCCCCGTGACGGCCTGCAGAACGAGGCGACGGTGCCCGTCGCCGATCGGATCGCGCTGATCGACGCGTTGAGCGCGACCGGCCTGCGCCGGATCGAAGCCGTGTCGTTCGTGTCGCCCGCCGCCATCCCGCCCATGGCCGGCGCGGCCGAAGTGATGGCCGGGATCACGCGCGCGGTCGGAGTCTCGTATCGCGCGCTCGTCCCCAACGTGAAGGGCGCGGAACTGGCGCTCGCGGCGGCGGTGGACGAGATCGAGGTGGTGGTCAGCGCGAGTGAGACGCATAACCAGCGCAACGTGAAGCGGTCCGTCGCCGAGTCGATCGCGGCGGCGGGGGAGTTGACCCGCCTCGCGCATGGCGCGGACACGCCAGTGGAGGCGATCGTGTCCACTGCGTTCGGGTGTCCCTACGAAGGCGATGTTCCGGAGCGCCGGGTGGCCGACCTCGCGGTGCAGCTGCGGACGGCGGGCGCCGATCGGTTGAGCTTCGGGGACACCACGGGAATGGCGACGCCGCGGCGGGTCCAGACCCTGCTCGGCGCGCTCGATGCCGTCGGCCTTCCCGCGGCCGATGTCGGGCTGCACTTCCACAACACGCGGGGTACCGGGTTGGCGAACGTGGTGACGGCCTTGGAGCGCGGAGTGACGCGGTTCGACGCGTCGATCGGCGGACTCGGCGGCTGTCCGTACGCGCCGGGCGCCACCGGCAACATCGTGACGGAGGATCTCGTACACATGCTCGAAGACATGGGGATCGACACCGGTATCGATCTCGACGCGTTGATCGCGTGCGCGCAGTTGGCCCAGACCATTGTCGGTCGCGAGCTTCCCGGCCAGGTCATGCGCGCCGGTCCGCGCACCAAGACCGTAGGAGTGACGTGAGCGAGGCGTTGGGTGGCCCGAACCGGCGCGGCGCTCGCCGAGTGGGGCCCGAGCGGCCCGGCCCGCAGGGCCAAGAGAGGACAGCGTGAGCGAGGCGTTGGGCGGCCCGAACCGGCGCGGCGCTCGCCGAGTGGGGCCCGAGCGGCCCGGCCCGCAGGGCCAAGAGAGGACAGCGTGAGTCGGGAAGAAGTGGCGAAGCGGACCGAGCGGGCACTCGCCGGGAACCTGGAGAAGGACCGTGGCAAGTTGGCGGGCGCGAACAAGCTGTTCGTGCGGGACCGACTCGCCCGGCTGCTCGACGACGGTTCATTCGTGGAGGATGCGCTCCTCGCGAATGCGCTCGCCGACGACCTCCCAGCCGACGGGGTGGTCACCGGGACGGGCCGCATCGACGGTCGTCCGGTGTGCGTGATGGCGAACGATCCGACGGTCAAGGCCGGGTCGTGGGGGGCGCGGACCGTCGAGAAGATCGTGCGCCTGACCGAGACCGCGCTCAAGCACGAGTTACCGGTTGTGTACTTGGTCGATTCAGCGGGGGCGCGCATCACCGATCAGGTGCAGCTGTTCCCCGGCCGGCGGGGTGCGGGCCGGATCTTCGCGAACCAGGTGCGGCTCTCGGGTCGGGTCCCACAGATCTGCTGCTTGTTCGGTCCGTCGGCCGCCGGTGGCGCGTACATCCCGGCGTTCTGCGACGCGGTGTTCATGGTGGAGGGCAACGCCTCCATGTATCTCGGTTCGCCGCGCATGGCGGCCGAGGTGATCGGCGAGGAGGTGTCGCTCGAGGAGATGGGCGGCGCCCGGATGCACGCCACCGTCAGCGGGTGCGGCGACAACCTCATGGTCGACGACGCCGAGGCGATCGACGCGGCGAAGCGCTACCTGTCGTACTTGCCCACGTCGTGGCGCAGCAATCCACCCGCCGGAACCGCGGCTGCGCCGATCGCGTCGGCCCAACCGATTGGTTCGGTGGTGCCGGTGGAGGAACGGCGGGCCTACGACATCCGCAAGGTCATCGCGGCCCTCGTCGACGAAGGGTCGCTGTTCGAGTTGAAGCCGCTGTTCGCGAAGGAGTTGGTCATCGGTTTCGCCCGGCTCGACGGTCAGGCGATCGGCATCGTGGCGAACAACCCGTTGCATCTCGGCGGCGTGTTGTTCAAAGACAGCTCCGACAAGGCGGCGCGTTTCATCTGGCTGTGTGACGCGTTCAACGTGCCGTTACTGTTTCTCGCCGACGTACCGGGGTTCATGATCGGCAGCAAGGTCGAGCGCGAGGGGATCATTCGCCACGGCGCGAAGATGATCACCGCGGTGGCCGAGGCGACGGTACCGAAGATCAGCGTGATCGTGCGCAAGGCCTACGGGGCCGGTCTGTACGCGATGTGTGGACCCGCCTTCGACCCGGACGCGTGTCTCGCGCTCCCGAGCGCGCAGATCGCGGTCATGGGTCCCGAGCCCGCCGTGAACGCGGTCTACTTCAACAAGATCCAAGCCATCGACGACGCCGACGAGCGTGCCGCCTTCGTCTCCGAGAAGCGGGCCGAGTATGAGGCCGACGTCGACCTGATCCGGCTCGCGGCCGAACTCGTGGTGGACGCGGTGGTCGAGCCGGACTCGTTGCGGGACGAGCTCATCGCCCGGTTCGCGTTGGCGCGCACCCGGACCCGTGACGACTTCCACCGTCGCCACGGCGTCCCGCCCGTGTGAGCACGCCCGATGCCATGGTGTGATCGCTGCGACCGTTTCCTCTCCCCGTCGACGGTGACGGTGACCGGGACCTGCCCCGCGTGTGGACGCGCGGTCGAGGTGGGCGAGGTGGCCAAAGCGGCGGCGGAGCCGGAGGAACTCCCGCCGGTCCCATGGCACCTGAAGCTCCTCGCGGTCGCGATCGTGATCTACTTGCTCTACCGCCTGTTCCAAGCCCTCGGCTGGCTGGTCAGCTGACGGACTCGCCGGCTCGGCTTCCTCTCCGACTTTCGTGCACTTTGCCGGGCCCAGGCCCCGTAAAATGCACGAAAGTCGACCGAGGCGGGAGCGACGGCTCGGGTTCGGTGGCACCGGCTGCGTAAACTCACGCCCTTCGTACGGGCTGTGGCGCAGCTTGGTTAGCGCGTCGGTCTGGGGGACCGAAGGTCCCGGGTTCGAGTCCCGGCAGCCCGACCACAAGAAGTGCAGGTCAGAGACCTAGGAGCCGCTTGCTTCGAGTCGGGTAACCGGCTTCGGTCCGCAAGGAGTCCTCAAAAAGTCCTCAACTGCTTTCCG
>JANPMG010000191.1:0-6038 GCA_031422675.1 Acidimicrobiia bacterium | reverse complement strand
TATGCAGAACTCGTTGCCTTCGGGGTCGGCCAAGGTGCTCCACTGCATGTCGAACTCGTCCTTGTCGTGGATGTGCGTCGCGCCGAGCGCCATGATTCGTGCGACTTCGGCGGCGACGTCGTCGGCCTCCAGGTCGAGGTGGACCCGGTTCTTCGTCGTCTTGGCTTCCGGCACCTGAATGAACATGTATCCGGCCCGCGACGGATCGCCGAAGCCGATCGACGCAAAGAAGGGTGACGCCGGCATCGGCTCGGTGTCGACCGGCCGGTCGAGCACGGCCGACCAGAACTGGCTCACGACGGTGGCGTCGGCGCAGTCGAACGTGACGGCTCGATGGATGAGTGACACGGGAGCTCCTCCGGATTCGTTGACGAGGCGACGAGGTGGAAACCGTATCGGCCCGTTGATCTCGGTGCGCAGCCCGCGGTCGAGTTGCGTTCGGTATCGCTGATGGTCCGCGATGAACCAGGTGAATGAGCACAGCACCGGTCATGCGCGGATCCTCAGATCACGTCGAGTCCCGTCGCAGCGTAGGAAGATGATGTGATGACGGATGAACGTATGGAAGTTGAGCGCACGATCGCGGCCGACCCCGCCGCGATCTTTCGAGTGTTGTGCGACCCGCAAGGTCACGTCACCATCGACAGTTCCGGGATGCTGATGGACGCGACCGGGGAACCGGCCGCGGCCGTCGGAGACTCCTTCGTCATCCACATGGATCGGGAGGCGCTGAACGATTATCCGATGGGTCACTACGACGTCACCGTGAACATCACCACGTTCGTGGCCGACCGCGAGATCGCATGGACGATCGAGGGCCAGATCAAACCGCAGATCGGCCACGTCTACGGCTACCGGCTCGAACCCACCGACGGCGGAACCCGGGTGACGTCGTACTACGACTGGTCGAACATCGACGCGGCGTGGAAAGAGGCGAACATCTTCCCCGTCATCCCGGAGAGCGCGCTGCGTGCGACCTTGGGCATCCTGGCCCGGACGGTCGGGCGCAACCGCCGGGCCGCCTCCAACCTGATCTGACGCCCTCACCAGGAGCGGCGTACGACAACTCGTGCGCCCTTACCCGCGGGTTGCCCACACGGTGGTGGCATCCGACGGGCGGAGCCGATCCGGACCGGTGGCGCCGCCGCCGGGAGGGTCGAGCGCGTCGGAGGGGTCGATGGTGAGGTCGATGGTGGCGGCGACGAACCCCCGCTCGTCGCTGATCCGGGTGGGATCGATGCTGCCGCCGATGACCGTGGGTGTCGGCGCGTCGTCGGGGACGGCGTCGGAAACGTCCGCGCGAGGGGCCGCTTCGAGGATGCCCGGCGCGGCCGTGGAGGCGATCACCATCGTCAGCAGCTCGATGGCGCGGTCGAGTCGATCGTGGTGCGCCCGATCCTGCTCGTTCTGGACCCGGAGCTGATCGGTGAGCGCCGTGGTGCGAGCGAGGGCGTCGATGAGCTCGACATCACGTTTCGCGAGTTCGCCGTGGAGCTCGGAGAGATCGCGGTTCAGCCGAGTCATCTCGTCCCGCATGGCCTGGATCTGCTCGTGCGCGGTCTCGGACTGGGTCAACACCAGGTCCAACGTGCGCGTGCGCTGACTCTTCCATGCCACCTGATCACGGTACGCGTCAGCGGCCGGGGATCGGTGCACCCTGACCACGCTCCGAGTTCAGGCGGTGGGGTCCGGGCCTCCCGCGGCGGCCAACTCGGCGCGGGCGCGACGCAGCGAATGCTCGACGAGCACCGTGAGGCTCTGCTTGACCGACGCGCGCTCGCGCGCGTCGAACAACTCGATCGGCACGTCGTCGGCCACCGAGACGGCATCGCGCACTTGCTCCACCGTGTGCAACTGGACCCCGTCGAAGCAGTTGATGCCGACGACGAAGGGCAGCCCGCGCCGCTCGAAGTAGTTGATCGCGGGAAACGACTCGGCGAGTCGGCGGGTGTCACCGATCACGATCGCGCCCATCGCGCCGCGCGCGAGTTCGTCCCACATGAACGAGAACCGCTCCTGGCCCGGCGTGCCGAACAGGTAGAGGACGAGATCGTCGCCGAAGGTGATACGCCCGAAGTCGAGCGCTGCGGTCGTCTCGGTCTTCTTGGGGGTGAACTCGGCGCGGTCGATCGATTGCCCCACGTCGGTCATCGCCGCGTCCGTCGAGAGTGGCTCGATCTCCGAAATGGACGCGACCGTCGTGGTCTTGCCGACGCCGAACCCGCCGGCCACGACGATCTTGACCGACAACGGTGCCCGAACTCGCTCAGAGGGCACGGACACCATCGAGCAACCTTTCGAGGACTCGAACCCGTTCGTCGAGTTCGCTGTTCGCGGTCACGCCGACCGAGAGCACCTGGGCCTCGGCGAGGTCGCCCACGAGCACGCGGACAACGCCAACCTGAAGGTGGAGGTGCGCCGCGATCTCCACGATCGAATACGGCAACCGGCACAGGTCGACGATGGCCCGAACCTCGGGGGTGGTGCCCGCCGGCAGCGAAGTGCGTTCGGCGACAACCACCGCCTCGAGCGGAAGATCACTCGCGCCGAGGGTCCGACCACCGGTCAGGACGTACGGCCGAGTGAGACGCGGCTCCGGCTCGAAACCGCTGCTCATCGGGCACCCGCGCCGCGTCCGGCCGCGTGTCGTCCGGCCCGGCTCATAGGGGAAGTTCCTCGCGCAGTTCGGCGACGAGTGCCGGGGTCAAAGCGGTGCCGGCCTTGTCCGAGAGCATCGCCATCTCGTAGGCGACGAGGCCGATGTCGCACGGCCGGGTGGCGACGACCGCAAGCGCCGAACCGTCCGAGATTCCCATCACCACGATGAGTACGCGTTCGAGTTCGACGATGATCTCGTGGACCGCGCCCGCATTCATCGGCGCGCCCGCGCCTCGCGCCACGCTCAGCAGCCCGGCGGCCACTGCCGCGAGCCGGTCACCGGTCTCACGATCGACATTCTCCGACAACGCGATCAGCAGACCATCCGACGACACCACGGCGGCCTCACGGATCCCCGGAACGTGACCGACGAGGTTGGTCAGGAGGAAACCGAGATCCTGGTTGGATTCGCTCACGACCGGTCGTCCTCGGCGTCGGTGTCGGGGTCCTGGGCGCGGCGGCGTCCGGCTTCGAATCGGGCGACGAGTTCGAAAACCGCATCCGCCGGTCGGTTCGGAGGCGCGGCGATCTCGGCCGAGCCCTCCGATGCGACCGGGTCCGCATTCGAGGACTGCCGGCGCGGGAGCCCGGCGTCGGTCTGCTCGAACCGCCCGACCGGAGCCAGGTCATCGACCGGGGGTTTGTCGCGGGGATCGCCAGTGAGATCGCCAGTGAGATCAACGGTGGGTTCCGAGCCGAGCCGCTCGTCGCGCGCTTCCTCACGCGTCTCCGCGTCGACCAGATCGACGACCGGATCGAGGGCCGGTTCGGCGAGCGGTTCGCCGGCACTCGTGCGAACGATCACGGACGGCAGCGTCAGGACCACCGCGGTCCCGACGTTCGGCGCGCTGCGCAGTTGCACCTCTACCCCGATCCGCTGCGCCAACCGTGCGACGACCACGAGCCCGAGCGAACGCGAGAGCACCAGGCCCGGCGGCGGTGGGTCGACGAGGAGTTCGTTGAGCGCGCGCATGCGCTCGGTCGGGATTCCGATGCCCTTGTCCGAGATGACGAGCTCCATGCCGTCGTCACCGGACGAGGTGGTGACGAGGACCCGGGACGCCGGAGTGGAGAACGCCGTCGCGTTCTCGAGCAACTCCGACAGCAGATGGGCGAGGTCGGTGGCGGCGTAACCCACGACGCTCACGTCGGGCGCGATGCCGGCCGTGTCGATGCGCGCAAAGTCGGTGGTCTCCGAGACCGCGCCGCGCACGACGTCGAGGAGGGCCACGTCCGGTCGAGGGGCCGTCCGCGCTTCGACGCCGGCGAGCACGAGCAGGCTGTCCGAGTTCCGGCGCATTCGCGTGGCGAGATGGTCGAGGGTGAAGAGGGCGCCCAGCCGTTCGGGATCACGTTCCTCCTGTTCGAGCGAGTCGATGACACCGAGCTGGCGGCTGATCAACGGTTGGTTCCGACGCGCGAGGTTCACGAAGAGATCGCTGATCCCCGTGCGCACGGTTTCCCGTTGGAGATCCGCAACCTCCACGGTCATGCGCTCCACGTGGTTGAACGCCTTCGCCAGTGCCCCCAACTCGTCCCGCGAGTGGACGGTGATCGGAGTGATCGTGGGGGGAACTGCTTTCGGATCCTGGAACGCGTTCACCAGCGCCGGCAGTTGACGGGTGGCAACGTCATGCGCGCTGTCGGCGAGTTGACGGAGGGGACGGGTGGTAGCCCGGGCGATGAGGAATGCGAGTCCACCGGCCACGAGGAGCCAGACCGCCGATCCGAGTCCGACAAGCAGCAGACTCGATCGGGCTCGGTCTTGGCGGTTCGCCAGGTCCCGATCGATGCCGGCGCCGACGCGGTCGCCGACTGATTGCCAGCCTCGCAGCTGGGCGGTCGCGATGGCGTACCACTCCGACGCGGTGTCGCCGACGCGCAGGGTGCGGGTCGAGAGCACCGGCGCGCGCCGCTCCCGCACGCGATCGGTGCTCCGTCGGAAGTCGTCGACCCCAGCCCGCACCTCGGCGCGCGTCGCGGGCCGGCCTTGGTTCTCGAGTTCGGTCCGGGCTGCATTCTGGGTGGTGACCGCGGCAATGAGATCCGCCGTCAACGAGTTGGTGAGCGCGCGCCGGCCGAACGCGAGCGCCAGGATCGAGCGTTCGTCGGCCAGCGCGCGCTCGAGCCGCGCCAGCGTTGCCTCGTCACGGAACATGATCGCGGCGGCGGCGCCTTGGGGCGAGCGCGAAAACGCGTCGAGAATCCCCGTGGCCTCGCGGCCGACATCGCGGAAGTATCCGAGCACGGAACCGTCAGGTGTGATTCGCAGGTCGATGAACTGGCGTTGGCGGCCGCGCAATGCGATGGTGTCGAGCAGAGTGCGGATCCCGCGCGCGGCGTCCACGGCACCCGCCGCCTCGGCAGCTCGGGCGGCGTCCACGAGTGCGCGGGTCGCGCGATCTGTCGCAACACGCGCGGCGCGCAGCTGCTGACTGACCTGGGGGTCGGAGGTGGAGACCCACCACGCCGAGAGCGAACCCTCGTCGTCGAAGCGCCGGAGGAACGTCTGTACCGCGGCGGCCGGTTTCACCTGAGCCCGCGCGTTCTTGCTCGCGTCGAGATCGTGCACGCGAGTCCGCAACCCGGGTACTGCGAGCGCGACCGCGCCGATGATCGGTATCAACACGATCAACGTGAGCTTGGTGCGGAATCGCATCGTGCGCAGCACTCGTATCTCCTCAGGGCTGACGAAAATCGCGGGTGAGCCGAATCCAACCGTTGCGCGGACAGGCGAACCCCGATGCCGGGTAGGCCCGACGGAACTCGCCCGACCGCACCTGCATGTACGCGAAGCACGAACTGGTCCGGCCGGCCCCGGGATCGGCGGGCACCTGGATCCCGTTGCCGTCCCACGCGCGGATGGCCCGCAGCCGCGCCAGCAGGCTGCTCCGGTCGAGCTGGGACGCAGCCCGCCGGGCGGCCTCGGCGAACAGCAACCCGGCCGACCAACTCCGCACGCCGTAGGCCGTGGGCGCGGCACCGGGGACGGTGCGCGCCAGCCACTCGGTGTAACGGCGCAGCTCGGGCGTGCGGTCCGCGTCGGTGAACGGCGTGGTCTGGGTGAGGACGTAGGTGCCCTCGCCGGCCGGGCCCACCGCGCTGAGGTAGCTGGGGTCATAGAGGAGGGGCGTTCCGTCGGCGACGTCGGGGCGGACACCCTGGGCGGCCAGCGCGATCTGTACGGCGGCAAAATCGGTGATGCGGCCCTGCACACTGAGATACCGAACGCCCCGCGTCTTGTACCGGGCCACCAACGCGTCGATGTCTGCTTCGCTATAGAGCGCGGGAATCGGGTCGATGCTCGCGTAGCGATAGCCCACCTGCCGAGTGGCCTCCATCTGCCGAGACGCGCGCACTGCGGTGACACCGACGTCGAG
>JANPMG010000190.1:0-10679 GCA_031422675.1 Acidimicrobiia bacterium | reverse complement strand
GACGCGGATCCGGATCGGATCCGGACGCCGCAGATTCGGCGCGGCGACACCTGGCACGACGCCACGTGGGACGAGGCGTTCGCCGAGATCGAGGCCCGGCTCCTGCCGATCATGGAACGCCACGGCCGGGACTCGGTGGGCGTGTACATGGGGAACCCGAGCGCGCACAACCTGGCGAACCTCGTCTACAACCGCGTCCTGAATCAGAGTCTCGGAACGAAGAACCTGTTCAGCGCGAGCACCGTGGACCAGATGCCGAAGCAGGTGAGTTCGGGATTGATGTTCGGCGCCGCGCTCACCGTGCCGGTCGCCGACATCGACCGCATGGACTATCTCGTCATCATGGGGGCGAATCCGTATGCGTCGAACGGCAGCCTGATGACCGCGCCGGACTTCCCCGGGCGGCTCGAACGTCTCCAAGCGCGCGGCGGCACAGTCGTGGTCATCGACCCGCGTCGGTCCCAGAGTGCGGAGAAGGCAGACGAGCATCTCTTCATTCGCCCGGGGACGGACGCGCACTTCCTGTTCGGGTTGGTGAACGTCCTCGTCGCCGAAGACCTGGTGGCGCTCGGGAACTGCGAGGGACTGGTCCGCGGACTCGAGGAGATCGAGCGGCTGGCGCCGAACTTTGCGCCCGAGGTCGTCGCGCCGGTGTGCGGCATCGACGCGGACCGGATACGCGAGATGGCCCGCACGCTCGCGTCCACCGAGCGCGCCGGCATCTACGGTCGGATCGGCACCTGCACCCAGGAGTTCGGCACCGTCGCCTCGTGGCTGGTGGACGTGGTCAACATCCTCGCCGGCAACCTCGATCGCGAGGGCGGGATGATGTTCACTCTGCCCGCCACGGCATCGGCGGCGATCGGTGGGGGAGCCGGGAAGGGTCGGGGCGTGCGGTTCGGCCGTCGGCACAGCCGGGTCAAGCAGTTGCCGGAGTTCTTCGGTGAGTATCCGGTGGCCACGCTCGCCGACGAGATCGAGACGCCCGGCGAGGGCCAGATCAAGGCGCTCGTGACCGTGGCCGGGAACCCGGTGCTCTCCACCCCGGACTCGGATCGGCTCGACGCTGCGTTCGCGTCGCTCGAGTTCATGGTGTCGATCGACATCTATCGCAACGAGACCACGAAGCACGCCCACGTGATCCTCCCCGCGCCGCGGGTGCTGACCAAGGGTCACTACGACCTCGCGCTGTACTCACTCGCGGTCCGCAACGTGGCGAACTACTCGCCGCCGATCATCGAACTTCGCGGTGACGAGGCGCCGGAGTGGGAGACGCTGTTGCGCCTTGCGGCCGTCGTTGCGGGGCAGGGTTCGAGCCCGGCCGCGGCCGCGGCGCTCGACGACTTCGCGCTCCTGAGCGTGGTGCAAAAGGCTGTCACGCGCACCGGCACCCCGATCGAAGGCCGGGACGCGGGCGAACTCATCGACGAACTGTCGAAGAACGGACGGCGCGGTCCGGAGCGGGTCCTGGACTTCATGCTGCGGAGCGGCGCCTACGGCGACCAGTTCGGCGCGCCCGGCTACGAAGGCGGTCTGTCGCTCGCGGTGCTCGAAGCCAACCCGCACGGCGTGGATCTCGGTCCGCTCCAGCCCCGGCTGCCCGAGGTGTTGAAGACGCCGTCGGGCCAGATCGAGATCGCGCCGGAAGCGATTGTCGCCGATGTGGAGTCGCGGCTGATTCCGTCGCTCGATCGGCGCGTGAACGGCGAGCTGGTGCTGGTCGGTCGGCGGGATCTGCGGTCGAACAACTCGTGGATGCACAACATCGAGATCCTGGTGAAGGGCAAGCCGCGTTGCACGCTCCAGATCCATCCGGACGACGCGGCGCGCGCCGGCGTGGTCGACGGTGAGATCGCTCGGGTTCGCTCACGGGTGGGCATGGTGGAACTCGCGGCCGAAGTGACCGACGGCATCATGAGTGGCGTCGTGAGCATCCCCCACGGATGGGGTCACCCCGTGCAGGGCACCGACATGGAGGTGGCCGGGCGCTACTCCGGTGTCAACACCAACGTGCTCGCCGACGGCGAACTCATGGACCCGCTCTCGGGCAACTCGGTGCTGAACGGCATCCCCGTCACCGTCGAAGCCCTCGTCCCCGCCCCGGCGTAACGCTCAGCCCGACTCGGCCGCCATCTGGGCCATGCCGGTGAGGAACTGATCGCAGTTCTGGGTCTTACCGACGACGAGGTCCTTCTGCGCCCAACCGCCGGGCACGAGTTCGGGTGTGTAGTACTCGAAGCCGTCGGGGTCCTCGATCGCCCGGATGATGTCGGCGGCACAATCGGCGGCGGTCACGAACGGCCCGTCGTAGAGGCCGGGCAGTTCGCCGGGCTGGAGATTCCAGATCTCGGTGTCGATCGGTCCGGGCAACACGAGCTTGACCGCCACACCGGTGCCGTCGAGATCGATGCGGGCGGCTTCGCTCCAACCACACAGGGCGAACTTCGACGCGCTGTACGCAGCCTCGTGCGCGATGCCGAGCCGGCCACCCATGCTCGACACGTTGACGATGAGACCGGAGCGTCGTTCCAACATCTGGGGCAGGAGGGTGGTGGCCATACGGATCGGGGACGTGAAGTTCGTGCGCATGGTGACGTCGAGATCGGCGGGGGTGAGGGTCTGCACGAGCTTGCGCTTCCCGATCGCCGCATTGTTCACCAGCACATCGACGTGGCCGAACTGAGCTTCACACTGACGGGCGACGGTCTCGGCGGCATCGAGGTCCGACAGATCGGCCAGCCACATCTGCGAATCCGGTGACGTGGTTCGACACTGCGCGAGGACCGCTTCGAGTCGGTCCGCGCGCCGGGCCACGATTCCCACCCGCGCGCCCGCGGCCGCGAGCAGGGGTGCGAGGGCTGCGCCGATACCCGACGACGCGCCCGTCAGAACGATGTTGCTGTCTGAGATCTGCATGGCGTCGACTCCGACTACTTCGGCGGATTCTTGAAGAAGCTCGCGAGGAGCGCGTCGCGATCCAGATACTTGATGCGGGACGGCAACTGGTCCGCGTATGCGTTCATGCGCTGCTCGAGCACTCGGCCCGCGCGTGGGTTCAACGCATAAAAATCGACCGTGTCCTGAAACGCCGAGGCGTTCTTCTCGCGGAGGAGCCATCGCCCGGCGTGCCAGAGGTCGGCCGGTGGCTTGGACACGTCGAAGGTCGCAGGGTAGATGGCAATCGCTCGAACATCGTTCCTTTTCAAGATGTCCCGAACGGTCGCGACCGGAACGTGGCCGTCGTGATCACGCATCTGCACGGTGATTGCGTACGTACCGAGCCCGAGCAGGTCGACCACCGGACCTTTGTGGAACAGCGTCGCGTATCCGAGTTCACCGGTCGCCACGGGTTGGCCGTCGTACTCGGTCGCGAAGAACTTCCCGATCTGGTAGCGCTGCCGGTACGTGTTGCTCGACGCCAAGGGTGTGGCGATGGTCAGTCCGAGCCGACCGGTGGAGACCGCAGCAAAAGCGAGGACGAACACGAGCAACGTGGGCCGGAACGTCGCGTTGGTGGTGACCTCGGTCGCCATTCGGCAGACGGTGAGCGTGCCGAACATGATCAGGTACATCTGGTAGCGGTTCCACCAGCCGATTTCGCCCCAGCCCGCCTGACCAAGGAGCGCGACGATCAGGACCACTGCGGACAGCACGTGCGCCGAATGTCCCGAGACGCCGACCCAGGCGAGGTACGCGATGGCAACGAGTCCGAAGATGATGAGAATCGGGTCCGAGGTCAGTGCCTCCAGCACTTTTCCGGGGCTGCGGAATGCACCGCGATCTGCTTGTGCGGCCTTGGCGATCACGGAGTTGGGGAGGAAGCTCCGACCGAACGCCCGGTTGATAGCGCCGTAGACGAGGAACGGCAAGCCCGAGACGAGAACCGCCAGTACGCCGGAGCGGAGCGCGGCGTTGAGCCTCCAACTGATGGCGGGCGCGGAGAAACGATGGGTACGTCGAATCAGGAGTGCAATCGCGATCCCGAACGCGAAGAACACGGTCTCAACTCGCACTGTTCCGGCCACGAACAAGACCGCAAGCAGCGGCGTAATCGAACGCAGGTGGAGCTCGGTGGCCTCCAGGCGGACCAGCAGAATGCCTGCGATGAGCACGAGCACGCTGTGCAGGATGTGTTCCATGCCCAGCATGATCATTCCGGGCAAGAAGAGGAGCACGACCGGCATCGCCGCGACGGCGAGGTAGGAGAGCGGAGCCGATCGGCGCGGCGTGACGAACGTCTGGCACGAAGCGAAGATCCACAAAACCGCAGCGGCCGCGACGGCGTTGAAGATCAGCGGAAGCGTGTTGAGTGACGACGGGATCACCCACGAGACCGCGGCGAGCAACGCAGTCCAAAGGGGGGAGGACGACGACGGCTCGTAGACGCCGCTCATGACGCCCCAGGTTCCGTGGTTCGCAAGCTGCCGGGCCATGCTCATGTGAATGGCGGGGTCATCGATGACGTAGACGAGGTGACCGTCGGCGGCACGGTTCGACAGGATGATGAGCAACGCCGTGACGGCGCCGGTCACGCCACCCGCGACCCAGAGGAACTGGCGGCGCTCGTTCGCACTCGCGCGCACGTCCCCGGCGACGAGCGTTGCTGGTGCGACCACCGCTCCGACTCTATCGGTGACGCGCCGCGGATGTCTCGGAGCTCAACGTGTGGTCGAGGCGGTCGGTGTCGCCCGCAGCGCACCCGCGACGGTGATGGGAAGCCAGGCCGAGATCGGCGCGCCGATGCGGGTCCATTGTTCCGGAGCAGTCAAGAACTGGACGGCCCCGGCGCGGGAGCGGGCGTAGTACCGCAGCTCGACCCGGTCGGGATCACGGGTCCCGCTACGGCTGGAGAACGAAGCCCCCACCACGACGTCAACCCGAGGCGCGCGTCCGGCACGCGGTACCTGTGGCGGGCGCTCCTCTTTGATCTGCGGATATCGCGTGACCCGCGCTGCGAATGGTCCGGGCTCGATCGAGACTCCGGATGGGCCGATGGTCCACCGAACTTCGTATTGCTTTCCACGAACCGACGCCGTGTCGATCACCCGTGCGACTCGGCGATCACCGAAACGCGCGTATGCCGTGACCACGCGCCGCTCGCCGCGGTTCTCGATCGTCGATGTGAGCGTGATGCGGGGCCCCGCGATCACTCGTTGGGGGACCAGGACCGGATGGATCGAGCTGAGCGGCGCCCCCACATCGAGGACGCGGACTGTCCGGAACGCAGGGCGATCGGGATGCGCGCGGATCAGGTCGACCACCGCGGATCCGCGGTCGACGGCGTACACCACGCGTGTGTCGAGGGTCGGTCGGTTCGCAAGCACCGCATGGGTCAACATCACGTAGGGATGGGGCTCACGCTGATTGATCACGAGCAGCGGACCAGGGCGCGCGGCAACGGAGTCGAGTACTGGTTGGGCCTGGTGCCGTTCGACATCGGCGACGAATCGGTAGTTGTCGAGACGGGAGGGGACAAACGCGGCGGTGCCAGCCACCGCGATGAGCGCGGTCAGCGCAAGCAGGATGCGTTGCGGTCGCCTGCCGGATCGTGCCCGTCGGACAAGATCGCGGATACCGGCTGCCATGAGCAACGAGAGCGGCACCAGCACGGGGAGGTAGTAGTGCGGACCGATCCCCACGTACGCGCCCTCGACGGTCAGGGTGATTGCCCACCACGCCAGATATCCGATCGGGAACACGAAAGTCATGGCCACCAGGAGCACGAGGCGCGGCCCGTCCCGGACGGGTCGGGTCTGAAACCCCCAGGCCGCGAGTGGGACCCCGACGTACGCGCCTACCAGCCACGATGGAAGCGCAGCGATGTTTCGGGCGAGTGCTCGAAACGCGTTGAGAATGGTGAAGTTCTCAGGCGGGAACTCGGGGGCGAGAGACCGGCGGCCCCACCCGAAGGCTGCGGTGCCACGGCTTTGCGCGCTCGTCGGGAACTCGAGGAGCGAACCGGTGACCACCCCGTTGTACACCAGGGTGAGGGCCACGAGCGGTGCCGCGCCGACGATGCCACCGCGTATGAGCTTCCGCCATTCGACGTGATCGCGACGGCTGGCGACTGCAAATGCGATCAACGGCAACGCGTACAACAGCGCATCGAACGGGCGGGTCAAGAAGAGGAGGCCGAAAAGAGCTCCCGCACCTGCTGCGGCCGCGGGCGAATCTCTACGGACGGCTCGGACGACGGCGACCGCCATCCATGTTCCGAGTGCCACAGCAAAGACGTAGTTGAGAAACGTCCCCGCGAGGACCAGGACGAACGGCGAGAGCGCATACAGCGCTGCGGCTCCGATTCCGAGTCTCCGGTCCCGGAACAGTTCGACGCCGAGCGCGTAGACGCCGGCCGCGCCGAGCATTGCGGCGAACGCGAGGGCGGGCAACATCGAGTTGGTCGCGGTATCGGCGATCATGAGCACCGCAGGCCAGAGCGGTTGGAATGCCATCACGAGGTGCCCGTCGCCTGGCCCGGAGAGCCATGGGCGGAAGAACTGTTCCTGACTCGCCGGGACGGTCAGGCGACCTTCCTCGAGCATCTGGGCCTGATACCGGTACACCGGTTCGTCACGATCACCCGAGTAGAAGGGGAAGACGTTTCGTTGTACCGCAACGGAGAGCGCCGCAGCTGCGACGGCGAGCAAGAGCAACGCGATCAACCATCGTCGCGAACCGACGATGACCGGCGCACGTTCGGACTCCGCCGCCGCGGTGGGGTACCTCACTCATACTCGGGTGGGGTGGTCGGCCAGGGCGAGCAGATCGGTGTCGCCGGAGCTGTCGCCGTAAGCCCAGAGCTCGATTGCGGTCATGTTGCCCAACCACTCCCGCAATCGCCGAGCCTTCTCGGGACCGCGCACGTTGCCACCGAACAACCGGCCGGTGGCCAGGCCGCGGTCGTCGGTTTCGAGGCTGCAGCTGATGACGTGACCCACCCCCAAGCGGGGTGCGAGCGGGACGAGGTAGGAGTCCAGTGACGCGGAGACGATCACGATGTCGTGACCGGACTCGCGATGCCAGCGAAGGCGTTGGAGCATGTCGGGGCGGAACCGCTGGCGATCCCAGAGCCGATCGGCGTAGGCGCGGCCCGCAGCGGCGAGCGACTCGGCGGTGCGACCGCGCACGAGCGCAGTGATCACGGCTTCCTTGGCGGCGTTGCGATCAGCCCGTCCGAGTGCGACGGCTGCAATGCGGGGACTATGCACCGCCATCGCACGAGCGAGCGCGCTCGGACCGGCTACGTGGAGGAGAAACGCGCCGAGCGTGTCGTGGCGCGCGATGGTGCCGTCGAAGTCGAATGCGGCAACGGGGCGCCGGGCCGGATTCGGTCCGCTCACAGGGGCAGCCGCCGAAACACGACTCGGGGGACGTGACGCAGGGCCGACATCACGAACCGTAGCGGTCCCGGCGCCCACACGATCTCGGAGCCGCGCCCGAGTCCGGCGAGGATCGTCTCGGCCACGTGCTCCGGATCGGTCGCCAGCGGTGCCGCGTCCATTCCGTCGGTCATCTTCGAGTGCACGAATCCGGGCCGCACGATCATCAGGCGCACCCCGGTGCCGACGAGGCTGTCGCCGAGGCCCTGGCAGTACGCGTCGAGCCCGGCCTTGCTCGCGCCGTACACGAAGTTCGACTTTCGGGCGCGCTCGCCGGCCACCGACGACAGCACCACGATCGTGCCGTGCCCTTGGCGTTTCATGGCCGCGACGATCGGGACCAGCACCGAGACCGCGCCCACGAAGTTCGAGTCGAGCACTCGCACCGCCTCGGCGCCGTCCGCTTCGGCGGCGGCCTGTTCGCCTAACACGCCGAACGCGACGAGCACGAGGTCGATGTCGCGGTCTCGATCGAAGGTGGTGCGAACGAACTCGGGGTGTGACGCATGATCGAGGGCGTCGAATGCAACGCGCTCGACGGTGCTGGCGCCGGCCTTCGTGAGTTCCTTGGCCGCACCCGAGAGGGACTCGGGATCGCGGCCCGCGAGGATCACGGTGCGACACCGCCGGGCGACCATCGCTCGCGCGGTGGCCAGGGCAATGTCGGACCCGCCGCCGAGGATCAGGGCTGACTGCACGGAACCGAGAGCGTCATTCATCAGGGAGAGCCTTTCAGAGACCGAGCCGGCGCGCGAGATCCGAGTTGACCACGTGGTCCGGATCGACCGCGTCCCGAACCGCTCGCCACTCGGGGAGCCGGGGGTACATGCGCTCGAGGTTCTCGGGCCGAGTCCGAGCATCCTTCGCGAGGTAGACCCGACCGCCCACGTTCAACACCATCTCGTCGAATCGGTCGAGCGTGCGGGCGAGCGTGGTATTGCTCACCGGGATGTCCACGGCCAGGGTCCACCCCGGCATCGGGAACGAGAGCATCCCCGGGTTCTCGGGACCGAATCGTTTCAGTACCGCGAGGAACGACGGCAGGCTCTCGTTGCTGAGCGTCTCGATGATCTGACGCACGGTGTTCTCCGCGCCGAACGGGACGACGAACTGATACTGCACGAAGCCGCGCCGGCCGTAGATCCGGTTCCACTCGTCGACGAGGTCCAGCGGATGAAAGAAGAGTCCGATGTCCTGAATCGTGTCGCGGTGGGTCACCCGGGTCTTGCGGTACCAGATCTCGTTGAACGCCTTGACCGTCCACGGGTTGATGAGTCCCGAAGGCATCAACGGCGGCGCGATCGCGATCTGTCGGGGTCCGAACGTGTGGGCGCGCGCCCGCTTGGCCGCGGGGATCTCGTCGAGGAACGCGTGGTTGCCGCGTCCGAGCACGCCGCGCCCGAGGTGGCGGCCGCGCGCACCACAGTCGATCCACGCGACGGAGTATCGATACGAGGCGTCGCTCGATTCCATCGCCGCGAACATCGCGTCGAGGTTGGCGCAGCGTTCTTCGTCCACTCGGATGAAGCGGGTCTCGGTGGGGATCAACTCGAACGTGGCGTCGAGGATGATCCCGGTCAGACCCATGCCGCCCGTCGTGGCCCAGAACAGATCGGGTTCGGTGTCGCGCTGCACGTTGCGGACCTCGCCCGCGCCGGTGAGGAGCCGGAACGATTGGACCTTGTTGCCGAACGTCCCGTCGACGTGATGTCCCTTGCCGTGGATGTCGCTCGCGATCGCCCCGCCGACGGTGACGTAACGGGTTCCGGGAGTGACGAGGAACCAGCCGCGAGGGATGAGCCAGCGCATCAACTCGTCGAGGCTCGTGCCACCCCGCGCGGTGACGACACCGCGCTCGAGGTCGGCGTCGATGATGCCCGACAGCGCGGTGGCGTCGAGGACGAGTCCGCCGGCGTTCTGGGCGGCGTCGCCGTACGCACGGCCGAGGCCCCGGGCGACCACCCCGCGCGCTGGCGCCGAGCTCAGGAGATCGTGGGCATCCGAGTTCGTGAGCGGTGTCGCGAGCCGGGCGCGGGTGGGTGCGGTACCACCCCAGCCGAAGAGCAGCGTCTCGTCGCCGGGCGCCGGAGCCGACGCCACTTCAGGCGACATACAAACCGATCGCCACGATGAGCACCCACAGTGCGCCGAGCACTTGGAGCGGCCGGTCCGCGATGACGAGGTCCTCGGGCGCACCGCCTTCACCGCGCTCGACGAGGAGCGCGTAGCGAAGGAAGGCCAGCACGAACGGCACGATCGAGATCTCGAAGAGCACGATGCCCTGCGGGTGGATGGCTTCGTCGAAGGCCCAGAGGCAATAGGCGACGAGGGCCACGCCCGACGACACTGCCCGCACGTACCCGAGGTACTCCACCGAATACTCGTCGAGCGTCGCCCGGTGCCCGGCGCGCTCGATCCCGAGTTCCAGGTGCTCGGCGTGGCGCTTGCCCGCCACCATGAACAGCGATCCGAAACTCCCGACGACGATGAACCAGACCGAGATCCGAACGTCGACGGCGACGGCACCGGCGATCAGCCGCAGAACGAATCCGGCGGCGACCATTCCGAGGTCGATCACGGCAACGTGCTTGAGCCACGCCGAATAGGTGGTGGTGAACACCACGTACGTGGCGATGACCAGCGGCAGTCGCCAGCCGGCGAGAAACGCCACCGCGACTCCACTCGCGAGCAGCACCGCGCCGACGATCCGCGCCGTGCCGACGGGCACCACGCCGGCTGCGATCGGGCGCAGTCGCTTCTTGGCGTGGCGTCGGTCCGCCTCCACGTCGAAGGCGTCGTTCAGGAAGTAGGTGCCGCTCGCCGCCAGGCAGAACGCGGCGAAGGCGACGATTGTGTCGAGGATCACCGAGCCTTCGCCCATCACCCCCGCAGCTGCCGGCGCCGCGACGACGAGGACGTTCTTCATCCACTGCTTTGGGCGGGCGGTCCGGATCAGGCCCTGAAGGAGCGACTGGTCCGGTGGTGCGACGGGGCCCGCATCGGCCCCAGCGGCCACGGGGACGGGTTCGGCCATCGGGGGAGCCTATCCGTCGGATCCTCCGTTTCGGCGTTCTCGCGCGCCGTCGGCGCGGAACCGACCAGACTGTCGCGATGGAAGTGGAAGTGATCATCGAGATCCCGCGCGGCTCGCGCAACAAGTACGAGATGGACCATTCGACGGGTGCGATCTGGCTCGATCGCATGCTCTTCACGGCCACCCAGTATCCGGCCGATTACGGCTTCGTCCCGGACACGCTGGCCGAGGACGGTGATCCGCTCGACATCCTGGTGATCCTCGAC
>JANPMG010000189.1:0-2419 GCA_031422675.1 Acidimicrobiia bacterium | reverse complement strand
ATCGTCCGCGGTCTTGGGCGGTTGCGCCGCCGCAAGCGCCGGCACGAGCAGCGACGCACACACGAGCGTGATCATCCGATTCATCGATGCTCCGGGCGACACAGGTCGCGTTCACAGGTCGCATTCACAAGCTCACTCCGGTCGCTCGAGACGGGTGTCGTTCGGACGACTCGTACCACTGCCGCGGCCGGGATTGCTACCTCGCCCCGGATTGTTGCCGGTCCTGGTATTGCTGCCGCGGCCCGGGGTGGTGGTGAGGCTCGGCTTCTTCTTGGCGAGCTTGACGTCCCGCTGGACATCTTTGTCGACCGAGACGTTCTTGAGCTCGACGGTCTCATGGTCCGCGAGCTTGAGCTTGATCGTCAGTGGATGGTTGCTGCGTGGTACGGCAAACGGCACGGGCGTCTTTTCCGGCAGGGGTTTACCATCCACGATGATGGTCGCACCGGGCGGCTCGGTGGAGATCCGGATGGTCGAAACCTCGACGGTCGGCGTGGAGGTTGCACTTCCCGCCGAACCGGCAGCCTGTGCGGCGCTGCCGGTCGCGCTGCCGGTCGATGTGCCAGACACCTCGCGACCGTCTGTGCTCGCGGTCCCGCTGCCCTGCGCGGCGGTGATCGCACTCCCACCCGCGGTACGGTCGAGGTCGCTGCCGCGATCGTCGGGCTTGGTGCTGCCGGTCTGGGCGCCAGCGACGTCGTGACTCTCCACGGTCTTTCCCGTCATCACGACCGCGACCCCCACCGCGGCACCTGCGACCACGAGCAGGCTCGCGATGATGAAGCCCCGCTTGCTGCGCCTGGTCTCCACCTCTCCCGTCGCGGAGCCGAGGGTGGTCGGCGTCGGCGTCACGTAGCCCCCGAGCCCTCCCGAAATCGTGCCCGGCGCCGGCGTGAACGCTGTCGGCGTGAGTCTGACGCTGGGCAGCGGCGCGCTTGACGGCATCAGCTGGCGCTGGAGGAACTGAGCGCAGCCGCCGTGCGCCTCGACATAGCCGACGGGATCCGCCATCGCCCGCATCATCTCGTCCATCGTCGGGTACCGCAGCTCGGCGCGCTTCTCCAGCGCCTTGAGCACGACGACCTCGACGTGGGCCGGCAACAGCCGGTATTGCGACGGCGGCAACGGTCGCTGCGTCAGGTGCTGCACGAGGATCTCGCCGTAACCTTCTCCGATGAACGGCACGCGGCCAGTCAGCATCTCGTAGACCAGGATGCCCAGCGCGTAGACGTCGGTGCGCAGATCGACGCTGCCGCGGCCCTCGCACTGCTCGGGAGACATGTACGCGGGTGTGCCCATCACGATGCCGGTGCGCGTACGGCTCGAGCCTGCCGCGTCGCCGGTCAGCTTCGCGATCCCGAAGTCGAGCAGCTTGACGAAGTCCCGTTCCCGACCGCGCTGCAGCAAGATGATGTTGTCGGGCTTGAGGTCGCGGTGAACGATCCCGCACCGGTGCGACGCAGAGAGCGCGTCGGCGATCTGCATCGCGATCGAGAGCGCACGTTCCGGTGGTAGCGGTGCTTCTCTGCGGATCAGCTGCGACAGGGTGAACCCCGCGAGATACTCCATGATGAAGTACACGAGCTGCTCGCGCCCAGTCCCGGCCTGGATCACCCCGTAGTCGTGGATCTCGACGATGTTTGGGTGGCCGATATTGTTGACGGCCTTGGCTTCATTGAAGAAGCGCTCCGCGACTTCCTGGTTACCGGAGAACTCGGAGTGCAGAACCTTGAGCGCGATCTTCTTGCCGATCCCTGGATGCTCGGCCAGATAGACCGCGCCCATGCCACCCTCGCCCAACTTCTGGGTGACCAGATAGTTGCCGATGGTTTGACCGATGAGCGGGTCTGATGGCGGCGGCCCTTGTTCGGGGTCCATGAAGTCTCCGCGACGGGTTATCCTAGCCCACAAGTTGGTGAAAAGTCGCGGTTTGGAGGGCTGCGTGTCACGATATCCATGATGCGCACCCTCTGCGTATGGGCTGTTCTTGGTGTGCTCGCCAGACCGACATCGGCCGATGGGCTCCCCGAGGTGAAATCACGCTCGGCCGTCGTTATAGACGCAGCGACCGGCGCGGAGATCTTCGGAAAGGATGCAGACGAGATCCGGCCGATCGCGTCGACCACGAAGATCTTCGTCGCCATGGCCGTCCGCAAACGTGGCCTCGATCTCGACGGCTGGACCGAGATCTCCAAGGTCGACGCCAGACACGCAAGTGGCGGCGCGCGAACCCGGCTGGACATCGGGCGCGCGTTCCGGAACCGGGACCTCCTGCGCGCGATGCTGATCGCTTCGGACAACCGCGCCCCGACCGCACTCGGACGCGCCGCCGGGATGAACGATGAGGCGCTGGTCGCTGCCATGAACCAGGTCGCCAAGGCTCTCCACCTCAAGCGAACCAAGTTCACCGATGCTTCGG
>JANPMG010000188.1:0-5717 GCA_031422675.1 Acidimicrobiia bacterium | reverse complement strand
CCGAGTCGAGGCCCGCATCGACCGAGTCGAAGTCAACGTCGCCGGCGAACTCGCGATCATGCGTCGTGAGATGCAGGCCGGCTTCGCCACTGCCGAGGCGCACACGATCCGGTGGATCGTCGGCACCGGCGTCGCGCTGATCGGCGCGCTCTCCGGGCTCGGTGGCCTCGTCCTGGCGCTGCACTGACGCGCGTCACCTAACTGGCGCGCGCTGGCGCCGACGGCGCAACCGATCCCGCGATCATGTGCGGGATCTCAGCGGAGTCGAGCCGCGCCACGATGGCGGCGAGGAACTCAGCCGTCGTCATGCGCGGACAGGGCGATGAGCTCGGCTGCCAGGTAAGCACGCCAGACTGCAGCTGATGGACCGCAACGGGGACTTCGAGAAGCGCAGAAGTTTCACCTCGGTCGACTGGTGGTTCCGCGATCGCCACACCGGCAAGATCGTCATCGCGCAGTTCCCGAATGTTCCGTTGTGGATCTTCCTCGCAGCCGCCGGTGTCGGTCCGTTCTTCTCCAGTGATTCCAAGCCGAGCACGGCCATCACCTGGATCGGCGCCGGCGGGCTGGCGTGGTGGGCACTGGACGAAGTGATCCGCGGCGTGAACCCCTGGCGACGCGTGCTCGGCATCGCCGGCTGCGCGTTCGTGATCGCGCGCGTGATCTCACTCATCGGCTGACGGTCACGCTCGCGCGCTGGTCTCACCCTCGTGCGACGATGCGCTCGCCACTTCCCCCGCCACTTCCCCCTCGCCAGTTCGACGCGCAATGTGGAGGAAGTACTGTGATCGACGAACGCACCCGGCACGAGATGTATCTCGGCCTCGAAGAGAAGTTGGGCACCCTCGTGGCCGACGCAGTGATGCAACACCTGCCACCCGTCGGCTGGGCCGACGTCGCCACGAAACACGACCTCGCCGGTCTCGAGGAGCGGATGGAACTCCGGTTTCACGTCGCCGACACCCGGTTCGAGGCACTCCTCGAAGTCCTTGACGCGCGGTTCGACGGAGTCGACCTCGGCTTCGGTGCACTCGAAGCTCGGATGACCGGCGCGATCGAGGCGGCACAACGACGGATGATTCAGTGGACCGTCGGGACGATGATCGCGCTCACCACGCTCTTCACCGCGGTCGGTGCGATCACCCAACTCCATTGATCCCGAGGCACGACCTCGCCACGACCGAACTCGTGCGCCCTAAACACCCCGCGGGTGTTGGAGTGGGAGGCGCACGCGCATGACGGTGCCGTCGGCGTTGGCGTCGATGACGATCTCGCCGTGGTGGCGCTCGACGACGATCCGGCGGGAGATGTCGAGGCCGAGGCCGGTGCCTTTGCCCACGTCCTTGGTTGTATAGAACGGCTCGAAGGCGCGCGCTTGCACCTCGGGGGCCATCCCGGGCCCGGTGTCGGCGATCTCGACCACCACGTGGTCCGCCTCCGCACGCGTCGAGATGCGCAGCTCGCCGACGCCGTCCATGGCATCGACGGCGTTGTCGATCAGGTTGGTCCAGACCTGATTGAGTTCGCCGGGGTTCGCTTCGATGCGGGGCTTGTCGCTCGCGAAGTCCCGCACGATGACCACACCGCCGCGGAGCTTGTGGCCGAGCATCACGAGAGTGCTCTCGATACCTTCGGTGACGTCGATGAGTTGCAGCGACGCGCGGTCAACTTGCGAGTACGACTTCACGGCCGCGACCAGTGCCGAGACGCGCCCGGTCGACTCCTTCACCTCGGAGAGCAGTGCCGCGGTGGAGAGGGTGCCGCCGACCCAATCGAGGCCGGGACCCAGCGTCTCGGCATCGAGCAGCTCCGCCGCACGTTCGCACCAGGCGACCTCCACGCCCGCGAGGGCGAAGGCGGGTGCGATGCGCCAGCCGTCATTCACATGATGCGCGTCGAGCCAGTTGAGGAGCGCGTCTTCACGGTCCGCGACCGCCAGGGGTTCGACACTCGCGATCGACGGGTCGATCTCGCGCCGTAACGCGTCGAGCGCCATGAACTGTTCGGCGGAGAGCGATCGTTCCGCGAGTTGTACGAGCGATGAGAGCAGCGTGGTGCAGGTGGCTTCGAGCGCGTCGACGGCGCGGGTGGCCGCGGCCGCCGGATTGTTGAGCTCGTGGGCGAGGCCGGCCGCGAGGGTTCCCAACGCCACCAACGCTTCACGTTGGCGCGACAGCGCTTCCATGTTGCGCACGGTCTGGAAGAACCCCTCGATCATGTGGACACCGAACGGGAACCAGGCGCGGGCTCGTTCGCCGAGCGCGGCCGCGGGTACCCGCAGCATCCGGGCGGGACCGGCGGCGCGGCCGGTGGTGAGATAGCCCGCCTGATCGGCCCAGGCCCGGAAGCCACCGGCCCACACCCCCGGCCGGTCCATCACGTTGACGACGGTTTCTTCGCGCCCGGCGCGCCGCACGAGATCGATCCGGCCCTCGAGTAGGACCCACCAGAACTCGGCCGGTTCGCCCTGCTCGAAGAGAACCTCACCGGTGTTGAAGTGGAGCTCCTCGCCGACCGCGAGCAGTTCGCGCAGCTGGTCGTCGTTCAGCCCGTCGAACAGGAAGAGCTCGCGGAGCTCGGCCACATCCATCAGATCGTGGCCAGATAGCGGTGCACGAGGTAGACCGACATTGCGCCTTCGCCGACGGCGGACGCGACCCGCTTCATCGAATCGAGCCTCACGTCACCGGCCGCGAACACCCCGGGGACGCTCGTCTCGAGTACGAACGGAGGGCGAGATAAGGGCCAGCGCGGACTGTCCTGATCCACGCCGAGGTCGGGCCCCGTGATCACGAACCCCTTGTCGTCGCGAGCGACGTCGTCTCCGAGCCAATCGGTGCGCGGCGAGGCACCGATGAACACGAAGAGCCAGTTCGTGAGCACTTCCGCCTCGGTGCCGTCCGCGCGGTCCACCAGCGTGATCGCCTCGAGGTTGGTGTCGCCGCGCCCGGCGCCAACTTCGGTCTGGAGTCGTATTTCGATGTTGTCCGCCGCGTGGATGCGCGCGACGAGATACTGCGACATCGACTTCTCGAGTGAATCGGATCGCACGAGCATCACGACCCGCCGCGCGTACCGCGCGAGGTTCAGCGCGGCTTGGCCCGCCGAGTTGGCCGCACCGACGATGTACACGTCGTCGCCTTCGCACGCCCGCGCCTCGCTCGCCGTCGCGCCGTAGAAGACGCCGCGGCCGGTGAGTTCCCCGAGGCCGGGTCCGTCGACCAGCCGGTACGACACCCCGGTGGCGACGATGACGGCTCGGGTCTCGAGCTCGGTGCCGTCGGCGAAGCGAACCGCTCGGACCGGCCCGCGCGCGTCGAGGCCCACGACGTCTCGGGCCAAGACCATCTCGGCACCGAACCGCCGGGCCTGGGCGACGGCGCGGTGAGTCAGATCCGCGCCCGACAGTCCCTTCGGGAACCCCAGGTAGTTCTCGATCGAGGCGCTCTGCCCGGCTTGGCCGCCGGGACCCTCCCGTTCGACGACGACGGTCTGCAGACCCTCGGACGCGCCATAGACCGCCGCCGCGAGACCCGCCGGGCCACCCCCCACCACGCAGAGGTCGTAGAGCGGTTGTTCGGCGGTCGTCCGCAGGCCGAGCGCGATTGCGAGGTCGATCGTCGATGGCGCGCGAAGGGTGTCGCCATCGGGAATCAGCACCAGTGGAAGGTCGATGGTGCTCGCGCCGGCCAGGGACTCGAGTCGGGCGGCCTCTTCGTCGCGTTCGAGGTCCAGCCAGCGGTACGGCACGTAGTTGCGCGTGAGGAACGTCTTGATCTCGTGACTCCGCTCCGACCAGCGGTGCCCGACCACCCGCAGGCCGCCGACCTCGACCGGATGGGCCGCCAGCCAGTCACTCAACAGGTCGTCGAGCACCGGATAGAGCCGCTCCGCCGGCGGGTCCCACGGTTTGAGCAGGTAGTAGTCGAGCCCGATCTCGTTGATCGCGCGGATCGCCACATCCGTGTCGGCGTAGGCGGTGATGAGCACGAGCTTCGCGTCGGGCGCGTGGTGACGAGCTTGATCGAGGAACTCGACTCCCGTCATCTCAGGCATCCGCTGATCCGACGCGATGAGCGCGACCGGGCGGTCACGCAACGCGAACTCTGCCAACACCGCGAGCGCGTCCGCACCCGACGACGCGCGCACGATCTGGTAGTCGGCACCGTATTGCTGCCGAAGGTCGCGTGCGATCGCCTGCGAGACCGCCGGATCGTCGTCGACGGTCAGGATCGTGGGCTTGGCCACCAGGTGCCTTTCTGAACAGTGCCTTTCGTGACGCCGAACGCGGACAAGCTACGTGCTGCGTCCGAACAGGGCGAGCAGCTTGGTCGGCAACGGAGAGTCCTCGGGGACCGGGACCGGCGGCGCAAACAAACCGGTCTCCTGAAGTCCTTCGGCAATCGGCAGCGTCCGCTCGTACACGAGCGCGACGTTCGGGTCGCCTCCCGCTCGCGGCCGGCCCGTCAGCCTGACATGAAACCACTGCGACAGCCTCAGTAGTCGTCGAGGGCGTAGTCATTGAGGAACTGCCGGTTCCAGAACCCCGAACGTTCCACTGGGGTCAGACCGGCGAGTTCACCCACCTCGGTCCAATCAGTGCGGATCACGTGGATCTGATGATCGATGATCTCGCGTGCTTCGCCCGGTTCCAAATGGTAGGTGCGAGACCGGTTGACGCAGCCGACCAGCTGGCTCATGCGGTAGCCGTCAGCACCGATCGCCATGAGCTGCCGGGTCTCGCCGCCCGACCGAGGCTGGGGGCAGACGTCGTAGGCGGGCGTGAGCGTGAGCATGTTGCCATCCCAGAACGCTGCGTGATTCCGTGGGTGATCGTCGTTGTTGCCCACCAGGATGTTCAGCGTGATGCGAGCGAACAGTTCGCGCAGGGTCGCGTCTGGATCCGTGAACCGCTTGCGAATGACGTCCGCGAGTGCGGCGTAGCTCGCGCCGTACAGGGCTTCGTTCTCGGTTTGGCCCAGGATTGTGAGCGCGGAGACCATGGCCGTCCGGCTCCCACCGGCTGAACGGTCGAATCGGTCGATGAGGAGGGCGTCTCGGCCGAGCGCCGTCGTCAACTCGACGTGCGCCACGTTGATGCCTGCGCGGCGAGCAAGTTCCATCGCGATGAACTCAGCCTTGACGATCGGGTATGGATCCGTCATCGAGCTGAACTTCCCGATCAGCGCGCGGTCGCCGTCGCGCAACAGCGCTTTCGGTCGCGCTCCACCGATCGAACTGCCGTGCAGCAGCGCCGCGTCAAGGTCGGGTGACAAAGGGACACCTTGCTCCACGCGCGCGGCGGACTCCGCGAGTTCTTCAAGGGTTGCTTGGCCCGCAGAACGCGGCGCGTACTGGGCTGACGACGACTGGAAGTCCAGCGCCCCGATCCGGTCGGAGCCGGATTCGAGCAGGAGCGAGAGCTCGCTCGGATCACTGGCGCTGGCGGGCCCCGGGCCGGCCCGTCGGTTCAGCAACACCCGTCGACCCCAGGAGTCCGGGGCCGCGTCGGCGATACAACCAGCGATCTCGCCGACTTCGGGCGCGATCGGACCGGGCCGTAGCGGGAGCTCCGGCTCGTACAAGGAGATCGCGTTCCGTCGCTCGAGGTAGCTGCGGCCGTACGTGAACGTGAGGGAGACACCGGCGACGTCGAGGCGTCCGGCGACGACGGGTTCGAGCTCGCCGGGCAACCACACCCAGACGAACGCGTGCGT
>JANPMG010000187.1:0-25253 GCA_031422675.1 Acidimicrobiia bacterium | reverse complement strand
GCCCGGGCCACGAGCCGGTCGCACCGGTCCAGGAGCCATTCGCCCACCAGGATCGTCAGATCGAGCACCCGTGACCCCACGGGTGGCCAATCTACCGAGACCGACCGACTCGTGTACCGCCCCGCAGCCAACGACCCATTTCTGGGTCGCCGGGCCCGTTTCCTCATCTGGGGGTCAAGTCCTCCGCCTGACGGCCGAAACCTGTGGTGCGTCGAGATCGAGAGCCATCCGGCTCGCGGGCCCGCCGCATCATTCCAATCCAACCCTGTAGGAGAAAATCAAATGCAGCAGATGCTGGCTAACCTGCGGGCGCGGCGTGAGGACGAGCGTGGTTTCACGCTCATCGAGCTCATGGTTGTGGTGTTGATCATTGCCATTTTGATCGCCATTGCCATTCCGACGTTCCTCGGTGCCAAGTCCCGTGCACAAGACAAGGCGGCTCAGTCGAGCCTCCGCAACGCCCTGACCAACGCCAAGGGCATTTACACCGACGCCGACACCTACGGCACTTCTGCCGCGCTTGTCGCGGGGCTGATTGCAGCCGAGCCGAGCCTGACCTTCCAGACGGCATTGTCCGGGTCGGCCAAGGTCGTGTCGGTCGGCACTGTGACGACGGCCCTGGTGACAAACGAGGTGTACCTCGTCGCGAAATCAGCTTCGGGATCATGCTTCGTCATCGGTGACGCAGCGAACGGCCCTGGAACTTCCTTCGCTCGCTTGGCGACCGGAGCTTGCTCCGCAGGCAACGCGGTGACGGTCCTCGGTCCGGTAGCGGCGGGTGCCGCCGGTACGACCACGAGTGGGACGGCGGATGCCTGGGTCGCGGCCTTCTAGCCAAAACCGAGAGCAAGGAAATGTGTGGTTGGGGGGCCTTCGGGCCCCCCAACCTGTTTCCGGTCCAGCGTGTGACCGAAGGGGCTGCCACCGTGAACCCAGATCGACAACGAGATGAAGCGGGTTTCACCCTCGTCGAACTCCTGATCGTCGTCGGCATCATCGGCGTGCTCATCGGGGTGATGGTGCCGACGCTGCTGCAGGCCCGCACTCCCGCTCAGGATCGTCAGGCCCAGAACCTTTTGCGGAACTCGTTGACGGCAGCGAAGTCGATCGGCACCTCGGATGGCGTCGAACCGACACAAGCGACATTGGCGACCGAGGAAATCGGAGTGTCGTTCATGGACGGCACCACGACGGCCCCGGCCGGCACCCGGAACGTCTCGGTCGCCAATGGCGTTGTCGGAACCACGTGGTATCTGGTTCTCGCGTCGCAGTCGACGTCGGGCCGGTGTTTCGCCGTCCTCGAGCGGCCCGGTCAGTCGCCGCAGTTCCAACGGGTCGAGAGCTCGCCCACCTGCCGGGCGGCACAGTTCGACTCGACCACCGGCTGGTCTTCGGCCTGGCCGTGAGCTGGGTGACCGCGTGGCCGTGAGCTGGCCTTCGGCCTGGCCGTCCAGGGTCCCGGCCCGTCGGCTTGCGGTTCCATAGTCTCGAACGCGATGACGTTCGCCTTTCTCCTCGCCGTGGTCGGGATCTTCGGGCTCCTCGTCGGTTCCTTCCTCAACGTGGTGGTCTGGCGGGTGCCTCGGCGCGAATCGATCGTGACCCCCGGCTCGCATTGCCCGGCGTGTGACACCGAACTCGGAGCAATCGAGAACGTTCCGGTGCTGTCCTGGCTGGTTCTGCGGGGCCGATGCCGCCACTGTTCGGTGCGGATCTCGGTTCGCTATCCGCTCGTCGAGTTGGCCAACGCTGCGCTCTGGGTCGGGGTGGCGCAACGTTTCGGTTCCAGTTTCGGCCCGAGTTGGGAGGTGCCGGCCTACTGCGCGCTGGCGTCGGGTCTACTGGCGCTGTCACTCATCGACCTCGACCATTTTCTGCTGCCCAATCGCGTGCTCTATCCCGTCGGGTTCATCGTGGCTGGTCTGCTCCTGATCCCGGCGGCGGTTGACGGCGAGTGGAGTGCGTACCTCCGTGCCGTCGAGGGCGGGGCGGCGGCGTTCGCGGTGTTCTTTCTCATCCACATCGTCTCGCCGCGCGGCATGGGTTTCGGTGACGTCCGCCTCAGCGCCGTGTTGGGGGTCGCGCTGGGGTGGCTCTCGTGGGGGCACGTGTTCCTCGGGCTGTTCCTCGGATTCTTTCTCGGCGCGATCGTGGGGTCGGCACTGATCGCGTTCAAACTCCGCAGCCGCAAGGACCCGGTGCCCTTCGGACCGTTCATGGCCGCCGGCGCGCTGGTCGCGATTTTCGCCGGCACCCAGCTGCTCGACCTCTACCGCGGCAACTGAGGCGTCCGGAAAGTCGTCGGCTCGACTCGACGCGCGGTGCGCGCGACCCGCGATGATGGGCCGCGCGGCTCACCCGGAGGGGCGCCGTCGTAGGCCAGTCGGTTCATTCGTGGCCGCGTCGCTCAACTGACGTGGCACATGTTGACGATGTTCTGGGCTGAGACTTACTGTGCCGCAAGTCAACGAGGGGCAACAGCCGTGGCGTCGCCAATACCGCACGATCTTCTGACCGCACGCGAGGTAGCGGACGTGATGCGTGTCTCCACCATGACCGTGTACCGGTTGATCAAGGCCGGGGAGTTGCCCGCCATCCGCGTCGGCAAGCACCTACGTATTCGCGAGCGTGATGTGGTCCAGTTCCTCGACGAACGTGTCGTCGGGACGGTCACCGAGGGAGGACCGGACCAGTGGCCCGCCGTCTGATCGGACTTGATATCGGGACCAACGCGGTCCGCGTCGCCGAGATCGAGGCCGGGGATCCGCCGCGGCTCACGAGCTTCGGTCAGGTCGCGTTGCCGGCTGGCGCCATGCGCGACGGCGAAGTCGTGGACCCCACCGCCGTCACCGCCGCGATCCAGCGGTTGTGGAAGGAGCTGAGCCTCAAGAAGGCTCCCGTGCGCGTCGGAGTGGCGACCCCGCGGGTACTCGTGCGCACCGTGGACCTGCCCACCATGTCCGACGACGAGATGGCCGGCGCCCTGCGATTCCAGGCCCAGGAGCTCATCCCGATTCCGCTCGAAGACGCGGTGCTCGATTTCCAGGTCCTCGAATCACTCCCGGTTCCCGAGGCCGTCGGCGAAGGCCCGCCACCGCAGCCCATGAGCCGCGTGCTCCTGGCGGCCGCCCACAAGGATCTGATCCGCAACCTCACCGGCGCGGTACGCGCTGCGGGGCTCTCGGTCGCGTCGGTGGATCTCGTTCCGCTCGCACTGGTGCGTTCGGTGGGGCGGCGAGTCTCGGACAACGGCGGTGGCGTCGAAGCGATCGTGAGCGTCGGCGGTGGGGTCACCGTGGTCGTGGTTCACGAACTCGGCATCCCCCGATTCGTCCGCATCCTCGGTTCCGGCGGTCGGCTCGTCACCGATGCCATCGCCCGTGACCTCGAACTGACCCAGGACCAGGCCGAGGCGGTGAAGCGCCAGGACGAGCGCGCACCCAGTGATCTCGCCCAGCGGGCGCGCAGCGCGATGGCGCGGCCGATCTCGGATCTGGTCGAACAGATCCGGGGCTCGCTCGACTACTACCGGACCCAACCCGACTCGATCCGTTTGTTGCGCGTCACCCTCACCGGTGGTGGCGCACTCACGCCGGGTCTCGCCGATCAACTCGTCGACACCGTCGGCGTCCCGGTCGATTTGGCGCGGCCGCGCGAGCACGTCGCGATCGGTGACATCGGATTTGCGGATGAGCAGCTCCCCGTGCTCGATCCGTTTCTGCCGGTGCCGGTCGGCCTCGCACTCGGCGGCCTCATGCCGGGCAAGCGCGTCGATCTCCTCGGCGTCGGGTACAAGGAACCGGCCGACACCGGCCAGCTCGTCAAGATCGGCGCACTCGTGGGGGTCGTCGTGCTCGCAGGGCTCGCCGGGCTCACGTACATGAAGCAGCAACAGGTGGACGACGAGAAGTCCAAGCTCGCGGCCGCGGTGCGGAAGAACACTGCGCTCCAGACCAAGATCGATGCCCTGGCGTCGGTCGGCCAACGCCAGACCCAGATCGAGACGCTGTCCTCCGAGGCCCAGGCCTTGCTTGCGAACGACGTCTCGTGGTCATCGATGTTGCAGGCCATCTCCCGCACGATTCCTTCGGACGTGTGGTTGACCTCGTTCCAGGGGGCCGTGACCCAGGCGGTCGCCGCCGCCCCGGCGCCTACTCCGGCGCCCGCCGCCGATGGATCGACCGAAACCCCCGCGCCGGCGGTGGCACCGGCGCCGGTCGTGGCCTCCGGTCCGACGGGGACCGTGACGTTCTCCGCGTCGGCCCGTGATTTCGATGCCGTGGCCAAATGGATCCAACGCATCGGCGCGGACATTCCGTCCTTCGCCGATCTCTGGGTGCCGCAGGCGGCGAAGGCCGAGGGGGCCGGCTCCACCTCCGGGACCTCGGGGAGTTCCGGGAGTTCGGGGACCAGTGGATCGGCGACGCCGTCGGGGACCGTGACGTTCAGCTCCAACGCCACGATCACGGCGGCGGCGAAGTCGACGCGGGACGAGGACTACAAGGTGAACCAGCCATGAAGCGCAACGTCCTCATCGGTGGCGCGATCGCCTTCGTCATCGTCATCCTGGCCTGGTACTTCGTGATCTACAGCCCCGCCGGCGACGATCTCTCGGCGGCCGAAGCGTCCACCGCCGCCGAAGCCGGCACGACCCAGGACCTCGAGAACACGCTGGCCCGTCTCGCCGCGCAGTCGAAGAACTCGACCCGGCAAGAGGCGCTGCTGCGCAAGTTCGACCAGGCGATTCCCGAGAAGTCGAACCTCGCCGAGTTCATCATCCAGCTGAACGAGTTGCAGTCCAGTTCGGGGATCGAGTTCCAGTCCGTTGCCCCGTCACCGCCCGCGGCCGGGGGTAGCACCAGCGTGATCGCGCTGAACATCAACATCACGGGCAGCTTCTTCCAGGTGAAGAACTACCTGTCCGAGCTGGAGCGGCTCGAACGGCTCGTCATCATCGACGGCGTCAACATCGCCGCCGGCGGCGAGTCCACCGACACCATCGGATTGACCGTCACGCTCACCGGGCGGATGTTCACGCGGGCGGCACCGGCCTCGGCGCCCGGCACACCGGGCGCGACCACCCCGACCACCACGCCCGGATCCACCGCGACCACGGCACCCGGTAGTGCAAGCAGTTCTTCGACTACACCGTCGGGTTCGCCCACGACCGGGGGTACGTGATGTCCGCATCGAGACGGGACCGCCGTCAAGGAAACCAGTCGCGCACCGGTGTCGCCATCGGCATCGCGGGCGCGCTCATCGCCACCCTGCTCGTGTACCAAGTGGTCGTGCGATCCGACGACCCGGGTACCCCGACGAGTCCATCGGCCGTCGCGTCCGGGGTCCCGATCGACGGCGCCACGTCGGCGACCTCGTCCACCACCACGGTCCCGCTCGAGCCGACGCTGGCGAACGGGAGCTTCGACGAGCTGAGCCTACGCGATCCGTTCGAGCCGCCGATCCGCGCCATCCCGAGTGGCACCACCAGTCCGACCACCCGGTTCACGACCACCACGTCGTTCGGGAGCTTCCCCACCACGCCGACCACGTCACCGCTCCAGAACCCGGCGCCCACCACCGACGTCGCCCTTCTCGACGTGTACCTGAACAACGGGGTGCAGACCGCGCGGATCCGAGTGGGCAGTTCCGAGCACACTCCGATCGCGGGCGCCACGTTCGCCGGCAACTACCGGCTCGTGTCCTTCGCGAGCGACCGGTGCGTCAATCTGACCTACGCGGATTCGCCGTTCTCGCTCTGCCAAGGTGAGCAGGTCACGAAGTAGTCACCGGGGCCTGATCGGCGCGCCATCTATCCTGCGCTCATGCTCCGCTACCTCACCGCCGGGGAATCGCACGGCCCCGCCCTGGTGGTGGTGGTCGAAGGGCTTCCGGCCGGGCTCGCCGTCACGGTGGAACAGATCGGCGACGAACTGGCGCGTCGGCGCCTCGGTTTCGGTCGGGGACCGCGCATGCGGTTCGAGCGCGACGATGTCGAACTCATCGGCGGAATCCGCCACGGCCTCACACTGGGTTCGCCGGTCTCGGTCGTCATTCACAACACCGAGTGGCCAAAGTGGCAGGAAGAAATGTCGCCGGCGCCCGGCATCACCGAGAAGCCGCTCACCCAACCGCGTCCCGGCCATGCCGATCTCGTCGGCATGCAGAAGTACGGCTTCGACGACGCGCGGAACGTGCTCGAGCGAGCGAGCGCCCGCGAGACCGCGGCTCGGGTCGCGGCCGGCGCACTCGCCAAGGCGCTGCTCGCCGAGATGGGAACCACCGTTATCTCGCACGTGATCCGGATGGGCGATGCGGCCGTCCCCGACGGCGCACCCCGGCCCGGGGTCGCGGACTTGGAGCGGATCGACGAATCGTCGGTCCGGTGTTTCGATGCCACTGTGGAGACCGCGATGGTCGCCGCGATCAAGGGCGCCGCCAAGGCCGGCGACTCGCTCGGCGGAGTGGTCGAAGTGCTCGGTTTCGGGGTGCCGGTCGGCCTCGGGTCGCACGTGCATTGGGACCGGCGGATCGACGGCCGGATCGCGCAGGCGCTGATGAGCATCCAGGCGATGAAGGCCGTCGAGATCGGCGAAGGATCGGCGGTGGCGGCGGTGCGGGGGAGTGACGCGCACGACGAGATCCTCTGGGACGAGACCGACGGTTACACCCGAGGATCCGATCGCGCCGGCGGAATCGAAGGTGGGATGACCACCGGCTCGCTGCTCGTCGCCCGCGCGTCGATGAAGCCGTTGGCCTCGCTGAATCGGCCGGTGTTGCGAACGGTCGACGTCGCCACGAAGGCCGAGACGGTGTCGTTCAAGGAACGCACCGACGTGACCGCGGTCCCCGCGGCCGGAGTCGTCGCCGAGACGATGGTGGCGCTGGTCCTGGCCGAGGAAGCCCTCCGTAAGTTCGGCGGCGATTCGGTGCGCGAGTTCACCCGCAACCACCGCGAGTTCGTCGCGTCGCTGTGAGCCGACCCCTCCACTTGGTGTTGATCGGTTTGATGGGTGCGGGCAAGACCTCGGTCGGGCGGCGCGGCGCGCAGGCCCTGGACCGGGGGTTCGTGGACACCGACGACGTCATTCGGGCGGGCGCAGGAATGAGCGTGCCCGAGATCTTCGAGCGGGAGGGCGAAGCCGGATTCCGGGCGCGCGAACGCTGCGCGATCACCGACGTCTGCGCGTCACCGGACCCGTTGGTGGTGGCGTGTGGCGGTGGCGCGGTGGTGGATCCCGAGAACCGGCGCGCGCTCGCCGCGGTGGGCTTCGTGGTTTGGCTCCAGGCCACCCCGGCGGAATTGGCGGCGCGCGTCACCCGCGATGGCATTTCCACGCGCCCGCTCCTCGCGTCCGGACCCACCACGATGACGCTCACCCGGCTTGCCGATGCGCGACGGGATTCTTACGCCGCCGCCGCCGACGTCACCGTGTCCACCGACGGTCAGGATCTGGACTCGGTTGTCCGGGCCGTCTTGGATCACTACGAGCAGGCCGAACGATGAGCGAGATCACCGTGGGGGTGGAGCCGCCGTACTCGGTGGTGGTGGGGCCCGGCGCGCTCGGGTCCGTCGGGGCACTCGTGGCCGACCGCAGGCGCGTCGCGATCGTCAGCCAGGCCGAGATCGCGCAGCGATACGCGGAACCGGTGCGTGTGAGCATGGGGGCTCGGACCGAGGTGTTCCTCATGGGCGACGGCGAAACCCACAAGTCCCTGACCACCGTCGAAGACCTGTGCCGCGGTTTCGCGCGCTGGGGACTGCTGCGCGGTGACGCCGTCGTGGCGCTCGGCGGTGGCGTGGTCGGAGACACCGCCGGCTTTGCGGCGGCGGCCTACCACCGAGGCGTCGCAGTCGTTCAGGTCCCCACCACCTTGCTCGCAATGGTGGATGCCGCGATCGGCGGCAAGACCGCGGTCAACCTGGCCGAGGGGAAGAACCTCGTCGGCGCGTTCCATCAGCCGATCGGCGTGGTGGCCGACACCGACACGCTCGCGTCCCTCGCGGCGCGCGAGTACCGCAGCGGCCTCGGCGAGGTGGCGAAGTACGCCCTCATGTTCGATGTCGCCGCCGACCCGACCGGACTGGTCGACGTCCTGCGGACCGGCACCACCGCGCTGGTGGCGCGAGACCCCGCGTTGCTCGCAGATGTGGTCGCCCGGTGCGTGGCCGTGAAGGCCGATGTGGTGGCGGCCGATCCGCACGAGCGCACCGGCATCCGCGCCACCCTCAATCTCGGACACACCTTGGCGCACGCGCTCGAGATCGCGTTCGAGCACCGGTTGACCCACGGCGAGGCCGTGGCCATCGGGCTGGTCTTCGCCGGCGCACTGGCGGGCGGGTGCGAGCGGGTGGGGGTGGACGTCGTCGATCGATTCCAGGCGATCCCGGCGTCACTCGGACTCCCGGTGACCGTGCCCGATCCGGAGTCGGTGACCGCCGCCGCGTTGTTGGCGTTGATGGCGCGGGACAAGAAGGCGAGCGGGGGACTCACGTTCGTCTTGCCCGGCCCGCGCGGCCTGGAACTGGTGGAGGATCCGCCACCGGCGGCACTGCGCTACGCGTTCGAGTCCGTCGGTATCCGCGATGGAGAGTGGACATGACGATCATCTTGTTGTTGAACGGTCCGAACTTGAACCTGCTCGGCACCCGCGAACCCGAGATCTACGGCACCGACACCCTCGCCGAATGCGTGGGCGACGCCGAGGTCGCCGCGCGCGCCGCCGGTCACGATTTCGAGCACGTGCAGTCGAACCACGAGGGCGAACTCATCGATGCGATTCATGCGGCGCGCGGGCGAGTGGATGCCATCGTGATGAACCCGGGCGCGTTCACGCACACGTCGTACGCAATCGCCGACGCCTTGGCCGCGTTCGACGGCGTGAAGGTGGAGTTGCACCTCTCGAATCCGAGTGCCCGAGAGGAGTGGCGCCGACGCTCGGTGATCGCGCCCGTGGTCACCGGAACGATTGCCGGCTTCGGACGCGCCGGATACCGGCTCGCGATCGAGGCGACGGTAGGGGCCTTGGCATGAACACCCTGACCCCGATGCAGGTGGGCGCGCGGATGGATCGCCTGCGATCTGCGTTCGACGCCGTCGACGCGGTGTTGGTGACCCGCCTCGTGAACGTGCGCTACCTCACCGGCTTCACCGGATCGGCGGCGATGCTCCTCGTCACCTCCGCGGGAGCCACTTTCGTGACCGACGGTCGCTACCGGGACCAGTCCGCCGACCAGCTCGCCACCGCCGGAGTGGATGCGGACATCGTGATCGGGCTGACCCAGGCCGAGCAACGCGCCGCACTAGCGACGGCCGCGGCGGGCGTGACCCGGCTCGGCCTCGAGGACGACGGCGTCACGTGGGGCCAACAGCGCAGTTTCGTCGAGTGGTTCCCCGATACGGAACTCGTGGCGACCACCGCGCTCGTCGACGGTTTGCGCATGGTCAAGGAGCCGGGTGAGGTGGAGCGGATCCGGGCGGCGTGCGCGATCGCGGACGACGCGCTCGGTGAGCTCCTGCCCACCCTTCGCGATCGGCCGACCGAACGGGACTTCGCGCTCCGGCTCGAGTTCGCGATGCGGGAACGGGGCGCGAGTGCGGTGAGCTTCGATCCGATCGTGGCGTCCGGACCGAACGGGGCCAAGCCCCACGCCCGACCGAGCGATCGCCGGATCGAGCCCGGCGAGCTCGTCGTCATCGATTTCGGCTGCATCGTGGACGGGTACTGCTCGGACATGACCCGCACCGTCAGCGTCGGCGATCCGGGTCCGGATGCCCGCCGGGTCTGGGACACGGTGTTCGATTCCCAGCGTGCGGGGGTGGCCGCGGTTGCGGTCGGCACCGACTGCGCAGCGGTCGATCGCGCGTCGCGCGCGGTCATCGTCGATGCCGGGTGGGGCGAGTCGTTTATCCATGGCACCGGCCACGGGGTCGGTCTGGAGATCCACGAGTCGCCTCGGGTTGCGTCGACCGCTGCTGGTACCCTCGCCGCCGGCCACGTCGTGACCGTCGAGCCCGGGGTGTACTTGCCCGGCATCGGCGGGGTTCGCATCGAGGACACTCTCGTGGTGACCCCCGAAGGGCCGGTCGCCCTCACCCGTTTCCCGAAGGAACTCTTGGTTTGAGCATTTCGACGAATGCATTGAAGAACGGGATGGCACTGAATCTCCCCGACGGTCTGATGACGGTGGTGGAGTTCCAGCACGTGAAGCCCGGGAAGGGCGGCGCGTTCGTCCGCACCAAGTTGAAGAACGTCCGCACCGGCGCCGTGGTCGAGAAGACCTTCCGCGCCGACGAGAAGGTCGGGCACGCCACGATCGACAAGCGCGAGATGCAGTACCTCTACCGCGAAGGCGATGCGTACGTGTTCATGGACAACGAGTCCTACGACCAGATCCAAGTGCCGACCCAGATCGTCGGTGACGCGATGAACTATCTCAAAGAGGGCGATGTCGCGGTCCTCCCGAGTTGGAACGACGAGGTCCTCGGGGTCGATCTGCCGGCGTCGGCGGAGCTCGTGGTGGCCGAGACCGAGCCCGGTATCCAGGGTGATCGCGTCTCGGGGGCCCGCAAGCCCGCCACGATGGAGACCGGCCTGATCGTCCAGGTGCCGCTCTTCATCGAGATCGGCGAGAAGCTCAAAATCGACACTCGCACCGGCGAGTACCTCACCCGCGCCTGAGCGGGTCGGACCCCCGTGGCACCTCGTCGAGAATCCCGAGAACGGGCACTGGGCCTGTGTTACGAACGCGAAGTTCGCTCGATCAGCGTGAGCGACCTGTTCGCGAGCTTGCCCGCCGCCCCCGATGCGTACGCGATGAAGCTGGTGCGCGGCGTCGAGAGCAACACCGAAGAGATCGACGGCCTGCTGCGCGAGTACTCCGAGCACTGGGCTGTCGAGCGGATGCCCGCGCTGGACCGGGCGGTGCTCCGGCTCGGATGTTTCGAGCTCACCCACGAGCCGGACGTCCCAACCGCGGTAGTGATCAGCGAGGCGGTGGAACTGGCGAAGCAGTATTCGACCGAGAACAGCGGACGGTTCGTGAACGGCCTCCTCGCCCGCATCGCCGAGCAGGTCCGCACTGTCTGATGGCTCGTCCGCTCGTACTGCGGCGGTGTCCGGTTCGGTGGGCTCGCTCCCGAGCTGTCCGGCCCTCGCAGGCTCGGGCTCGGCTGATGGCTGGGTTCTGATGGCGGGGACATCGCCGAGCACGATGGAGGCGCCGGTCGAGGAGACGGTGGTGGGCACGGACACGCCCTGGCTGGTGATCGTGTGGAACGACCCGGTCAACCTCATGAACTACGTCGTGATGGTGTTGCAGAAGCTGTTCGGGTACTCGTTGGAGAAGGCGACCCGGCTGATGCTCGAAGTGCACCACGAGGGCAAGTCGGTGGTGTCGCACGGAACTCGGGAAAAGGCCGAGATCGATGTGGCCCGGCTCCACGCCTCCGGCCTGTGGGCCACAATGGAGCGGGACCGCGCGTGACCAAGTTCAGGGTTGCAGGGTCGAGCGTCGTCGTGACGTTCGAGGCCGGGGAAGTGACCGTGTTGCGCGATCTCTCGCGCCAGGTCACCCAGATCCTCGACGGCGGGGTCCCCGATCACGGGTCGAACGCGGTGCGGGATCGGCTGTTCCCGCGCGCGTACGTGGATCCCACCGAGGACCGGGCCGAACGCGACTTCCAGTCGGTGGTGCATGAGGATCTGGTGCGCGCCAAGTCCCAGGCGGTGGAGTCGCTGGTGCAGGGACTCGACACCGGGCGAGACCGGCGCGGCCGGTTGGAGGTGGCGCTGGCTCCGGCCGAGGTAGAGCAGTGGGTGCGCGCGTTGAACGACGTGCGGCTCGCGTTGGGGGTCACGCTCGGGATCACCGAGGATCGCGACGACGTCGCGGTCGACGATGACCCCGAGGCCGGCCTCAACGCCGACGCGTTCGCCCTGTACGACTGGCTCACCTACGTCCAGGGCACCCTCGTCGACGTCCTGATGGGTTCGCCGGACTGACCGCCCGAAGCCCCCTCCCGGGTGACGTTCCGTTGCCCGGAAACGACGCGTTCCGGTTGTTGAAGCACGATTGAACGACCGGTTGCGTTCGGGCGCGCGATCACCGTTCGTCCCGGACCGGCGTGCTACGGTCGAGACCGTTCCGTTACGGAGATCCTGTGAGGTCGCCACGGAGTGAGGATGAGATGGCCGAGAGCCCCAACGGTACGCCGAGTGCCGCCGAAATCACACCGCCCGACAGCATGAGTGCCTTGGCACCGGCCGTCAGTTCACCGGCCGTCAGCGCCGCAGCCGCCCCGAGGGGCGGCTTTTCCATATCGGGCGCAGCGCCGACGGCGACGTTCCGCACCCAGGTCTTCGGGCCCGAGGATCTGCGCCGCGCCCAGACTCGGATCGCGCACGAGATCGTCGAACGAAATCACGGACCGAACGACGTCGTGCTCGTTGGTCTGCACTTGCGCGGTCCCCAGATCGCGCAGCGGCTCGCGGACGCGATCGAGTCGTTCGAGGCGGTGGCAGTGCCGGTCGGGTCACTGGATGTGGCGTTCTACCGCGACGACATCGGCCTGCGCCACATCCATCCGCTGGGCCGCACCGAGGTGCCGGTCGATGTCACCGGCCGGGTCGTGGTGCTCGTCGACGACGTGCTCTTCACCGGTCGCACGATCCGCGCCGCACTCGATGCGCTCACCGAGTTGGGTCGACCCCGCGCGATCCAGCTCGCGGTGCTCATCGACCGCGGCCACCGGGAGCTGCCGATCCGCGCCGATTTCGTGGGGAAGAACCTGCCCACCGCGGAACGGGAGGACGTCCGGGTTCGCCTGCGCGAGACCGACGACGTCGAGGAAGACACGATCGAACTCTGGGGTCCTGAAGGGGGCGACGAATGAGGCATCTCCTCGACATCGGTGACCTCGATCGCACGCAGATCGTCGAGTTGCTCGACGGCTCGGAGTACATGTCCGAGGTCCTCGCACGCGAGATCCCGAAGGTGCCGGCACTGCGCGGCAAGACCATCGTGAGCCTGTTCTACGAGGACTCCACGCGAACCCGCCTCTCGTTCGAGACCGCGGCGAAGCGACTCGGTGCGGACACGATGACCTTCACCGCAGGGTCGTCGTCGGTGAAGAAGGGCGAGAGTCTCCTGGATACCGTGCGCACGATCGAGTCGATGGGGATCGACGCGATGGTGGTGCGCCACTCCGGCGCCGGTGCGCCCCATCGCATCGCCGGGTGGATCGATGCTGCGGTGGTGAATGCGGGCGACGGCCGCCACGGCCATCCCACCCAGGCTTTGCTGGATGCGTTCACGTTGCGCCGGCGCCGCGGCGACCTGACCGGGGCGCGCATCGGCATCGTCGGCGACGTGCGGAACTCGCGCGTCGCCCGCAGCGGCATCGAGTGTTGGGACCGCCTCGGCGCACAGATCACGCTCATCGGACCGCCGACGTTGATGCCGGAACGATTGGACGGCTGGCCGGTCGAGGTCGCCCACGATTTCGACGCCGTGATCAGCGAACTCGACGTCGTGTACGTGCTGCGGGTCCAGCAGGAGCGGATCGAACGTGCGTTGTTGCCCAGCCTGCGCGAGTACTACACCCGGTGGGGTCTCGACGGGGAGCGGGCCGAACGCATGAAGCCCGACGCGCTCGTGATGCACCCGGGACCGATGATCCGCGGCTCCGAGATCGCGACCGAGGTCGTCGACGGACCTCGATCACTCGTGCGTGAGCAGGTGGCTAACGGCGTCGCGGTCCGCATGGCCGTGCTCTTCGACCTCATCGGATCCGGAGGCTTGGCCTGATGGCGAACGACGTGTTGGTGCGCGGGGGCCGGGTCCTCGACGTCACCGGCGAGCGGGACGCCGATGTGCTGATCCGAGACGGCGTGATCGCCGACGTCGGCCCGGCACTCGATGCTGCGGGCGCGCGCGTCGTCGACGCGTCCGATGCGATCGTGACCCCGGGGCTCGTCGATCTCCAGGTGCATTTCCGGGAACCCGGACGCGAGGAGGCCGAGACCATCGAGAGCGGTGCCCGGGCCGCGGCGTTGGGCGGGTTCACTGCCGTGGTCGCGATGCCCAACACCACCCCGCCGCTCGATGACGCCAAGGTGGTGGCCGCGGTGTTGGAGCAGGGTCGGCGCGCCGCGTGTCACGTGACCGTCGCCGGCTGCATCACCAAGGGGCGAGCCGGTCACGAACTCGCACCCATGGGGGAGTTGCATGACCTCGGCGTGCGGATGTTCACCGACGACGGTGACTGCGTGGCCGACGCCGACGTGATGCGGCGGGCCTTCGAGTACGCGAGTGCGTTGCCGGGTGCGGTAATCGCTCAACACGCAGAGGATCCGACGCTCGTGGCCGGCGGTCACATGCACGAAGGGGAGTGGTCGGCCCGCCTCGGCATCCCCGGTCGGCCCGCGGCGGCCGAGGTCATCATCGTGGCGCGTGACATCGCGCTCGCCCGGCTCACCGGCGGTCGGTACCACGTGCTGCACATGTCCACCGCGGGCGCCACCGAGTTGGTGCGGGCCGCAAAAGCTGAGGGACTGCGCGTCACCGCCGAAGCGTCGCCGCAACACTTCACGCTCACGGACGCGGAGTGTGCATCCTTCGACCCGGTGTTCAAGATGAATCCACCGCTGCGATCGGCGGCGGACCGGGATGCGATCATCGCCGGACTGGTCGACGGCACCATCGACGCGATCGCCACCGACCACGCCCCCCATACGCCCGAATCGAAGGAACTGCCCTTCGAGGAAGCGCCGCCGGGCATGCTCGGCGTGGAGACCGCGCTGGCGGTGGCGATCACGGAGCTGGTGGTGCCGGGTCGGCTCACTCTCGCCGACGTGCTCGCGCGCCTGTCGTGGCAGCCGGCGCGAATCGCGGGCCTGGACCAGCTCGGTCACGGCCGGCCGATCGAGGTGGGAAACGCCGCCAACCTCTGCGTCATCGACCCGCACCACACCTGGGTGGTCGACGCCGGCCGGTCGGCGAGCAAGTCACGCAACACCCCGTGGGCCGGACGAAAACTCACCGGCGCGGTACGCCACACCATCCGACTCGGACATCCCGTCGTCATGAACGGAGCGATCACTACGTGAACCCGAACCCCAAACGCGAACGGGCGGTCCTAGTGCTCCAGGACGGCGAGATCTTCGAGGGCGAGATGACCGGCTCGATGACCGGCGCGGTGGCGACCGGTGAGGTCGTCTTCAACACCGCGCTGTCGGGATACCAGGAGATCATCACGGACCCGAGCTACGCGGGCCAGATGGTCGCGTTCACCTATCCCCACATCGGGAACTACGGAACCAATCCCGAGGACGACGAAGCCGCCGCGCCCGCGTGCACGGGGGTCATCGTGCGCGACCTCGCCCGCCGGCACAGCAACTGGCGGGCGGACGAGTCGCTCGGTGGGTTCCTCGACCGCCACGGCATTCCCGCCATCCGCGGCATCGACACCCGCCGGCTCACCCGTCACCTGCGAGCGCACGGCGCCGTGCCCGGCGCGTTCGGAACCGACGAAGCCAGTGTGCGCGCGGCCGCCCACGCGAGCCGGTCCACCGACGGCGTAGACCTGGTGGCGTCGGTGACCACCGCGGCGGCGTATTCGGCCGGCGACCCCGACGCACCGTTCCACGTGATCGCGTACGACTTCGGGATCAAGCGCACCATCCTGCGTCACCTCGCGAGTGTGGGCTGCCGGGTCGATGTCGTTCCGGCGTCCACGCCCGCCGCAGAAGTGATCGAGCGTCGTCCCGATGGCATCTTCCTCTCGAACGGTCCCGGTGACCCGGCCGCGGTTGCGGGCGCGGCCGACGCAGTGCGAGATCTGGTCGGCTCCGGGATCCCGATCTTCGGGATCTGTCTCGGTCATCAGATCCTTGGCCGCGCGCTCGGCGGCACCACGTTCAAGCTCCCGTTCGGCCATCACGGCGGCAACCACCCGGTGCGCCACATTCCCACCGGGTCGGTCGAGATCACGAGCCAGAACCACAACTACGCCGTGGACCCGGATTCGCTCGATCGGGCCGTCGAGATCACCCACGTCAACCTCAACGACGGCGTCTGTGAAGGACTCCGCGTCACGGGCGAGCCGATCTTCTCGGTCCAGCATCACCCCGAAGCGGGCCCCGGTCCGCACGACGCCGCCTACCTGTTCTCCGATTTCACTGCCGTCATGGCCGGGAGCTGACGTGCCGAAGCGCACCGACATCGAATCCATCCTGCTGATCGGGAGCGGCCCGATCGTCATCGGCCAGGCCTGCGAGTTCGACTACTCGGGGACCCAGGCGTGTCGGGTCCTGCGCGAGGAGGGCTACCGCGTGATCCTGGTCAACTCGAACCCGGCCACGATCATGACCGACCCCGACTTCGCCGACGCCACGTACGTGGAGCCCCTGACCGTCGACAGTCTGGCTCGGGTCATCGAGCGGGAACGGCCGGACGCGCTCCTCCCCACCCTCGGTGGCCAGACCGCGCTGAATCTGGCGATCGCGCTCGACGAAGCCGGGGTGCTCGCCGAGTTCGACGTTGAGCTCATCGGTGCCAGCATCGACGCGATCCACACCGCGGAAGACCGCAGCCGGTTCAAGACCGCAATGGTGGAGATCGGACTGAACGTCCCGATCTCGGCCATCGTGCTCGCCGACGCCGAGATCACCGACGACACCGCGCGCATCAACGACGGCGTCGAGCGGTCGGTGATCGCAGGCAAGGAAGTCGGGTTCCCACTCATCTGTCGGCCGAGCTTCATCCTCGGGGGTGGCGGCACCGGATTCGCCTACGACGAGACGGAACTGCGCGCGGTGGCGCGGCGTGGGTTGGCCGCCAGCCCGGTCGAGGAGATCCTGCTCGAGCAGTCCGTGCTCGGGTGGAAGGAATACGAACTCGAGGTCATGCGCGACCACGCGGACAATGTGGTGGTGATCTGCGCGATCGAGAACGTGGACGCGATGGGGGTGCATACCGGTGACTCGATCACGGTGGCCCCGGCGCAGACCCTGACCGACGTCGAGTACCAGAAGATGCGCGACGCCGCGTTCGCATGCATCCGCCGCGTCGGGGTCGAGACCGGCGGCTCAAACGTGCAGTTCGGTCTGGACCCGACGAACGGTCAGATGGTCATCATCGAGATGAACCCGCGCGTCTCGCGTTCGAGCGCGCTGGCGAGCAAGGCCACCGGCTTCCCGATCGCGAAGATCGCTGCGAAGCTCGCCGTCGGTTACCGGCTCGACGAAGTGGTGAACGACATCACCCGGGTCACGCCGGCCAGTTTCGAGCCGACGATCGACTACGTCGTCACCAAGATCCCGCGGTGGGCCTTCGAGAAGCTGCCGGGGGCCGATCCCCTCCTCGGCACGATGATGCAGTCGGTCGGCGAGGTGATGGCGATCGGTCGCACGTTCCCCGAATCGCTCCAGAAGGCACTGCGGTCACTCGAGAGCGGCCGCCCCGGACTCGACCATCGGGATCCGGCGTTCATCGAGGCCAGCATCGACGATCTCGAGCGTGCTTGTCGCACCCCCACGCCGGACCGGCTCTTCGCCGTGGGCGTGGCGCTCGGGCGCGGGATCACCATCGAGCGGCTTCACGACATCACCGGGATCGACCCGTGGTTCCTCGACCAGATGGCCCAGATCGTCGAGGCCGCGGTGGAACTCGAGGGCTTCGTGGGTTCGGCGGATCTCGATCGCGCCACGTGGCGCTGGGCCAAGCGCCTCGGCTTCGGTGATGGTCAACTCGCCGACTTCTGGAACGAGACTCCCGAACTGGTGCGGGCGATGCGTCGGGCCGCGGGCGTGGAGGTCACCTACAAGACCGTCGACACCTGCGCGGCCGAGTTCGACGCGACCACCCCGTATCACTACGGAACCTACGAGGACGACTGCGAGGTGACCCCGCTCGCCCGGCCGGCGGTGGTGATCCTCGGCAGCGGTCCGAACCGGATCGGTCAAGGAGTCGAGTTCGACTACTGCTGCGTGCACGCTGCGTTCGCGCTCTCGGACGCGGGATTCGAGACCGTCATGGTGAACTGCAACCCCGAGACGGTGTCCACCGATTACGACACCAGCGACCGGCTGTTCTTCGAGCCGTTGTCGATCGAAGGGGTGTTGAACGTCTGCGACGCGCTCCAGGCACGCGGGGAACTGCGCGGCGTGGTCGTGGCGCTCGGCGGTCAGACGCCGCTCAAGTTGGCCCACTCACTCGCGGCGGCGGGCATTCCGGTGGTGGGGACCAGCCCGGAGTCGATCGACCTCGCCGAGGACCGGGACCGCTTCAACGCGCTCTGTGATCGGCTCGAGATTCCGCAACCGGCCGGGGGGACGGCCACGAGTGTGGAACGGGCGCGCGCTATCGCCACCGAGATCGGCTACCCGGTGTTGGTGCGTCCGTCGTACGTCTTGGGTGGTCGCGCGATGCAGATCGTCTTCGACGAGGACGGGTTGGACGTGGCGATGGCCGAACTCGCGGCGGCCGGCTCGCTGGGCCGTGAAGGTGGGCTCTCGGCCACTCGGCCGGCGCTCATCGACCGCTTCCTCGAGGACGCCATCGAGGTTGACGTCGATTCGATCCGTGATCACACCGGCGAGGTCCTGATCGGTGGGATCATGGAACACATCGAGGAGGCCGGTGTGCACTCCGGTGACAGCGCGTGTGTGCTGCCACCATCGACGCTCTCGGCCGAGACGATCGCGACGATCAGCGAGTACACCGAGCGGCTGGCCACCGCGCTCGACGTCTGCGGGTTCCTGAACGTGCAGTACGCGGTCAAAGGTGGTGACGTTCTCGTCATCGAGGCGAACCCCCGCGCCAGCCGGACGGTGCCGTTCGTGAGCAAGGCGACGGGGGTGCCCCTGGCGAAGGTGGCGGCCCGGGTGATGCTCGGCGCGTCGCTGGCGGAGTTGCGCACCGAAGGTTTGCTCTGCCCGCCGGCCGAGGGCGGTCACGTGTCGGTGAAGGAAGCCGTGTTGCCGTTCAACCGGTTCCCGACCGTCGACACGCTCCTCGGACCCGAGATGCGCTCGACCGGTGAAGTGATGGGGATCGACCGGTCGTTCGGGCTGGCGTTCATGAAGAGTCAGGCCGCGGCGGGCAGCCGGCTGCCCGAGACCGGGAAGGTCTTCCTGTCACTCGCGGACCGGGACAAGGAGCCCGGACTCGTGGTAGCGGCGCGCTTCGTCGAGTTGGGATTCGGACTCGTCGCCACCGCCGGAACCGCCGCCGCGTGTGAAGCCCGCGGGATACCGGTGGAGACCGTCGTCGCCAAGGTCGGCGACGCCAACGGGGAGGACGCGATCGGGTTGATTTCCACCCGTCAGGTGGACCTCGTCGTGAACACCCCGCGCGGTCGCGGTCCGCGCGCCGACGGCGCGCACATCCGCCGCTGCGCGGTGCTCCACAACGTCCCGTGTCTCACCACGGTCGCGGCAGCACTCGCGGCTGCGGCCGGCATCGCCGAGAGCCAGACCACCGAAATCACGGTGCGCTCGCTGCAGGAGTACCACGCCGACGGTCAACTCCGGCTCGAGGTGTGATGCACGCGTGAGCCGGTTCCGGTCGCGGGCCGCGCGCGAGTGCGGCCACGTCGACATGACGGTGTCGCTCGGGTCGCGGCGACTCGACAGCCCGATCGTCGCCGCGTCGGGGACGTTCGGACACGGTGACGAAGTGCTCCGGCTCGTCGATCCCGCGCGGCTCGGCGCGCTGACGGTGAAGTCCCTCGCGGCCTACGCGTGGGCCGGCAATCCCGCCCCGCGCCTCCATGCCGCCGCCGGGGGCGCGATGTTGAACTCGGTCGGGCTGCAAGGTCCTGGCGTCACGCACTGGGTCCGGGAAGAACTCCCGGCGCTACGCACGCGCCGGGTGCCCGTCGTCGTGTCGCTCTGGGGGCGCTCGGTCGAGGACTTCGCCGTCGCGGCCAATCAACTGCGCGGCCACACCGACGCACTCACCGCGATCGAACTGAACGTGAGCTGTCCGAACGTCGAAGACTCGGCCCGGATGTTCGCGCACTCCGCGTCGGCCACCGCGGCCGTCGTCGCCGGCGTGGCCGCGTGTGACCTCGGACTCCCGATCTTCGCCAAACTCTCGCCCAACACGTTCGAGGTCGTCGACGTGGCGCGCGCCGCGGTCGGCGCCGGTGCGGTCGGCCTCACACTGGTGAACACGCTCCTCGGACTCGGGATCGACGCGGAGACCCGCCGCCCGCTTCTCGGTGGTGGCACCGGTGGCTACTCCGGCGCGCCGATCAAACCGGTGGCACTGCGAATCGTGAACGAGGTGACCCGTGCGCTTCCCGGCGTGCCGGTGATCGGTACCGGTGGCGTGAGTTCGGGCCTCGATGCGATCGAGATGATGCTGGCTGGTGCGAGCGCGGTCGGGGTGGGCACCGCGTCGTTCGCCGAGCCGCGCGCCGTGAACCGCATCCACGACGAGATCGCGCGCTGGTGCACGGAGCACGGCGTGGCCCGGGTGGCGGAGCTCGTCGGCGGCCTCGAGGTAACTGCGGCGAGGGTCGAGTCGAAGGTCGAGGCGAAGGACGGGTTCGAACCGGCGGTCGGAGGAGATGGGAATGGACACGATGGTTGACGTCCAGCAGGCGGTGCGCGAGCGACTGGCCGTGCCCCTCGACGTCGGTGATCTCGATGCCGCGCTCGCAATGGCCCGGCGGGTAATGCCGTGGTTCGGCATCGCGAAGGTGGGTTACGAGCTCTATGCCGAGGCCGGCCCGGTGGCCTTCGACCGGCTCCACGACCTCGGTTTCACCGTGTTCTGTGACCTCAAGTTGCACGACATCCCGAACACGGTGGAACGCGCCGCCGCCGCGCTCGCCCGCCACGGCGTGAAGTTCATGAACGCGCACGCGGCCGGTGGCACCGACATGCTGCGCGCCTTCGTGGCCGGTGCTGCTCGGGGTGCAGCCGATGTGGGGCTCCCGGAGCCGGTCACGCTCGCAGTCACGGTGCTCACCTCGGATGCTGATGCCTCGGCGTTCCCGGCGCGGCTCACCGCCGCCCGGGCGGCGGGATGCGCCGGGGTCGTGTGCAGCGGTTGGGAACTGGCCGAGGTCGGGGCGGCCGGGCTGGCGTCGATGGTCCCCGGGATCCGCCCGGTCGGATCGGCGCGTGATGATCAGGCGCGGGTGATGACTCCCGGCGACGCCATCCGGGCCGGCGCCGACTGGCTGGTCATCGGCCGCCCGGTGACCGCCGCGCCGGACCCCGAGGCTGCCGCCGCCACCATCGCCGCGGACGTCGCCGCCGCCCTCTGACCCCAACCCGCCGGCGTCGCCCACCGCCCGCGTTTGGTGTCTGAGCCGCCTCAGCGACGTCTGAGGCACCAATTGCCGCCGTGCGCGCCCCCGTCGCGCCCGCGTCCCGAGCAGCCGACGGTGCCTTGGGAGTGGCACGGACCTCCGCTCCTATACTCAGCGCCGCTCGAACGCTGCCACGCGCTGTCACCGACTCGGCGCTCTCGGAGGTCTCTGTCCATGCCGCTCCCGCCCGCGCTCACCCCCGAGCAGCGCAGCGCCGCACTCGAGAAAGCCGCGGTGGCGCGGCGAGTCCGTGCCGAGATCAAAACGCGTCTGAAACTGAACCGCTTGTCGCTGAAGGACCTCTTCGCCCAGAGTGACACCGACGACATCGTCGCGAAGCTCAAGGTGGTCAGCGTGCTCGAGTCGCTGCCCGGTGTGGGCAAGGTGCGCGCCCGGCGAATCATGACCGAACTCGAGATCAGCGAGAGCCGTCGGCTCCGCGGGCTCGGCACCAAGCAACGCGCCGCCCTGCTCGCGGCCTTCGCTGGACAGTAGGCGTTCGTCCTGGCTGTTCTCTTGGTGCTCACCGGCCCGTCCGGGGTCGGGAAGGGCACCGTCGGTCGGGCGCTGCTCGAGCGGGAACCGTCGCTCGTGTGGTCGGTGTCGGCCACGACGCGCGCCGCGCGACCGGGTGAGATCGATGGCGTCGACTACCACTTCGTCACGCGCACCGAGTTCGAGAAGCTCCGGGACTCGGGCGGGTTCCTCGAATGGTTCGAGGTGTACGGCCAGCTGAAGGGAACCCCGGCTGCACCCGTGGAGGCACAGCTGGCGGCGGGACACGATGTCCTGGTGGAGATCGATGTGCAGGGCGCGCTTGCAGTCAAGGAGCGATATCCGACGGCGCTCCTGGTCTTTCTCCGGGCGCCGGATCCGTCGGTCCAGGAGGCTCGGCTGCGGGCCCGAGGAAGCGACGATCCCGAGCAGATCCGGACCCGACTGGCCACTGCGGCCTCCGAGGAAGCCCGGGCGGAACAGTTCGACGCCGTCGTGGTGAACGACGACGTGGAGCGATCCGTGGACGAAGTCGCTGCTATCCTGGAAGTTCGCCGATCCGGACTTCCTTCCGACGGTACTTCCTGACTTTTCGGAGCCCTTCACATGGTCGAACGCCGCGCGTCCCTCACCGAGCCCCGCATCGAGAACCTCCTCGAGCGCGAGAACTCCAAGTTCACGCTCGTGACCCTCGCATCCCGGCGTGCCCGTGAGATCAACGACTACTACAACCACCTCGGTGACGGCCTCGGCAAGATCGTCCCGCCGCAGGTGACGTCGGTGTCTCGCAAGCCGCTGTCCATCGCGTTGGAAGAGATCGAAGTCGGCAAGATCATCAAGGCCGAGGTTCCCGAGGTGGACCTCGAGGCAGAGGCGGCAGCCGCGGCCGCGGTCGCCGGCGCAGCCGCCACCGACGCGAGTGTCGACGCCCCGCCCGACGCCAGCTGATTCCGACGGTCACCCGGCAATGGACGCGGTCCACGCCATACGGGGCCGACGGATCGTGCTCGGCGTCTCGGGCGGGATCGCGGCCTACAAGGCGGTCGAGCTGTGTCGCCGCTTGGTCGATGCCGGCGGGCACGTCGCGCCGGTCCTGACCGAGGACGCCACTCGGTTCATCGGTGCGCTCACGTTCTCGGCCCTGGCCTCGGAACCCGCGCAGGTCGCGCTGTTCAATCCGGACGCCGCAAGCGGCGGGAATCCGATCCCGCATACCCGGCTCGGTCAATCCGCCGACGTGGTCGTCGTGGCCCCCGCGACGGCCCGGTTGATCGGAAAGTACGCAGCCGGGATCTCCGATGATCTGCTCACCGCCACGCTGTTGGCCACGCGTGCGCCGGTGGTGCTCGCGCCCGCCATGCACACCGAGATGTGGGAACACCCAGCAGTGCAGGAGAATCTCGCCACGCTGGCCCGGCGGGGTGTCCAAATCGTCGATCCCGAGTCGGGTCGCCTCGCCGGCGGTGATGTGGGCGAGGGTCGGTTGGCGAGCCCCGAACGGATCATCGAGGCGATCACCACGATCCTCAGTCGATCCGGCGACCTCGCGGGTGTCCGGCTGCTCGTCAGTGCGGGGGGTACCCGCGAGGCGATCGATCCCGTCCGGTTCATCGGGAACCGTTCGTCGGGAAAGATGGGTCACGCCGTCGCCGCCCAGGCCGCCGCAAGGGGTGCCGCGGTCACGCTGGTCACCACCGCGGCCGAGACTGCGCCCGCGCGCGTCGACGTGGTGTCGGTCGTGTCGGCGCAGGCGATGTACGAGGCGATGCTCGAACGTTTCGATGGCACCGACGTGGTCGTCATGGCCGCCGCCGTCGCCGATTTCCGACCGAAGGTCGTGGCCTCGGACAAGCTGAAGAAAGCGGCCGGCCCGCCCGAGATCGTGCTCGAACCGACGCCGGACATCCTCGCCGCGCTGGGCGAGGCCAAACGGGGTCAGGTGCTCGTGGGCTTTGCCGCCGAGACCACCGACGTGGTCGCGCAGGCCCGGGAGAAGCTCGTGCGCAAGCACGCTGACCTGATCGTGGCGAACGACGTGTCCGCGCCGGACGCAGGCTTTGAAGTCGACACGAACCGGGCAATCCTGCTTGACTCTCTCGGCGCTTCCGAGGAAACGCCGTTGCTCACGAAGGTCGCCCTCGCCGACGTGATTCTCGATCGTGTGGCCGCGTTGCTGGGCCGCGAATCCATCACCCCAAATCAGGAGTTGCGTTGAGCGCCTTCACCTTCACGTCGGAATCGGTGACCGAAGGTCACCCCGACAAGATGAGCGACCAGATCTCGGACGCCGTCCTCGATGCGATCTTCGAAGAAGATCCCAACAGCCGCGTCGCGTGCGAGACCATGTGCACCACCGGTCTCGTCGTGGTGGCGGGCGAGATCAGCACCCAGGCCTATATCGACATTCCCCGCGTCGTGCGTGACACCGTGCGCAGTATCGGGTACGACCGCGAGTCCTACGGGTTCGACGGCAACACCTGTGGTGTCATCACCTCGATCGACGAGCAGAGTCCCGACATCGCCATGGGCGTCGACAAGGCGGAGGAGCAGCGGGCCGGCGACACCGACCGGCTGCTCGAGACCGGTGCCGGCGACCAGGGCATGATGTTCGGCTACGCGTGCGACGAGACCGCCGATCTCATGCCGATGCCGATCTGGCTCGCGCACAAGCTCGCCTTCCGCCTCGCCGAGGTCCGCAAGTCCGGCACGTTGCCGTACCTGCGTCCGGACGGCAAGACCCAGGTGACCATCGATTACGAGAACGGTGTGCCGAAGCGGCTCTCGACGGTGTTGATCTCCACCCAGCACGGTCCGGGCATCGACCGCGACGCGATGATCAAGCCGGATCTCATCGAGCACGTGATCCGTCCGCTGATCCCCGAGCAGTTCGCCGACGACGACTTCGAGGTGCACGTCAACCCGACCGGCAACTTCGAGTTGGGTGGACCCCACGCCGACTGCGGGCTCACCGGTCGCAAGATCATCGTGGACACCTACGGCGGAATGGCCCGTCATGGTGGCGGCGCGTTCAGCGGCAAGGACCCCACGAAGGTCGACCGCTCGGCTGCGTACGCAGCTCGGCACGCGGCGAAGAACATCGTGGCCGCGGGTATCGCGAAGCGCTGTGAGGTCCAGGTCGCGTACGCGATCGGCATCGCGCGTCCGGTGTCTCTGATGGTCGAGACGTTCGGCACGTCCGAGATCGATCCGGAGAAGCTGCCGGCGCTCATCAACGAGCACTTCGACCTCCGGCCCGCGGCGATCATCGAGCGGCTCGATCTGCGCCGCCCGATCTACCGCAAGACCGCGGCGTACGGGCACTTCGGTCGCAACGAGCCCGAGTTCTCCTGGGAGCACACCACCGGCGCCGACGCGCTCCGCGCCGCGGCCGCCAAGCTGTAGGAGACGCGGTCGGCGCAGCGGAGCGGAGCC
>JANPMG010000186.1:0-6600 GCA_031422675.1 Acidimicrobiia bacterium | reverse complement strand
CCTGTTCACGGTCGGCCAGCTGGAGTGGCGCGCGACGCAACGGACAGGGAAGGGGCATCCTGGATCCCGAGTCATCTCGGGGCTGATCCGACGCCACGGATCGACCGTCACCGACAGCGGCTGGGAGCTGCGTGCCGAGCTCACCCTCGCGCATTGCGGTCTCGCGCGTCCGCAACGGCAAGTCGCCGTCGACACCTCGATCGGACGCGTGCACGTCGACCTGGCGTATCCGGGGCCGCCCGTCGTCGCGTTCGAGTACGACAGCGACCGGTGGCACTCGGGCGTCCGTCGCCGACACGCCGACATGCGCCGTCGCAACGCGCTCCGGGCCGCCGGCGTGACGATCATCGAGATGAACGCCGCGCTCCTCGCCGACCCGGTGGCGTTCGGGGCGCTCGTCCGATCCGTGATGGGGATCTCGTGAGCTCCATTGCGGTCGACGTTCGATCCTGACGAACCTGCACCGCACCGAACCGCTCTCGCCCACTACAGGCGTGGCCGACCCCGAACCAATCGACCGGTAGACTCCTCCGCCCTGCGATAGGTGGCGGGTGTGAGGACTGGGGGCAACACCAAGATGAACGCCGCCCTGGTCACGGAGTCGCCGCAGCCCCCGCGCCCCCCGAACCGGTGGACCGGCCGGTTGGCCGGCCGTTGGGCCACTCTCGATCACCTCGGGATTGCTCTCTTCGGCCTCTTGGCGTACCTGCCCGTCCTCGCAACCAGCCCCGGACGGGTGGTCGCCGACACCAAGAGCTACCTCACGATCGACCCCGGTCGGTTCCTCGCCGACGCGAGTTCACTGTGGGATCCCCACATCGGTCTCGGCACCGTCAGTCACCAGACGGTGGGTTACCTCTTTCCCATGGGGCCCTTCTATTGGGTCTTTCAAGAAGTCCTCGGCGTCCCGGGGTGGGTGACCCAGCGCCTCTGGCTCGGGACGTTGATCTTCGCCGCCGGTCTCGGCATGCGGTACCTGCTCCGCACACTCGACGTCCGCGGCGCCGGATTGGTCGTCGGGGTCCTCGCGTACGCCCTCACTCCCTACGTGCTCCAATACTCCTCGCGGCTCAGCGTGTTGCTTAGCCCGTGGGCCGGGCTCCCGTGGATGCTCACCTTCGTGATCCGGGGTCTGCGCGCTCGCCCGTGGCGTTACGCGGCGCTCATCGCGATCACCGTGCAGCTCGTCGGCGCGGTCAACCTGCCCGCGCTCCTCTACGCGCTCATCGGCCCTGCGCTCTGGATTCCGTATGCCGTGTGGATCCGCCGCGACGCCGATTGGCCGGCAGTGTGGCGGCTCACATGGCGGACCGTGCTGCTCACAGTGGTCGCTTCGCTGTGGTGGGCCACGAGTCTGGTGATCCAGGCCGAGTACGGGCTCAGCATCTTGCGCTTCACCGAATCCATCGAATCGGTGTCCGCCACCTCGACGGCCACCGAGATCCTGCGCGGACTGGGCTACTGGTTCTTCTACGGCGCCGACCGACGCGGGTACTGGAACGACGCGGTCCTGGACCTGAACCGCAAGCCGTTCGTGATCGCGGCGAGCTTCTCGATCCCGCTCTTCGCGATGATCGCGGCCGCGGTGCTGCGCTGGCGCGATCGCGCGTACTTCGTGGTGATGGCCCTCATCGCGGTCACCATCGCCGTCGCGGCTTCGCCGTACCACAACCCCACGGTGCTCGGCTCGATCATCAAGAGTTGGGCGACCGGTTCGACGGTCGGTCTCGCGCTGCGCAGCACTTCGCGTGCGTTGCCCCTCATGGTGCTCGCGTTCGCGGTACTGCTCGCCGTTGCGATGTCCGCAATCTTCGACGCACTCCGACGCCGCGGCCACACCGCGGTCGGCGTCGGGCTCACGGCCGGCATCGTTTTGCTCTGCGTCGTCGGCAACCCCGGCGTGTGGCACGGCCGCTACTACAGCCGCTACCTCGAGCGCCCGCAGACCATCCCGAGTTACTGGACCGAGGCGGCGCGTGCGCTCGACCAGCGCCCGCACACCACCCGCATCCTCGGTTTGCCCGGTGCGGACTTCGCGGCGTACCGGTGGGGCGACACCATCGATCCGATCGAGCCCGGGATCTTGGCGCGTGATTACGTCGCCCGGGAGCTGGTGCCGTGGGGAAGCGAGGCCTCGGCGAACCTGCTCATCGCGCTCGACCAGCGCCTGCAGGGAGCCATCCTGGATCCCGCTGCCGTCGCGCCGATCGCGCGCCTCATGGGTGCGGGCGACGTCCTGCTCCGCTTGGATCTCGAGACCGACCGGTTCTCGCTGATCCCGTCGCGCGCCCTCTGGGAGATCTTCACCCGCAACCCGCCGCCCGGCTTGGACCCGCCGAGGACCTTCGGCACCGAGATCCCCGGAAAACTGCGATATCCCGACCTGGGGAATCTGGCCGAGCCGGCCAAACCCGAGCCCGCGCCGGTGGCGGTCTTCAGCGTGAAGGACCCACTCCCGATCGTGCGGGCCAAGACCGCGCACGACCCGATCATCGTCGACGGTGACGGCGAGGGCCTGGTGGATCTCGCCAGCGCAGGACTGCTCGATGCCCGCCGGCTCGTGGTCTATTCACCGAAGTACGAAGGCCGGCCGGCCGCGTTGCGAACGGTGACCGGCACCGACGGTGCACTGGTGGTCACCGACTCCAACCGTCGGCGCGGGATGCGCTGGGCGTCGATGAGCAGCAACTACGGCTACACCGAGCAGGCCGGCGAGAAGCCGCTGAAGCCGGACCTGCTCGACCAGCGACTCGACGTGTTCCCCGACACCACCGACGCCACCCGTTCGGTGACCACGCTGGACGGACTGGAATCGACGCGCGCCACTACGTACGGCACACCGTCGTTCGGTTTCTCGCCGGATGCCCGGCCCGCCGCCGCGATCGACGGCCGCCTGCTCACGTCATGGGAGGTGGCCTCGGGACTTTCCGCGGTCGGCCCCGAAACCCTGCGCATCACCCTCGACGCCCCGATCACCACCGACGAAGTGCATCTGGTGCAACCCTTCGGCGCGAACCGGGGCCGGTGGATCACCAAGATCCGGATGCGATTCGACGACGGCCACGAGGTCACGAGGATGCTCGACGCGTCGTCACGCGCGCGCCGCGGCCAGACCGTCACCTTTCCCCGCCGCACGTTCTCCGTGCTCGAACTCCAGATCGCCGGCACCGTCGGGAACAAGGTGGGGAAGGGACCCTCGGAGAAGGCTCAGCTCCGCAAGACCGGCGTCGGCTTCGCCGAGGTGACGCTCCACGACAACGCCCGCCCGGACCAGCCGGTCCGCGCCACCGAATCCATCCGTCTCCCGAACGACCTCCTCTCCGGGCTCGGTGCGGGCTCGCTCGACCATCCGTTGGCGCTCGTCATGACGCGCAACGAAACGGAGTTGCGGCGCGAGTTCACGTTGCCGACGGCGCGCGATTTCGTGGTCACGGGCACGATGCAACTCAGCCCAAACACTGCCGACGAGATCATCGACACCCGCCTCGGGATCCCCGACGTCAGTGCCGGCGGCATCACGGTCACCTACGGGAAGAAGACCCCGGTCGGCCAACCCATCACACGCGCGTCGGCGGCGGTCGACGGCGACCCCACCACCGAGTGGCAGACCCGAGCGAAGAAGGTCCGCGGTGACGCGCTCAACATCCGCCTCCCGGCGCCGATCACGATCGATCGGATGGACGTGCAGGTCCAAGCCGACGGTCGGCACTCGGTCCCCACTCAGCTGCGGCTCGATACCGGCACCGAGACTCGCTTCGTCGATCTCCCTCCCGTGGCCGCCGGAAACCAGGGTGTGGTCACCCTCCCGGTGCGGTTCGCCCCGCTCACCACCGACCGCCTGCGGATCGCGCTCACCGGCGTCCGGGTGGAGGAACGACCATCGGGAACGTTCGGAACCTCGATCACGCTTCCGGCCGCGATCGTCGACTTCGGGATTCCCGGCGTGCAACAAGGCGCCCCACCGGTCGACCTCCCGGCCGGCTGCATCACTGATCTCCTCTCGATCGATGGCACTCCGTTCCCGATCCGTCTCAGCGGTACCACCGCCGACGCCCTCGACGGTCGTCCGATCCGGTTCAGCGCCTGCGACCCGGCGGCCACCCTCGCGCTCGCGCCGGGCTCGCACTCGCTCTACGGCCTGATGAACAGCACGACCGGCCTCGACTTCAGCCGAGTTGTCATGAGTTCCGCCGCTGGCGGTGCGGCCAGTGGCCCCGAAGTGCTCCTGGGTTCCGACCAATCTCGACCCCGCCCCACTCCAACGGCCACAGTCCTCGACCGCAGCTCGACCTCGTACACCGTCGAGATCACGGACGCGTCGAGGCCCACGTGGCTCGTGGTCGGCCAGAGCCTGAACCCCGGCTGGCACGCAACGCTCAACGGCGCCGACCTCGGACCGGCCCAACTCGTCGACGGGTACGCGAACGGCTGGCGGATCGACCCCCGCGGCGAGCAGGGACCTCTGCGGGTCAGCGTCGAATGGACTCCGCAACAGAACATGCGCATCGCGTTCATATTGTCGATCCTCGGGATGCTCGCGTGTCTCGCCATCGTGATCGGATCATGGTGGCGCGCTCGGCGCCGGATCGATTCCCCGCCGACGGCTGGCCCACCGGCGGAGTCTGCGTCCGAGCCCGTCGACCGGTCGCTGCTGGTGAACCCGTTCCGCATTCGCGGCCAACGGCCGGCGCGCACCACGATCGCCGTGACCGCCGTCGGCGCGGGGCTCGCGGCGGGCATCCTGACGAGACCGTGGACCGCGGTACCGGTGACGATCCTCGTCATCGCGGCGTTGCTGAGCCCACGAGCGCGCGGGCTCCTGCGGATCCTGCCTGCCGCCCTCATGTTCGTCATCCTCGCGTGGGTCACCTCCGGTCAGCTCCGCCACAACTATCCACCCGCGTTCGCGTGGCCCACATTCTTCGAACGACTCCGCACGTCTGCGTGGCTCGTCGTCGTCCTGCTCGCCGTCGACGGGATCGTCAGCCTGGTCTGGCGCGATGACAGGCCGCCCGACCTCGCGTCCGACGAACCCGTATCTGAACCCGAGCGCGCACCCCTGCCGGAACCATCCCAACCCTCCCCGCCCTCATGAGCGGGGCACTCGCGCCGGCGAGCGCGCCGGTCACCAAGCGGATCTCCCTGCCCCATGTGGGCGCACTCGACGGACTTCGGGGAGCCGCCGTCGTCGGCGTGCTGCTGTACCACGGCGGACACCTGAAGGGTGGCTACCTCGGCGTCGACCTGTTCTTCGTGCTGTCGGGATACCTGATCACATCGCTGCTGCTCGCGGAGTGGCGGACCAACAATGGCGTGGCACTCGGCCACTTCTGGGGCCGACGCGCCCGGCGGCTGCTCCCGGCGATCGTCCTCGTCCTCCTCGGCGTCGCGATCTATTGCGTGGCGTTCGCCGATCCGGCCGAGCTGGCGCGCATTCGTGGTGACGCGCTCGCCACCATTGGGTACTTCGCGAACTGGCGCGCGATCTTTGCCGACCAGAGTTACTTCGATCTCTTCCTCGCGCCGTCCCCGCTACAACACACGTGGAGCCTGGCGATCGAAGAGCAGTTCTACGTGCTCTGGCCATTGATCTTCGTCGGACTCGCGCAATGGTGGAACCGCAACACGGCGAAGGCAGTGCTCGTCACCGCGTTGATCGGTGGCGCCGGTTCGACGCTGCTCATGGTCTGGCTCTACCGCGCCGCCGACACCAACCGTGCGTACTACGGCACCGACACGCGATCGTTCGCGCTCTTCGCCGGCATCGCCCTGGCCGCGGCGGTGTGCGTGTGGGGTTTCCCGACCGACCGGCTCGCCCGCGCCCTCATCGAGATCACCGGCGTCGTCTCGATCGTCGTCCTCGCGATCATGTGGACGACGCTCGACGGGCAGGCGCCACGGCTCTACCGAGGCGGGTTCACGGTTGCCGGCATCGCGGCTGTTCTCGCCATCGCCGCCGCAGCTCATCCCACGCGCGGTCCGATCAACCGAGTCCTCTCCTTCGCGCCGCTCCGCGGTCTGGGCCTCATCAGCTACGGCCTCTACCTCTGGCACTGGCCCGTCAACGTCGTCATGACCGCAGACCGCATCGGTCTCTCGGGCTGGACCCTCTTCACCATCCGGACCGGCGTCGCCCTCGCGTTCGCCCTCGCCAGCTACCACCTCATCGAGATGCCGATTCGTCACGGCGCGCTGTCGACCCGGCAGTGGCGCATCGCCGTCCCCGCCATCGCCGCCGCTCTCGTCTCCGTCCTCGTCCTCACCACCAGCCGAGCACCGACTGCGACCGCCGGCAACGACTCACAGGTCACGCAGATCGGCCCACGCCGCAATCGCCCCGGGCCGGCGCCTGTGCGAGCCATGGCTCCCGGGAACACCGCCTCGGAATCGCTTCCGTCGAGGAGGCAGATGCGACTCCAAAAACGACACGTCGAGCGGCTGATCCGATCGGGAGCGCCCCGCGTGCTTCTCACGGGCGACTCCATGGCAGTTGCCCTTGGCGAGGGGGCGAACCGAGGCGGCACGTGGGGGCCCCGTCTGTTGCCGAAACGCCTTCATCCATCCGACTTGGGCTCGCTCCGGTTCTTGTCGATGATCGCG
>JANPMG010000185.1:0-2611 GCA_031422675.1 Acidimicrobiia bacterium | reverse complement strand
CGTCGTACTCGTCGGCATCGCGTTGGGGTTCGCGTTCGGCACCGTTCGCCAGCGCGTCGTCCTCGCCGGTGCGATCACGGCATCGGTGATGCTTCCCATTACGACCGACGGCTTCAACTTCCCGTATATCGGATACCCGTGGCAGGGACGGTACGGACTCCCGATCAGTGTGGGCATCGTGGTGATCGCGTTCGGTGTCACCCCCACCAACACCCGCATCCTGCGCGGCGTGGGCGCAACCGCCGGCGGGCTTCTCCTCGTCGGCCAGGCCGCCGCGTTCATCGCAATCGGGCGGCACCTCGGGATGGGTGCGCCGAGCGGCGTGAACATCTTCGACTACGTGACGAGACCGATCTGGCAACCCGCAATGCCCGCCGGCGTTCTGCTCGCGATCGTGGTGCTCGTCCTGGCCGGTATCGGTACCACGCTCATCGCACCGCTGATCCGTCGACCGCCGACATCCGGTCCCGAGCGCGCCCCGGACGCTTCAACGCGAGCGCCGGTCGCTCAACCACGAACCAGCTGAGCGAGGCGATACCGACGGTCACGGCCAGGGTCACGAGCGCGACGACTGCGCTGCGTCCGGGGAACGAGGGCTCCAGCGGGATCCACTCCTGCTGCACCGCTTGCATGACCGGCACCGACCACAGGAACACGCCGTAGCTGATCACGCCGAGCGCGTGGAACGGCCAGCTCCGCAGCACGCGATTGCCCACCCGGTTCCGGTCGCCGAAGACCGCGGGGAGCACCACGAGTAGTGCGATCGCCGAGTACGCGATCTGGTGCTGGAACTCGAACCCGCGCTCGAAGAAATCGAATCCGCCGATCACTCCCTTGGCCACCAGGAGCACCAAGGCGCCCGTCCAACACACGGCGGGTCGTCGCGCCAGGCGGCTGAGCCCGAGGTCCCGGTGATGCACCACCGCAACGGCGAGCATCATGCCAATCGCGAACGTGGGCAGGAAGCTCGGAAGCATCGTCGCCGGTAGGGGGTGGCCGACCGTCGCCACCTGCCAACCGAATCCGAACCCCGCCAGAATCGCGAGTCCGACGACCTCCACCCTCCAGGAATCGCGAGCCTTCGAGAACCTGGCAATCACTGCGGCGTAGACGGGCAGCACCGCATAGAACGCCACCTCCACCACCAGGCTCCACGCCGGCCCGATGCCGTCGAGGAACTGACCGGGCACGTAGTTCTGCACCAGGACGAGGTGGGTGAGAAAGCTGCCAACGCCGTCGACCGGGACCCGGTGCCATCCGTAGGTGAGGACCGCGAGCGCCACGGCGTAGGCCGGCCAGATCCGTAGGAATCGTGATCGCGCGTAGCGGGTCCACACCGGGGCGCCGCCCGCGCCCGCGTGAGCGCGCGCGTACGGGCGGTACAACAAGAAGCCGGACAGCACGAAGAAGATCCACACGCCGACGCGGAACTGCCCACCGACGTCGAATGCCGTGATGGCACCGATCGGGAAGACTGCGACCGTCTGGAAGAAGTGGTAGCTCGCGACTGCGAGCACGGCGATCGCCCGAAGCCCGTCGAAACCCTCCAGACGGGCGGCGGCACCGATCGGCTGCTGAACGTCGGCGCTCACTCGTACCGAGGATAGAGGTCGACCGGGAATGCTCGGGGCCACGGCTATCGTCCCCGGATGGATCGCTGGGTGAACAACAACCAGCAGGCGCATTGGGACAAGCGGACCTTCTACCGCGATGCCCGGGACCGGGCCGCCGAGGCGTTCACCGTCCCGAAGATGGAGTGGTTCTGTGACCAGCTGGGCATCGGCGACGATGCGTCGGTCCTCGATGTCGGCGCCGGCACCGGGATGTTCACGTATTGGTGGTCCCAGCGCGCCAAGACCGTGACCGGGCTCGAACTCTCCGAGAACATGATCGAGCGCAGTCCGGTCGCCGAACTCATGCAGGTCGGCAACGCCTACGAGCTGCCCTTCCCCGACTCCAGTTACGACCTCGTGTTCGCCGGGAACCTGCTCCACCATCTGGACCGACCGGTCGACGCGCTCCGTGAGATGGGTCGCGTCGCCCGCGTGGGCGTGGCGATCTGCGAGCCGAACCGCAACCATCCGCCGATGGCTGCCTTCGGTGTGGTGTCGAGCGTGTGCCGGGGGCTCCTGCACTATTCGCGCCGGACGTTGTCGCACCTGGCGGAGGAGGCCGGCCTCGACGTCCAGGGCGTTCGGCTGCACGGCTACATCTACGAGAACCGATCCCCGAATGCGTCGGTACCCATCGCCACCAAACTCGAGACGCTTCTGCCCGGTGGTGCGTACATCCTGCTCGCGGCGCGGCCCTGAGCGGGTCCCGCCCCGCCCCGGAGATGCGTTCGGAGATGCAGCCGGTGGTGCGGGCTCAGGTGGTGCGGGACAGCTCGAAGAGATATTGGTAGGCGAAGAGGGTGGGTCGCAGCGCGAGCCCCACCCCGTCGGCGAGCGCGAGGGCGCGTGACCGTTCCGCTTCGAGCGGCAACCCGACGACCTCACGCCGACGAAGCGCGAAGCCGGCGCCGCAAAGAACCCGCTCGGCCTCGGCGCCGGTGAAGAACCGGAGCTGCGCGGCGTCGAGCAGGCCGCGCGTGTCATAGGCCCAGCGGCCG
>JANPMG010000184.1:0-10864 GCA_031422675.1 Acidimicrobiia bacterium | reverse complement strand
GACGACGTCTCCATTGCGGCGCGATGGTCGCGAGCGCATTGTTGTGAACGGTCGTCCTCCACGTCGTCGATCGACGACGTCTCCATTGCGGCCCTGCCGGCACGGTGGGCCGGGTCGCGGCGACTCGCTTCGACTCCCGCTCCACGTCGTCGATCGACGACGTCTCCATTGCGGCGCATAGGTGGACCCCGCCGCCACGCCAGGCGCCGACGTCTCCATTGCGGCAAGCTCTACCACGGCGGCATCACGAACATCGCGCAACTCGACGACGTCTCCATTGCGGCGGAGACACCGCCAACTGGTTTGACGATGGTGGTAACTCGTGGCTCCACGTCGTCGATCGACGACGTTTACATTGCGGCACGGCAGACCACGGGGGCTGAGATCCCGCCACGCGCGTGTCGCTATCTCGGCCTCTCGCTGAAGGTGTTGGTCGAAGCGGAGATGATCGCTCATCGAGGGCGCGTAACCTGAGCGGCCATGACGGCGTTGGTGGTGATGTTGGCGGTGGTGGTGGCGCTCCTCGTGATCCTCGTGGCCGGACTGCTGCGGAGCCACGCCGAGATCCTGCGCAGCCTGCACGACGCCGGGCTCGGCCACGATGCCGACGGCGATGCGAGCACCGCCGCGGTCGCGCCCACTCGAACCCGTTCCGGCGTAGCGCCGAGTCGTCCATCCGGGGGACCGAGCCCGTCGGCCACCGACGTGCACGGCGTCGATCCCGATGGTGACGCGGTTGCGATCGGAATCCTCGGCAACCCGATCCCCACGCTGCTCGCGTTCCTCTCGAGCGGGTGTCTCACCTGTCGGGAGTTCTGGGAGGCGTTCGGCAATCCGAGTCTGACCGTCCCGGGCGACGCGCGTCTGGTGGTGGTGACGATGAGCCCCGAGGACGAGAGCCTCACCGCGCTCCGGCGGCTGGTGCCGGCGAACACCGTGGTCGTGATGTCCACCTCGGCCTGGGCGGCGTATGAGGTGGAGGGCTCGCCGTACTTCATCTACGTCGACGGGATGAGCGGCGCGGTGGTCGGCGAGGGAACCGCGACATCGTGGGACCGCGTGTGCGAGATGGTGACGGAGTCCGTCGGTGACGGCGCGCTCGCCAGCGCGCGGCAGTCGTCGGCGGCCCGCTCGGCGCGCGCCGCCCGCCGGCACCGCGCGGATCGCGAGCGCGAGGAACGCGCGGACGACGCGCTGCTGGCCGCGGGAATCGCGCCGGGTGACCCGTCGCTGTACCCCGCCACCGGCGGTCCGCCACCGGCCGAGCCCAAGCCCAGTTGACGGGCGGCGGACCACGATGACCGCACCGCGAGTCCCGGGCTGCCGGTGAGCCGACGGTGAGCGGAAGTGAGATCGCGCTGACCGCGGTGGCGGTCGGGATCGCGGTGATCGCCGGTCTGCGCTCCACCTGGTCGCCCTGAGGCGAGTCGATGCTCGCGAGCATCCACCCGCTCGGGGAGCGGGCACGGGGACAACAGTTTCGGACGACGCTCGCGGCGTTCACGATCGGATCGGCCGGCGGTGCCGCCGCGTTCGGTGCGCTCTTCGGTGGTCTCGGCGCGCTCGGGAATGTCGGGTTCGGGTCGGACTCGACCGCGGCGCGAGCCGCCATTCTGGGGGTCGGCGCAGTGTTCGCCGCGATCGTCGATCAGCGGGGACGGCGTGTCCCGTCGGTGCACCGCCAGGTGAACGAAGACTGGCTGGGCGCCTATCGCGGCTGGATTTACGGAGCCGGTTTCGGCGCGCAACTCGGGGTGGGCGTCCTCACCATCGTGACGACGGCCTCGGTGTACCTGACGTGGCTGGCGGCGGCGATGACGGCGGATCCCTTCATCGGGGCAGCCGTGGGCGCGGGTTTCGGGCTCGCGCGCGCGGCACCGTTGTTCGCGAGTTCGGCGCTCGATTCACCGGGGGCAGTGGCGGCGCGGGTGCAGAGCGTCGACTCCCAGGACGGTAGATTTCGCACCGTGACGGTGTGGGCGGAGGCGATGACCGCGTTCGTTGCGGCGATGGTGGCGTTCCGGTGAGTGAGCTGCGCGCGCACAACGTCGGGGTGACGCTGCCCGCCGGGTGGGATGGGCGGATCTCGGTCCGGCGTGACGGCGATGCCGAGAAGCTCGTCACCGCCACCGGGTCCCGCGTCTTCACCGCGCGATCACATCCCGTGGTGCACCTCGCCAACTTCGGGTTGCCGGAAGACCGCGGCGACTTCGGGAGCGGCGCGGTGGAACTCATGGGCGACGGCGACGTGCTAGTGGTCCTGTTCGAGCACGAGCCCGCGTCGGCCCGGACCGCGCTGTTCCAGGCCACCGGGGTGCCCCGCGGCCTCGAGGTCGGTCAGTTCGATCCCGCAAACCTCCGGCGCGGCATCGCCGGGCAGAGCGCCTACCAGGCGTTCTTCCACGAAGGGGAGCGGGCGTTCTGCCTGTACGTCGTGCTCGGTGCCCACGTTCGGCGGGCCCGGCTCGTGCCGTTGGTGAACCGGGTCCTCGCCACCGTGACCATCGTCCCGAAACCGGCCGGGTAGCTTTCACTGCTCATGGGTGTGTTGTCCGGTCCGTTCCTCATCGCGGTCGTGCTGCTCGTTGCGGCCGGAGGAGCGAAGGCGTTCGACCCCACGATGACCGTCGGTGCACTGGCGGCCTTCGGACTCCCGATTCCGGCGCCGGCCGTCCGCGCGTTCGGCGCATTGGAGGCGCTGCTGGCGATCGCGGCCGTCCTGACCGGCGCCCCTGTCCTCGTCCTCGGCGTGGCCGCGTCGTACCTCGCGTTCGCCGGGTTTGTGGTGATCGCTCGGGTGCGTCGGCTGCCGATCGGCACCTGCGGATGCTTCGGCCGGGCGGACACGCCGCCGAGCGCCCTCCACGTGGCGCTCAACCTGGTCGCAGCTGCGAGCGCGGTGGCAGTGGCGATGCACTCCGATGGTGGACTCGTTGCCACTCTGCGGACCCAGCCGCTCGCCGGGGTGCCGTTCCTTGCGCTCGGCGCGGTCGGTGCGTATGCCGCGATCACGGCCCTGACCGTCGTGCCGGCGCTGGCCCGGATCTCGTCGGAGACTCGGAGTCGGACATGACCGCGCGGCTCGCGGATCGTGCCGCTCAGTTCTTGGGCCGCCACACCAGCCGCCGGGGCTTCATCGCTCGGACCGCCATCGTGGGTACCGCGCTGGCGGTTGCCCCCACCGACTACGTGCTGCGTCCGGGCACTGCCTACGGTGCGATCTGTAACTGCCAGGGTTCGGCATGTGACTGTGGATCCCTGTGCTGTGACGGGTACACCGAGTTCTGCTGCACGCTTACGGGGATCAACGGGTGCCCGCCCGGAACGATCGCGGCCGGATGGTGGAAGGCCGACGGCTCCCAGTACTGCAACGGTGCGCGGTACTACATCGACTGCAACGCAACCTGTCGCTGCGGAACGGGTCGGATCTGCGCCGACAATTGTGCGAACTCGCCGTGGCCCTGCGGTTGCGCGAACGGTGACTGCAACAACCGCAAGGCCGGTTGCACGGCGTTCCGGTACGGACAGTGCAATCAGCAAGTGGCGACGGTCGGTCGCATCGCGTGTCGGGTGGTGTCGTGCGATCCGGCGGTGCTGGTGTTGGGAAACTGTTCGGCCACCGTCGCCGTCGACAACTCGACCGCGAATCACAACAAATCGTGCTTGCAGATAACACCCCCAGGAGAGGACGAAGACTTGGAACACGGCATGGCGGTCGACGTGACCTTCAACCCGCTCGACCCCGTCAGTGGGTACACCCTCGACCGATGGGGTGGGATTCACAACTTCGGCAACGCCAAGCGAATGATCTCGAATGCCTACTGGCCCGGCCAGGACGTCGCCCGGCGCCTCGTGATCACGGATTGGAACGTGCCACGGGGATACGTCATGGACCTCGACGGCGGGATTCATCCGCTCGGCGGCGCCGCGGGCATTCGGGGCGCGCCGTACTGGCGCGGCGGAAAGATCGTGCCGATTCACGAGTACTGAGCCCGATTCCTGCCTGAACCGGAACCGCGCCGGGGAACGCCGGGAAAGGTGGGTGACGCGGCGGGGCCGGGGAGGCCAGCATCCCCGAGCGCCGACGGCCAACGCCCTGGTCGCGGGAAAGCCGTGCGTGGTCTGATGGTCTCGTGACGACCGAGCCGACCGAGCTGCGCGAGCAGGCCGACCGAGCTGCGCGAGCAGGCCGACCGATGAGCGTGGCCTGGATGTTGGCGCGATCCGATTTCGCTCGGCGCTGGCGATCGTGGATCGTCCTCGGGCTCCTCGCCGGAGCGTCGGTCGGTTTGGCGTTGGCCGGCGTCGCGGGTGTCCGTCGCACCGAACGCGCCATCCCCGACTATGTGCGCCGGGCTCACGTTCCCGATGCCGCGATCCTGCCCAACGACCCCGCGTTCGACGCGAACGCGCGCGCCGACGTGGCGCGGCTCCCCGAGGTGCGTTCCACCGCCCCCTTCTTCATCGGGATCGGTCTTCGGGTGGCTGCGCCGGAAGGGATGGAGATGAGCCTGGTTCCCCTGGGGCCGCGGAGTTATCCCGCGCTGACCGGGGTGCTCGTCGACGGTCGGCTCCCCAACCCGCGACGAGCCGACGAGATGCTCGTCAACGAAAGCGCCCGCGACCGGTTCGATCTCGACATCGGGTCGTACGTCACGCTGGTGCAGCCGGATCCGAAGGATCTCTCCGGGATCCCACCCGAGTTCCTCCGGCCGGGTCTTGGTCCGATCCGCCAGCGAGTGCGAGTGGTCGGTATCTCGGACTCGGCCGATGATCGCTCGGATTCCATGCTCTCGAGCGGCTTCTACGCCAAGCACCGCACGAAGCTGCTCGGCTTCTCGAACGAGTTCGTCACCCTGCGGCACGGGGAGCGCGACCTGGCTCGGTTGCAAGCCGACGTCGCAAGGATTGCCGGTCATCCGGTCAACGTCGAGAGCGCGTCCGAGCTCTTCGGGATCGCCAAGCTCACCGACGTCTCGAACGTGGAGCGGAACGGGTTGCTGCTGTTCGCACTCGCGGTCGTCCTGGGTGCGGGCGCGCTGGTCGGTCAAGCACTGGTGCGCGCGGTGAGCGCGGGTGGCGCGGATCTGCCCACGTGGCGCGCCATCGGTGTCGACCAGGTGACCGGGGCGGCGGCCCTGGTGCTGCCGGTGGTCGCCACCTCGGTGGTTGCCATGGTCACTGCGGTGACGGTGGCGGTGCTCCTGTCACCGCAGTTTCCGATCGCGCTGACGCGCCGCTACGACCTCGGGCTCGGTTTCCATGCCGACTGGTTGGTGCTCGTACCGGGCGCCCTCGCCCTCGGCGTCGGTCTGCTCGGCGCGGCATGGATCGCTGCCGCGGTGACGCTGCGCCGACGCGCGAATCGGCGCGCGGCGCTGCCCGTTGCCGCCCGAGTGGCGGTGGCCGCCAACCTCGCGCCGGCGCTGCTCATCGGCTCACGCCTGGCGGTCGAGCCGGGCCGTGGTCACCGAGCGGTCCCGGTCCGCTCGGCGCTCGTCGGGGCGATCGCCGGCGTCCTCGGAGTGGTCGCGTGCCTCACGTTCCGCGCCGGGATCGCAGATGCGGTGGCGGACCCGGCCCGATCGGGAATCGTGTGGGATCACTTCGTCGCAGCCGAGGGGGAGGTGCCGCCCGCGATACAAGCGGCGATTCGCAAGGATCCCGAGGTCGATGCCGTACTCAACGCGAGGTGGGCACGCGCGGTGCAGATCAACGACGTGCCGACCCCGACGTTCGGGATCCGGACCGTCAGTGGTGACATCGCGCCCGTGGTACTCGCCGGTCGCGCGCCGGACGGGGACGACGAGATCGCGATGGCGCCCACCACGATGGACAAGCTCGGGGTCGGAATCGGTGACGAGGTGCGTGTCGGCTCGGTTCCCGGGCGCACGATGCGGGTCGTCGGCCGAGCTCTGCTCCCCAGCACCTCGCACACTGACTACGACCTCAGCGCATGGATACCGCTCGATCAGCTGTCGTCCGTCGTCGCCGACGCGCAGCAGAGCTCCTTCGAGGACTACCTGCTCGTGCGGTTCGGTGCCGATGCCGACGTTCCGGCAGTGCGGCAGCGGCTGACCGCCATCAGCGAGGCGGAGGGATACTTCGAAGGGCCGGCCGAGCTTCCCACGGCGATCCAGAGTCTCGGCCAGTTGCGTGCCCTGCCGTTTGCGCTTGCCGCATTCTTCGGATTGCTCGCGATCGCGACGGTGGCGCACGCGCTGGTCACGACGGTGCGCCGGCGACGGTATGACCTCGCGATCCTGCGTTCGATCGGATTCACCCGTCGCAATGTTCGTCTGGCGATCGCGTGGCAGTCCACCCTGCTCGCGCTCGCCGGACTGATCGTGGGCGTGCCCGCCGGGATCGCCGTTGGCCGGGTGTCGTGGCGACAACTCGCGCACACGTTCCCCGTCGCCTACGTCGCGCCGATCGCGCTGGTGGCCATCCTGCTCGTCGTACCGATTGCGGTGCTGATCGCCAACCTCGTGGCCGCCGGTCCGGCGCACGCCGCCACGCGGAGTCGCCCGGCCGCGGTCCTGCGCACCGAGTAGTCGGCCCGCACCCGCTCGGGGTGCCCGGCCTCAGGCGCGCTGGCCGCTGAGGCGGGTGTTCTTGAACTGGGCCTTCACGAAATCTCGGTTCAACATGGCGATGAAGTCGATCGAGATCTCCTTCGGGCACGCCGTCTCACACTCGCCGTGGTTCGTGCAGGAGCCAAAGAACTGCTCCATCGTCCCCACCATGGCGACGACGCGCGTGTACCGCTCGGGCTGGCCTTGTGGGAGCAGCGAGAGATGCGAGTACTTGGCTGCGGTGAAGAGCTGCGCGGCACTGTTCGGACACGCCGCCACACACGCGCCGCACCCGATGCACGCGGCCGCGTCCATCGCCGCGTCCGAGGCCTCTTTCGGCACCAGGATCTCGTTCGCGTCCCGCGCCGCACCCGTCGGCGCAGTGATGTAGCCACCAGACTCCACGATGCGATCGAACGCGCTGCGGTCGACGGCGAGGTCTTTGATGATCGGGAATCCGGCGGCGCGCCACGGCTCGACGGTGATGACCGAGCCGTTGGTGAGCTTGCGCAGGTGGAGTTGACAGGTGGCCGTACCCTGCTCCGGTCCGTGCGCGCGGCCGTCGATCATCATGGCGCAGGAACCGCAGATGCCTTCGCGGCAGTCGTGGTCGAACGCGACGGGTTCCTCGTTGTCGGCGAGGAGCTGCTCGTTCAGCACGTCGAACAGCTCGAGGAACGACATGTCTTCACTCACGCCGGGCATGGCGTAGGTCTCGAAGCGGCCGGGGGAGTCGGGGCCGGCTTGGCGCCACACTCGCAGGGTCAGGTCCATGGTCGTCTCCTCCCTACTTGTAGCTGCGTTGCGCCAGGTGGACGTGGTCGAAGGTGAGCGGTTCCTTGTGCACGGTTGGTCGCTCACCGACCCCCGTCCACTCCCAAGCGGCGGCGTACGCGAAGTTGTCGTCGTCGCGTAACGCCTCGCCTTCCTCGGTCTGATGCTCCACCCGGAAGTGACCGCCGCAACTCTCCTCGCGATCGCGAGCGTCGCGGACGAGCAGTTCACCGAACTCGAGGAAGTCCGCCACCCGGCCGGCTTTCTCCAAGCTCTGGTTGAAGCTCTCGCCGTCGCCGAGGATCTTGACGTCGGTCCAGAACTCGTCTCGAAGGGCGGGGATCGCGGTGAGCGCGTTGTCGAGACTCGCGGCGCTGCGGGCCATGCCGCAGTCGTCCCACATGATCTTGCCCAGCTCGCGGTGGAAGTGATCGACGGACTTGGTGCCCTTCACGGACAGCATGCGGTGGGTCTGGTCCGCGACGTGCGCCTCGGCGTCTCGGAAGGCCGGGTCGTCGGTGCCGACGGCCGCGGAACCGAGCAACGGCGCCAGGTAGTCGTTGATCGTGGCCGGCAGAACGAAGTACCCGTCCGCGAGTCCTTGCATCAACGCGCTCGCGCCGAGCCGGTTGGCGCCGTGATCGGAGAAGTTCGCCTCGCCGAGCACGTACAGCCCGGGCACGTTGCTCATCAGGTTGTAATCGACCCAGAGTCCGCCCATCGTGTAGTGGACGGCCGGATAGATGCGCATCGGGACCTGGTACGGGTCCTCGCCGGTGATGCGCTCGTACATCTGGAACAGGTTGTCGTAGCGCTCTTCGATCGTGTGTCGGCCGAGCCGGTTGATGGCCTCGCCGAAGTCCAGGTAGACGCCGTTCTTGATCGGTCCGACGCCCCGGCCGGCGTCGACCTCGCGCTTGGACGCGCGCGACGCGACGTCGCGAGGGACCAGGTTGCCGAACGCGGGGTAGCGGCGTTCGAGGTAGTAGTCCCGCTCGGCTTCGGGGATCTGGTCCGGCGAACGGGTTTCGGTGCCGGACTCGGGGACCCAGATGCGGCCGTCGTTGCGCAGCGACTCGCTCATCAGCGTGAGCTTCGACTGGAAGTCGTCGCTGGCCGGGATGCACGTGGGGTGGATCTGGGTAAAGCACGGGTTCGCCATCAGTGCGCCGCGCTTGTGCGCGCGCCAGGCCGCGGTCACGTTGCTCGCCATCGCGTTGGTGGAGAGGTAGAAGACGTTGCCGTAGCCACCGGTGGCCAACACCACCGCGTGACCGGCGAACGACTTGACCGCGCCGGTGATGAGGTGGCGGGCCACCACTCCGCACGCGCGTTCGTCCTTGACGACGAGGTCCAGCATCTCCGTACGCGTGTGGAGTTCGACGTTGCCGAGGTGAACCTGGCGCGCCAGCGCTTGGTACGCGCCGAGGAGCAACTGCTGGCCGGTCTGACCCCGGGCGTAGAAGGTGCGCGACACCTGCGCGCCACCGAAGGAGCGGTTGTCCAGGAGGCCGCCGTACTCGCGGGCGAACGGCACACCCTGGGCCACGCATTGGTCGATGATGTTCACGCTGACCTGCGCGAGGCGGTACACGTTGGCCTCGCGGGCGCGGAAGTCGCCCCCCTTCACCGTGTCGTAGAAGAGGCGTTGCACGCTGTCACCGTCGTTGCGGTAGTTCTTCGCCGCGTTGATCCCGCCCTGCGCCGCGATCGAGTGCGCGCGTCGCGGGGAGTCGTGGAACGTGAGCATGGTGACCTGGTAGCCGAGCTCGCCGAGCGTGGCGGCGGCGCTCGCACCGGCCAGACCGGAGCCGACGACAAGGATGTGGAACTTGCGCTTGTTCGCCGGGTTCACCAGCTTCACGTCGAACTTGTGGTTGTCCCACTTCTCGGCAATCGGCCCGTCGGGGACATGGGAGTCCAACGTGATGTTCACTTGACGACTCCGGTGACGACCATGAGGGGAAAGCTGATGTTGGCGACGCCGATCAGCGTGGCGAACCCGATCGCGAAACTGCGCCGGGCACCGTTCCACTTCGGATTGTTCAGACCCAGGCTCTGGAACATGGACCACGCGCCGTGGAAGATGTGGATCGCGAGTGCGAGGTTGGCGAGGATGTAGACGATCGCCACCGGAACCCGTTCGAAGCTGTGGATCAGGTTGTCGTAGGTGTCGCCGCGCACGAAACCCGGGTTGGCGTTGCCCCACGTGAGGTCCATGAGGTGGAAGATCAGGTAGAGCCCGACGATCACGCCGGTCCAGCGCATCGTGCGGGATGCAAAGTTGGCGGCGGCGTAATCGCGGGGCGACTGGTACTTCTCGGGTCGGGCGCGGTGGTTCATCCGAGTGAGCTGTGCAGCGCTCACAATGTGGAGGACGAAGGCTCCGATCAGCCCGACTCGCATGATCCAGAGGAGGACCGTGCGGGGGAGCGCCGGTTCGCCGATGGTCCGGAGCCACTCGGCGTAGTGGTCGAGATCTTCGGCGCCGAGGTAGATCTTGAGGTTGCCGACCATGTGGACGAGGACGAAGCCGAGGAGCATGACGCCGGTCACGGCCATGACCCACTTCTTGCCGATGGCCGAGCGCCAGAAGCGCAGAAGCGGATTCGTCGGCGTTGATCCCGGATGCACCGGTTGGCGCCGCTGGCCCGTGGTTGCTTGCGTGGCAGTCATCCGCTCACGCCTCCTTCTCCCCCGCGCGTCGAGCGACGGGGAAGCTACCGGTTAGCGATCGTCGTTCACGATCCGGAGCCAGTCCAGGAGGTCTTCGTAATCGTTCTCGATCGGGGCGAGGTCGGGGTGGACGAGTCGCAAGCGGACCTCTCCGGTGCGGTGGTCGAGATGGACCCGCCCCACGAAGGTGAGCGAACCGGCCGGAACGTCTCCCACGAAGGTGCGAACCCGGCCGTCGATCTCCACCTCGATGCTGGCGCCGTCCAGCGGCCGCCGGCTCTCGTTGGCAACGTGCACGAGGCCCTGGCGGGGCTCGAGCAGCGGGACGATGGTCCGGCACGCGTCGCGGAGCGCCGCGAACCCGGGCTTGGGCTCCCGTTGGTGATCGAGCACCGACCAGGTGACGGCCGGGTGACCGTCCGCAAAACAGAACTGGCAGAAGCCGCCAGTGGGGCTGAGTCGGAGCCGGCGCAGATCCTCGATTTGGAGCTGGATGAGCGCGGCTTGGTACCGCTGGGTCGCGAGCTGCCACGCCTCGAAGGAGTCGAACAGCGCGGGCGGCACGTAGCGGTCGAACCGCGTCTTCTGGCACGCGTGTCGCTCGAAGAGCCGGTCCCAATCGAGATCCGGCCATCGTTCGGGCTCCATGAACCCGGCGTCGACGGGGACGGCCTGCGCACCGAACTCGGAAACGAACCGGGCCACGCGCGGGACCGCGCGCAGTGCGGGGGCCAGCCCGTCCATCTGGCCGTGGTACCAGCCGAAGTAGAAGTGCGAGTCGGTCCCGCCACTGCCGATCCCCGGCAGGATCCCGGAATGGAGATCGACGAAGCGCGTGG
>JANPMG010000183.1:0-24933 GCA_031422675.1 Acidimicrobiia bacterium | reverse complement strand
CACGTTAGAACGCACCGGGGACGGTTTCGACCAGGTCGCCGACGCGCACTGCGCCGGGGGTCCGGACGAGCGCGCCGATGCCGAGGTTGTTCGCACGCTCGCGACTGATCGTGCGCAGGACGTCGACGTTGCGTTCGATGCCGCCCGGCTGAGCTCGCGTGGTCATGACACACCGGTCGATCTGCTTCACCACGTGGACCACCGCATGGCCGAGGCGCAGTTGAGTGCCGACCCAGTCGTCCTCACCCGTCCCGTCGATCACAACGTTCGGTCGGAACCGGCGCATGTCCCAATCGCCGATGGTGTCGGACCCGATGATCGACACCTGGGTGCGGGCCGAGTCGTGGAACGTGCCGACCGGACCTTCCCACTGGACCCAGGGTGCAGCCGGGTCGTGGTCGGCGTCGTCGTCGGCGGCGAGACCGATCTCGAACGTGGCCGAGGTGGTCGGCGTCGCATGGGTCAGTGCCACGGGCCGACCCAGCCACGCTGAGAGCGCCGTGTCGTCGGCCGCAATCGAACCGTCGGGCAGGGTGATGCGGACGCCGTCATCGATCAGCGCGGCGTGGGCGAACAGCAACTCAGGGGCTCGTCGACCGGTGAGCCCGAGGCCGGTAGCGGTATCGACGACCACCCACATGCGATCGCCCTCGATCCCGTTCGTATTCACGTGGACCTCGGTCAGCTGTTCACCCTGCATCGACTTCACCGGATAACGCCAGAGCGTCGTCACTCGTGTTGTCGCCACGGCGTCGCTCACCTCGTGTCCTCGTGCTCCTGCGGAGCGGGCCGGACGGGCCCCGCTTCGCCGGGTGGCTGGCGGTGCGTCATCGCCAAGGCGGCGCTCACCTCGTGTGGATCCAGTCGATGAAGTCGTAGGGGTAGCCGCGCTCGATCGCGCTGGCGTCTTCCAAGCGCGCGATCGCGTCGGAGTCGAGCTGCCATCCGACCGCGCCCAGGTTGTCCTCGATCTGCGTGACGGTGCGCGCGCCGAGGATGGGCGCGGTCACTCCCGGGCGATGCAGCACCCAGTTGAGGGCAACCTGCGCCATCGTCTTGCCCAGGTCGGCCGCGAGATCCTGCACGGCCCGCGCCACGGCGAAGTTGCGCTCCTCCTGGATCCGCATCCGCATGAGCACTGCCGACGGTGTGGTGTCGGCCGCGCGCGAGTCGTCGGGCGGCGCCTCACCCGGCTGGTACTTCCCGGACAACAGCCCGCCGCCGAGCGGGCTCCACGGCAGCACCGCGAGACCCGAGTACTCGGCGAGAGGAAGAAGCTCGCGCTCGATGTCGCGCGTCACGAGTGAATACTGCGGTTGGATCGAGATGAACGGCTCCCAACCGTGCTGCTTCGAAACGCCCAACGCGGTCGCAAGTTGCCACCCGGTGTAGTTGCTGGCGCCGACGTAGCGGACCTTGCCTTCGTGGACGAGATCGTCGAGCGTCGACAGCGTTTCCTCCAATGGAGTGTGCGCGTCCCAGCAGTGGATCTGGTAGAGGTCGATCCATTCCGTCCGCAACCGACGGAGCGAGGCCTCCACCTGCTCGCGGATCACGCGCCGTGACGCGCCCTGCTGATTGGGTCCGTCGCCCATCGGCATCCGGCATTTGGTTGCCAGCACGATGTGCTCCCGACGGGCGCCGAGCGCACGGCCCAGGATCTCCTCCGACGCGCCGCGGTTGTACACATTCGCGGTGTCGATGAAGTTGCCGCCCGCATCGAGGTAGCGATCGAGGATCGCTTTGCTCTCGGCCTCGGGCGTCTCCCGGCCGAATGTCATCGCGCCGAGACAAGCCTCGGTGACCCGGATCCCGGTCCGGCCCAGGGGGCGAAGCTCCATGGAGTTGATCTCGCTTTCGTCGTCGGGAAGTGGCTCAGCTCGCGAACTGGATGAACTCGTGCGGATAGCCGAGCCGGAATGCGCTGGCCCAGGTGAGGGCCGTGCGGATCTCGTCCTCGAGCTGCCAGCCGATCGCTCCGAGGTTGTCGTCGAGCTGGCTCAGGTTGCGCGCGCCGATGATCGGCGCGGTGATACCGCGCCGGTTGACCACCCAGTTCAATGCGATCTGCGCGCTCGTTTTGCCGGTCTTCTCCGCCGCGTCCTTGACTGCATCGACGACGTTCCACGCGCGGTCGTCGAGTCGGTACGTGAACGTGATCGGGTTGTCGGAGTCGCCGCCGCGCGTGCCCTTGGCGAACTCACTGTCCTTCGAGTACTTGCCGGTGAGCACGCCGCCACCGAGCGAGCTCCACGGAATCACCGCGAGCCCTTCGCTGGCGCAGAGCGGGAGCAGTTCACGTTCGGCGTCGCGCGTGATGAGCGAATACTCGGGTTGCAGGCACACGAACGGCTCCCAGCCTCGCAGCGCGCTGATCCCCAGTGCCTTCATGAGATGCCAACTGGCGAAGTTGCTCGCGCCGACGTACCGCACCTTGCCTTCGTGCACCAGATCGTCGAGCGTCGACAGGGTCTCTTCGAGCGGCGTGTTCTGGTCCCAACAGTGCACCTGGTAGAGGTCGATCCAGTCGGTGCCGAGTCGCCGGAGCGATGCCTCGCACGCAGCGCGGAGGTTGCGCCGGGACGAGCCCACCGCGTTCGTGTCGTCACCCATCTGGAACCGGGCTTTGGTGGCCAACACCACGTCGTCTCGCTTGCCGACGATGGCCCGCCCGGTGATCTCCTCCGATACGCCCTGGGAATAGACGTTGGCCGTGTCGATGAAGTTGCCGCCGGCGTCCATGAACGCGTCGACGATCTGCTTGCTCGTGGCTTCGTCGGCTTCGTTGCCGAAGGTCATCGTGCCGAGGCAGAGCTCGGACACTCTGACTCCGGCGCGGCCGAGTTGGCGGTATTCCATGCGGTGCTCCTACGGGACGGGTGCCGGCGAGACTATGGGCACCGATGACAACCCGCACGCCTCACCATGCGTCGTTTCGCGTGATGATGGGGATCGGAGACGACGGCTCGGCGTTCGTCGGCCGCGACGCTGCACTCACCGACCTCCACCGCCGCCACTACCGGTCCTTGGTGCGGTTGGCATGTCTGCTGGTGGATGAGGTGGGATCAGGAGAAGAAGTTGTGCAGGATGCGTTCGTGCGCGTCTATTGCGCCTGGCCGCGAGTCGACGATCCGTTGAAGTACTTGCGCGCCGCGGTGATGAACGGCGCCCGTTCGGGACTGCGCCGCCGGCGTTCGGCCCGCCGGTACGTGCCGCCAGTGGTGCGAGCCGAGCCGGGAGCCGACGAACTCGCCATGGTGCATTCCGAGCACGCCGAAGTGCTCGACGCGCTGCGCGCGTTGCCGTGCCGGCAACGCGAGTGCCTGGTCCTGCGCTACTACGCCGATCTCTCGGAGGCCGAGATCGCGTCGACGCTCGGAATCTCGGCGGGTTCGGTGAAATCCCACTCGCATCGGGGGATGACCGCGTTGACCGTTGCGTTGAAGGAGGCAAATGTGAACGACGACGAGCTGCGGCGCGTCCTGAACGAGACCGCCAACCAGATCGAGGAAGGAGACGACTCGTGGTCGCGCCTCGAGTCCCGCCTGACCGACGCGCCGGTTCGATCCGCGTCGCGATCGTTTGCGTTCGGCGCGCTGGCGATCGCGGTCGTCGTGGCCCTCGTCGTCACCGTGGTGTGGACCGGTCGCGACGACCCTCACCGCCGCGCCGCCGCGCCCGCACCCGCCGAATCCGTGCCGAAGCGCATCGTGGCGATGACGTCCGACAGGCAGCCCGTCGTGTTGGACGCTCGTAGCGGAAAGGTGGTGAAGCGGTACGACAGTCGCTCCTATGCCAAAGGAACGTCGATCGCGGTCGCGCCGGACGGACGCGACTTCTACTTCACCGACGGCGACGCCAGCGCGGGATGTGAGAACCACTCGATCAAGCGTTTCCCCCTCAGCGGCGGTCGTCCCGGAATCGCGATCGATGATGAGGCGACCCAGCCCGCAATCAGTCCCGATGGTCACTACCTCGCGTACTACCGCTGCTTTTCTTCAGGTGATGGGGGTCGCGATTCGGTTCCCGGTGGCCGTTTGGCTGCACTTGTGTTGCGCGACCTGACGTCGGGAGTCGACGCGCCGTCGTTCCTGCCCGCAAGTATTGGCGAAAACTTTGGTCGGCGCCTTGCATTCGCGGCTGACTCGAGTCATGTCGTGTACGAGTCGATCCGTGAGACTGATCCAAACTCAGAAGTGGTCGATCGGATGTACCAGGTCGGTCTGCTCGGCGGTGAGTCGTTGCCGGGTGCGAGGCTCGGTGTTGCGCCGTCGGCATGGTTCGGTACGCGTGGCGTGACGGGCGAGTACCTCGGACGATTCCCGAGTCTCAAGAGCTCCACATCGCGGGCAAGGAATCGCTCGGTCGCGGTGCTGCGGTGGGCGGACCCGGGCCATCCTGGCAGCCTCAGAGCGACTCGCCTCTTTGCGGTGCCCGAGGTGGTTCGTCAAGCTGTCTCGGACCGATCTGGCAACAACATCCTCGCGGTCGCAGGTCGCACCCTGTATCGCTGGAGCAAGGACGAGGCGAAGCCGACCAAGATTCGGGCCGGAATCATTGCGGCGGCGTGGATCCCGGATGCGCCACCGCCGCCGGATATCGCCGCGGTCCGTGATGGCCGGACGGTCGTCCTGAACTCACGCGGCGGCTTGGAGCGCGATCTCGGCGCGGCGGTCGATGCCGGCCAGATCGCCAGTGCGCCCGGAGGGAAGGAGGTGCTCGTTGGTGTCAGCACGTCCGACGAATGTGGGACGGCAAACGCACCTCACATTGATCGGGTTCGGGTGCGCGATGGGAAAGTGACTCGGGCCGCGTCGGGTCGATTCCCCGCCGTGAACCGGCGCGGCCTCGTGGCCTACGAAGTCCGATTCGACGGCGTCACCCTTGGCATGACCGACCTCGTCTCGGGCATGAGCTCGCGGAGCAATCCACTCGGCGACGGACCGGGCGAGGCGTCGCCGAATGCGACCATCGTCCGTCCAGTCGGTTGGTCGCCGAACGGCAGGCAGCTTCTGTACTGGGTTTACGTTCGCGGACAGGGAGAGCGCTTCTACGTCGGACGTCTGCCAGCGGACCATCCGTTCTTGAGCCGAATCGTCAGGCTGCCGTCCAACTCGCAGGACTCGGTGCTCGCGTTCGTCGACGATCAGCATTTGGCCGTGGCGTCGTCGGCCAACGGGCGGACAACGCTCCGCCTGGTTCCGATTCCACGAGGTTCGCAGCGCTGGACGACTGGGAAGGTGCTCCTGAGAACGTCCGGTCGGGTCAGCACCCTCGCCGCAAACCCGGACGGACGTCGCTTTCTCGTCGGGATGTTCGGGGGCGACCTGTTTCGTTGGACTCGTGGCGATGCGAGGTTGACCAAGGTGGCCAGCCAAATCGAAACCGCGACGTGGCTCGGCGGCTGACCGGCGCTATCCCACAACCGTGAGACCGCGGACGCCCAGGTTGCGCAGGCGCTTCCACGCTTTGTCGGTCGTGAGCAGGTGGTCGGCGTCGAGGGTGATTGCCGTTGCGATCACGAGCGCGTCCGGGAGTCGGAGGCTCCGGTGCTTCGCGCGCAGACGAGCCGCCGCACGTGCAATGTCACGATCTGCCGGTACGACGAGGATGCCAAGTTCGTCGACCGCATCGTCGGCGCGTACGAGCAGGCTGTCGCCGCCCGCGGCGGGCCGGACCATCAGCTCGGCGTAGGCGGATGCTGGGAGGAGCATCGTGTCGCCGCGTGCGATTGTCGCGCCCACGGCAGCCGCAGCTCGCTCGTGGTGGACGTTTTCGGACTCGAAGCCGGCGATCACGATGCCAGCGTCGAAGACAGTCAGCGCCATTCGTCGCGGAGCGCGTCGAGATCGAAACCATCCCAAACACCGGTGAACGATCCGATGACGCGATCGAACGCCGCGGTCTCGGGCTCGAGGATCACGGTGGTTCCCTCTGTCCGCACGCGCAGACGGTCACCAGCGTGGAGGCCCGCCTGCTCCATCGCGTCGACGGGAATCGTCACCTGGTGCTTGGACGAGATCTTCGTGGTACCGCGAGGCCTCGTCTTCTTTACTTCTGAACCCATGAGTAAAGGATATCGCTGGTGGCGTGGCGGAGGTGGCAGGAATCGAACCCACCGGACGGGGATCGCCCGTCCCACTCGTGTTGAAGACGAGGGAGGCCACCAGACCTCGTTCACCTCCGCTCGCATCTTGTCAGGGATACAGTCCCCGGAACACTCTCAGGCGGAAAGAGATCACCATGAAGAAATTGCTGCTCCTCGTTGTTGTGCTGGCGCTCGGCGCGGCCGTCGCGTACAAGGTGCGCGGCGACGCCTGAACCAGCGGCAGGCGATCCAATGTGATGAAGGCGGGTCCGATTCGGGCCCGCCTTCATCGCGTCACGGCTGCGTCAGGGCCCGCTGAGGATCGCCTCGTAGCGGTGCGCGAACAGCGCGGGGGTGCCGCCGGTCGCCCAGAAGACCACGGTGTCTTCCGGGCCGATCACGCCGAGCCGTAACGCGCTCAGCATCGCCGCGGCCGCCTTTCCCGAATACACCGGATCCAGGATCAGACCTTCGGCGCGTGCCACGGTCCGCAGCGCGTCGAGACACGCGTCGGAGAGGTAGCCGTAGTGGTCGCCGATGTGGTCATGGTCGACGATGCACACGCCGTTGGGTGCGCCGCGACCAAGGTGCACCGCGGCCGCCGCCGCCAGCTCCGGCACGCGCGCGTCGAGATCGGGCCGGGTGCCCACGTCCACGCCGAGGACTCGCGTCGGCGAATCCGTCCCGAGGCCCGCCAGCAGACCCGCATGGGTGCCACCCGAACCATCGGCGACGACGATCCAATCCGGATCGCGTTCGAGCTGGGTGCGGAGCTCGTCGACCGCGAGTGCGTACGCCGCGACGCCGACGGTCGACGCCCCGCCCACCGGTATCGCGTACGGATGTCGTCCGTCGGAGCGCAGCTGTTCGGCCAGCCCATCGATCGCCGTCTCGATGTCGTAGTAGCCGTCGGCGCAGCCGAAGTGGAGATGCGCACCGAGGAGCTCGTCGAGCATCAGGTTGCCATCGCGTTCGAGCGGCGGATCACTGGCCAGCGCTAGGTGGCAACTGATGCCGATCCGGCGCGCCGCAGCCGCGGTGATGCGCGCATGATTGCTCTGCGGTCCTCCGCCTGTCACCAGGCAGTCGGCCCCCTGATCGATTGCGTCCGCCGCGAGCAGCGCAAGCTTGCGCGCCTTGTTTCCCCCGAGCGCAAGACCGGTCAGATCGTCGCGCTTGACGAGCAGGGTGGCGCCGGTGTCGAGCGCGGCGGCGAGGCGGTCCATCCGCTGCACCGGGGTGGGCAAGATCGCAAGATCGGCGAGACCGCTCAAGTCTGTGATTGCTGGACGTGTCGGCGCCACCACGCGAATGCGCCCGCCCCGACGCCTGCGAGCGCCACCACCGTCCCCACCGCGATGGTGGGACCCTTCGGGGGAACCGGGACTCGGTCGCGGAGTCGGACCGGGCGAGCGAATCTGCGGATCTCCCAACCTCGCTCCGTCGCGGCGAGGGCGAGTTCCCGATCCGGGTTCACCGCAACGGGATTGCCGACGGCCGCGAGCATCGGTATGTCGGTGACCGAATCCGAGTACGCGAACGATTCCGCGAGATCGATTCCGTTCGCCGTCGCGTACTCGGCCATCGCCACCGCCTTGTGCGGTCCGTAGGCGTAGAACTCGAGGTCGCCGGTGTAGGCACCGGCGTCGTCGATCTTGGCGCGCGTCGCGATCACGTCATCGACCCCGAGAAAGCTCCCGATCGGGATGACCACCTCTTCGGGTGACGACGAGACGATGATCACCTTCCGTTCCGCACGGTGATGCTCTTCGAACAGCTCGAGTGCTTCGGCGAACACGATCGGTGAGATCAACTCGTCGAGCGTCTCGGCCACGATCGAGGCCACGTGATCCTGTTGCCAGCCGCGGGTCAACGCGAGCATCGACTCGCGGATCTCCTCCATCTTGGATTCGTCCGCGCCCACCATCATGTAGACGATCTGGGCATACATGCTCTTGACGATGGCCCGCTTCGACAGCAGGCCCTCGCGGTAGAAGGGCTTCCCGAAGGCGAGCACGGAACTGCGCGCGACGATGGTCTTGTCGAGGTCGAAGAACGCAGCGCCGGGCATCCGTCGACATTAGAACCCACGGGTGACCAGGTCGGGCGAGTCATTTCCGATTGTTCCTCTTGACACGATCTGTCCGGTCCGTCACGATGCGGGCCGCACCTTCCCCTCCCACTTCCCCGGGTTCATTTCGTTGCGCGTGCCTTCTGCCGCGCTGACCCGTGGAGTGAAGATGCCTCTTCTCGCGTTCTGGTCGCCCAAAGGCGGCTCCGGTACCTCCGTCGTCGCCGCCGCGTGTGCGCTTCATGCCGCCCGGGCGCTCGGCTCGTGTCGGCTCGTCGATCTGTGTGGGGACCAACCCGCCATTCTCGGTCTCGGTGCGGATCCGGAGACGGGCGTCGCCGATTGGCTCGCCGCCGGTCCTACCGCGCCCACCGACGCACTGGATCGCCTCGGGGTCGAGGTTGTTCCCGGTCTGTCGTTGCTGGCGCGGGGTCGATCGACCAGGGTCCTCGAACCGGCCGCCTCCGCCGAGTCCGGGGCCGCCTTGGTGGTCGCGCTCCGTGACGGCCCGCTCACGATCCTGGATGTCGGAGTTCCTGACACTCCCGTGGCCCGGGCCGCGCTCGAAGTGACCGACGGGTCGATCATGGTGATGCGGGAGTGTTACGTAGCGCTCCGCCGAGCCGTCCGCAATCCCCTCACCGCCCGCGCGTTCGGCATTGTCGTGGTGGCCGAGCCCGGTCGCTCGCTCGGTCCGTCGGATCTCGCACAGGTTCTGGGTCGACCGGTGGTGGCACGGATCCCGATCAGGGATGCGGTTGCGCGTGCGGTCGATGCGGGCACGCTGCCGACGCGGCTGCCGGAACCGTTGTCGAAGGGCGCGGCCGCCATTCTGCGCGGTCTCGGTCACGCGGGCGCGCACCGCGGCGTCGCAGCATGACGACGGCCACAACGACCGAACGGGAGCAGGCGACCCGCATCGCGGTGCACCAACGGCTCGTCGCGTCCGATGGTGCCGAGGCACTGGTGCGTGCGTCCTCGGACGACGTGCGCCGCAGGATCGCAACCCTCATCGCGACCGAGGATCCGCTGCTCTCGGTTGACCGGCGTGAGCTGGTACTGGACCAGGTCCTCAACGACGTCATGGGTCTCGGTGTGCTCGAGCCGCTGCTCGCCGATCCCACCGTGGACGAGATCATGATCAACGGGTCGGGCCGTTGCTACGTCGAGCGGGCGGGCGCACTCGAGGCGGTGGCGCTGGCCATCGACGATGAAGGAATCGTCCGGTTGGTGGATCGGGTGCTCGCGCCGCTGGCGCTCCGGCTCGATCGCAGCTCGCCGATGGTGGAGGCGCGGCTCGCCGACGGCTCGCGCCTTCATGCCGTGATCCCACCCCTCGCGATCGACGGGCCGTGCGTCACGATCCGGCGGTTCGGTACCCGACGACTCGGTGTCGATGCGTTCGCGGTCGACGCCGGCGGCGAGACCGCACTTCGGGAGCTGATTCGCTCGGGGGTCAACGTGGTGATCTCCGGTGGTACCGGCTCGGGCAAGACCACCCTCCTCAACGCGCTCGTCGGCTTCGTCGACGCGCAGGAGCGCATCATCACCATCGAGGAGACGGCCGAGCTGCGGCTCAGCCAGCCCCACGTCGTGCGGCTCGAAGCTCGGACCGCGAATGCCGAGGGCAGCGGTTCGGTCTCGGTGCGCGAGCTCGTTCGGGCCGCGTTGCGAATGCGGCCGGATCGTCTCGTCGTCGGCGAAGTACGAGGCGCCGAGGCGTTGGACCTGTTGCAAGCCCTCAACACCGGCCATGAGGGTTCGCTCTCCACCGTGCATGCGAACAGCCCTCTGGACGCGCTACGCCGGCTCTCCACGTTGGCGTTGTTTGGTGACACCGGGCTGCCGTACGCCGCGATCTGCGAGCAGCTGCGGTCGGCGGTCGACATCGTCGTCCAGGTCAGCCGGGGAGTCGGCGGCGCTCGCGAGATCGTCTCGGTCGCCGAAGTTGTCGCGGACACCGAGGGTTTCCGAGTCCACCCGCTGATGGAGCGAGACGCAGGCCAACTCCGTTCCTGCGGTACCCGGAGCCGTGTCCCGCGTCGAGTCGCGCCATGACCCTGCTCGCCGGCGTTGTCGTCGCCGGGATTCTCCTGGCATCGACGTTGGCGCGCGCGGCGATCGGTGCCACGGTGCGCGACCGCACGCGCACGCTGCGACCCGTGCCGAGAGTGCTGCCGGGAAGGCTGCGCGAGCGGATCGGGGCGGCGCTGCTCCGGGCCGACGTCAGTGTGTCTCCGGAGGCCGCCGTGAAGTGGTGGATGCTGGCCTTCATCGGCGCGGCGTGGTTTGCGTTGCTGTTGGCGCCGCCACTGTTGGTCCCCGCACTGATCGGGGTCGCCGTTGCCGGACCGGTCGGACTCAGGTTGCGGGCGGGTCACGCGGCTCGGGCAGCTCGCGCTGCGCTGCCCGCGCTCCTGGACGGCGTCGTGGCGCAGCTCCGGGCCGGGGGAAGCGTCGTCGAAGCCGTCCAAGCCGCCGGTACGCGGCCGGGTCCGCTGCAGCCCGACTGCGCACGCATGGCGGCGCGCCTCGCGATCGGCGCCTCGCTCGAACAGGTGCTGGATCAGTGGGCGACGGAGCGTCCGATCGCCGGTGTGCGTGGTGCCGCGGGCGCCCTGGCGATGGTGACGACGATGGGCGGTTCGGCCGCGACCGCGCTCGAAGGTCTCGTGCAGTCGTTGAGGAACGACGACGCCGCCCAGAGCGAGGCCATGGCGCTGTCGTCGCAGGCTCGCGTCTCGGCGATCGTGGTTGGCGCGGCACCCCTCGCGTATCTGGTCTTCTCGACGGCCACCGATCCGGAATCGTCACGAGTACTGGTGTCCACCACGGTGGGACAGGTCTGTCTCACCGTGGGCTTGGCGATGGAGGTCGCCGCCGGTTTCTGGATGCGCGCCCTCGTCGGCGGTTCGAGATGAGCCTCGTCGTGCTCGGCTGCGGTCTGGGTTGGGGCGCACTCGCCGCCCTTCCGTTCATCGTGCGAATGCGACGCAGCGCAGTGACGGTCCGCCTCGGTCCGGTCACGCCGATCGCGGTACGGCGGGGCAGACTCCGCTGGCGCAGCGGGCCGGTCGGCCGCGTGATCCGCGGACTCCTCCTGCGTCGCCGCAACCGGGCCGAGGACCGTCGCATCCTGGGCGAGCTGCCGGCCGTCCTCGATCTGATCGGGGTGGCCATGAGCGCCGGGGCCACGCCGCGCGGCGCACTGGAGACCGCGGCCCGTTGGGGACCACCGGTGATCGCGGTCCATCTCCGCCAGGTACTGGTCGCGGCAGAACTCGGTGGCTCCTTCGTCGACGCGGCGGGACGGCTCGGCGAAGCGGCGCCGCGCCTGGCGCCCGTCGCCGAGATCTTGGTCACCAGCGCGCACCTCGGTGCTCCGGCCGGCGGGTCGTTGGCCCGGCTCGGCGACGAGACCCGCTCGACCCTCCGTCGTGCCGCCGAGGCCCGGGCCCGGACGCTGCCGGTCAAGTTGCTGTTCCCTCTCGTGTTCCTGGTCCTGCCCGCCTTCGGGCTGCTGACCGTGGTCCCCGCGATCCTCTCGGCGATGCAACGGCTCTAGTTGCCATCACCCGCACTTCCCCCTTCGGAAACGACAGCTCGAAACAGAAGGAGTCATTCAATGTTGCGTGCATTCATCACTGCGCTCGGCGCGGTTGCGAGCAAGGTACGGAGCACCGCGTCCGAGGCCGGTCAGACCACCGCCGAGTACGCGTTGGTCATCCTGGGCGCGGCCGCAATCGGAACATTGGTCATCAGCTGGGCGACCAAGAGCGGCTCGATCGGCAAACTGTTCGACTCGGTCATCGGCAAGATCCTGCCGGGCTAGTGAGCCGTCCGCTGCCGCGGACGCGATCGTCGGCCTGTCCCCGGGAAAGGGGACAGGCGACGGTTGAGTTCGCCCTCATCCTTCCGCTCGTGGTGTTCCTCTTGTTGGCGATCCTGCAAACTGCGTTGATCGTCCGGGACTACGTCGGGGTTGTCCATGCCGCGCGCGAAGCCGCACGCGCCGTGAGTGTCGATCGAAACCCGGGCGCCGCCACCGATGCTGCGCGCCGGGTCCTGCGGGGTGCGCAGGTGGAGGTCGGTCCACGACCAACCGTTGGCGGACCGATCCGAGTCGAGGTTCGGTACGTCTCGCGCACGGACCTCCCGCTCGTTGGCCTGCTTTTTCCGGACCCGTCGCTCGACGCGTCAGCCGTCATGCGGACCGAGCGATGAAGCGCTCGGAGCGCGGCTCGGTCGCGATCCTGGCGTTGGCCGTGGTCGTGGTCGCGGCCGTGGTCGCCCTCGGTGTTGCGAGGTCGGGGAGCGCGGCCGGGAACGCGGCGCGTGCCGATACCGCCGCAGATGCCGCAGCACTCGCGGCCGCGCACGCGCTCGCTCGTTCCGAAGGTGCAACGGCTGCGATCGTGGCGGCGGACACCAGTGCCACCGAGAATGGCGCTTCGTTGCGCACCTGTGACTGCCGGAACGAGCATGCCGAAGTCACAGTGGAGGTCTCGGGTGCGATCGGGCGAGCCCGAGCCGAAGTCCGGCGCGCGTGTTCCTATGCGGCGGCGGGGTGTGACTGACGGCGGGCACGTCGGTCTCTGAGCGCACCCTTCCCGACTCGGGGACTTGGTACCGTCATTCGATGCGCCGGGCCCACTTTGCAATGGTGATCGCCGTGATTGCGGTGTCGGCCGGCTGCCAGGGTTCGGATGGGCCGAGCCTTTCGAACCGCTTCGGCGACTGCACGTTCGAGCCTCGCGCCGTGTGCACGAATCAGAACTTGGCGGCATTGAGCCTCAATGGGATGGATCTCACCGGCGCAGACTTCAGCGACTCGGACATGAACCACGCGGATCTGCGCAACACGATTCTTCGCGACGCAAAGCTCCGGAACGTGAACCTCGTGGGTGTCGACCTGACTGGCGCGGACCTTCGTGGCGCGGACCTCTCGGGCGCGGCGATCTTCATCGCCCGGCTCGAGAATGCCGACTGGACGGGGTCGAACCAAACCGGTACCCGCTTCTGCGAGACCGTGCTGCCGGACGCAACCATGTCCACCTGCCCGGAGCTGACCCAGCGGACGCCGACCGCGGCGGTCCGGCCGCCGTCCATCGCGCGTTTCGCCGTGCATCAGCCGCTGAAGTGTCTCGATGACGGAATCGGCCAAGGATTCGAGGTGGACTGGGAAGTACGACGCGCCGACAACGTTGCGTTCCTGATCGACGGCATCCGGGCCAGCAGCGCCTCCGGGAACCGTGGTGTGCAACGGCTGCCGATGAAGTGCGACAACCGGTCCCACCTCATCACCATCCAGGCATTCGGCGCCTCACCGCCACCGGCGTCGAAGTCATTCAGCGTGGCGTTGAAGCCGGCCGGAACTGCCGGCAACTGACCCGGCCCGGCCCACTCTTCGTCAGTTCGAAACCTGAGGCCAGCTTCGTCACGCGGCGCGTGCGAGGGCGTTCAGCAGACGGAGCGCGGCGTCCTTATCGAGGTACTCGTTCCAGTTCCCGCACTTCGGTGACTGGACACACGACGGGCACCCGGCGGCACACGGGCACGCGGCGACGAGTTCCGCAGTGGCGCGGACATGCTGATGCACGTCGGCGAACGCGAGCCGGGCGATGCCGGCACCGCCGGGGTACCCGTCGTAGATGAAGATGGTGGGGAGTGCCGTCGTCGGGTGTGCCGCCATCGACACGCCACCCACGTCCCACCGATCGCAGATGGCGAAGAGCGGGAGCATGCCGATCATCGCGTGCTCGGCCGCGTGGACGGCGCCCAAGACCTGCGGGGGCGCGACTCCCGCCGTGGATAACTGCTCCGGGGTCAGCGTGTACCAGACCGCCTCCGTGGTGAGCGTGCGCGGGGGGACGTCGAGGGGCACGGTCTCGATGGCCTCGTTGGTGGAGGTGCGCTTGCGTTGATAGGCCACGACTTGGTTCGTGACCTCCACGATTCCGACGTCGGCCCGGCCGACACCGCAGGGCATCGTGTCGTCCGACCTGAGAATGGCGATCGCGGTGTCCTCGCGCGGCTGGGTGTACTCGTCGATGTCGTCGGCGGGCGCGAGCTGGGCTTCTCGACCGTCGACATCGAGGTGCTCGACCCGCCACTGCCGACCCTGGTGGAGATAGATCGCGCCGGGATGGGCGACGGAGTAGATGCGGGCGCCGTCGACGGTGCCGATCACCGGACGGTCGCCCTCGGTGCTCACCAACGTGAACTCGGCGTTCGTCCCGCTGCGCAAGCCGACCTCGGGTGCCGGTGGACGCCGGCCCGACCAGAACATCTTTCCGGCGCGCGGCTTGAGGAGGTCGTCCTGAACGAGTTGGCGCACCGCGTCGTCCAGGCCGTCGCCGAACCACTGCGCATCGTCGGGGGTCAGCGGCAGCTCGTGCGCGGCGCACGCAATGTGTGGCTTGAGCACGTACGGATTCTGCGGATTGACGATCGCAGCTTCGGGCGCGCGCGTGAACAGTTCGGCGGGGTGCGTCGCGTACCACTGATCGAGTTGGTCATCGCCGGCAACGAGCACGGCGGCCGCGCGTTGTCCCGCGCGTCCGGCGCGCCCGGCCTGTTGGCGGAGCGACGCGAGGGTTCCGGGGAAACCGTTGAGGATCACTGCGTCGAGGCCGCCGACGTCGATCCCGAGTTCGAGCGCGTTGGTGGCGGCGATGCCGAGGAGCTCGCCGCTCGTGAGCTTCTGCTCCAGCGCGCGCCGTTCGTCGGCGAGATAGCCCGCACGGTACGCAGCAATGTGGTCCACCGCGCCGGGTGCGCGCGGCGCAACCAAGCGCCGCGCGTGTGAGGCCACGAGCTCGGCACCGCGGCGGCTGCGGGTGAAGGCGAGCGTGGGGTGCCCGGCGGCGACGAAGCGGCTGAGGAGATCCGCGGTCTCGATGTTCGCCGAGGCGCGGGTGCCGGTCACAGAGTCGAGGAGCGGCCGTTGCCAGAACGCGAATCCGCGTTCCGCTTGCGGTGAGCCGTCGTCGTCGACCAGCTGCACCGGCGCACCGAGCATGGTGGTGGCGAGCTCGGTCGGGTTGCCGATGGTGGCGCTGGCGAAACAGAACGTCGGGTCCGCTCCGTAGTGGGCGCACACCCGGCGTAGCCGGCGCAGGACGTTGGCCACATGGCTCCCGAAGATGCCGCGAGTGGCGTGCAGCTCGTCGATGACGACGAGTTGTAGACGCATCAAGAAGGTGGACCACCGTTGGTGATACGGGAGCATGCCTTGATGGATCATCTCCGGATTCGAGAGCAGCACCGTCGCGTTCTTTCGGGCCCAGGTGCGATCGTCGGGCGGGGTGTCGCCGTCGTAGGCCACGGCGCGCAGACCGGGGACGAGCCAGCTGCGGAGCGATCGGAGTTGATCGCGGGCCAAGGCCTTCGTGGGAAAGATCAGGAGAGCCGTGTCCGGCTCCGAGCGCACCGCCGCATCCACGATCGGGAGTTGGTAACACAAGGACTTCCCGGAAGCGGTGCCGGTGGCCACGACGACATTGGTGCGCGCGTCGAGCAGATCGATGGCCTGCGCCTGATGGGTGTAGAGCTCGGAGATCTTCCTGCTCTCGAGCCGGGCTCGGACCTCGGGGTGCAACGACGCCGGGAGCGGAGCTGTGCGCGCCTCACGCGCGGGCAGGTTGGTCCGGTACGCCAAGCGCTCGAAGAGTTCCGGGTCCGCGGCGATGGCGTCGAGCGTGTCGACGGCGTCCACGGTCCGAGCATGACACGGGACTGTGACCGGTCCCCATCGGACGCGTCAGTGGTTCTGCAACACGCCGTCGTCGGCGAAGTCCTGGAACAGTCCGGCGGCGGCGGCGGTGAGCACCAGCCGCGACCCCGAACCGCTCGCTACGGGAACCACCACGTTCTTGACCTGACCGGGATCGATCGAGAGGCCGAGCCGACTCAGCGTGTAGAGATCCTTGACGCCCATGCCCTCCAGCTTGGTGTGCCGGCCGAGGTTGGCCAGCAGACTGAGCGTCCGGATCGGTCCGGTATTTTCGGCCCGGAACTGGGTGAGGGCCTGGAGGATCAGGTACCCCTGATTCGCGGATCGGGCGAGATCCCCGCTGGGCCATTGATAGCGGTTGCGTGCGTAGGCCAGCGCCTGATGTCCGTCCAACTTCTGGACCCCGGGTTGGAAATCCGCGCCGGAGCCCTTGTCCAGCATGCGCACCGGGACGTTGACGGTGAGACCGCCGAGGTCGTTGATCATGCCGATGAAGCCGTCGAAATCCGCGTCGACGGTGTACGGAATCGACACCCCGACGGTGGCTCCGATCGTCTCGGCCTGCAGCCTCGCGCCACCGATCGCGTGCGCGGCATTGACCTTGTCGACGCCGCGTCCGGGAATGTTCATGCCGGTATCGCGAGGAATGTCGAGGATCGTGGCCTGACGGAGCGTGGGGTTGATGCCGATGAGATGGATCGCGTCACCGCGCGTGATCGTGTCGCCCGTTCGTCCGTCGTTGCCGATGGCGAGCAGGAAGATCGGGCCGGTCGGGCTCGGCGTGTAGTTGGCGTTGGCGGTCTTGGTCACCGTGAACCATCGGGACGCCGACGCCCCGGGGACCGAGACGCCCGCCAGCCAGAGCGCGACGAGGGTGCCGAGCGTCAGCGTGACCACGAGCGGGAGCGCGACGACGACGCGTCGGATCGGGTGGCGTCGAATCGGGTGACGGGCAGTCATGGCGCGCTCGCGGCGCTCGCGGCGGTCGTGGATGTGGGCCCAGTGCCGAGGCCGGCTCCGTCGCGCGTCACGGCCAAGGTGAAACCGAGGATCTTCCAGGCCCCGCCCTCTCGGGTCAGCATCAGCTCGCCGGTGCGATGGATGGTGATCGGCCCGTCCTTCGCGATCGTGGTCACCGTCAGGTCGAACGTGGTGCCGACGAGGTCGATGGCACCGCCCTGGTCGGAGAACGCGGTGAGGTTGAGTGGCGCCAAAGTGGTCTTCATTGCACCAGTGGCCTTTGGCACCGCAGTGTCGACGAGCGCGTCCTGTTCGGGTCCGGTCAGTGCCGCCGCCGCGCTCGCGGTGAAATTCTCGGCGAGGTCCTTGGCCGGCGTGCCGGTGAGGGGAGCGAGCGTGGCTTCCGCGATGTAGCGATCGATCGACGCGACCACGCCATCACGATCGGCGTCCGCGAAGGCGACCATCTTGCCGCTGCTGGCGACGTCGACCGTGCCGACGGTTGCGTGCACGGGGGTCCGGCGCGGTGCGGAGCTGGAGGTGGAGGTGGGCTTCGACGTTGACGTCGTGCCACTCGAGCAGGCGGTGACGACCACGAGCGTGCTGATGACGAGCATCGTCCGCCGGATCGCGGTGGGAACGGGGGTCAACATGAGCGATCCAGGATGCCATGCCGGCAACTCGGATCGGGGACGCGGGCAGCGAAAAGGTGAGGCTTGCCCCCGACGCCCGCCGCCGGCACGATCGGCGCGCGTGCGCTAGTGGACCGGGCCGTGCTCGAGGCTGCGTTCCAGTTTGTCGATCGTCGCGAGGTCGGCCATGAAGTGGAGGATGTCGCCGTCCTGACCGACGAGATCGGGGCGAGGGACCTGGGCGGCGCCGAGTCGGGTGACTGCGGCGAGCGAATACTCGCCCGGAGAACTGAGGCCCGCCAAGGTCTTGCCGGCCCAGACCGTCGGCAGGTTTCGCTCGACGAGTCCCACGGTGCCCGATGAATCCGTCCAGTCCGCGACCGCGTCTCCGGGCACCAATCGCCGCAGCACTTGGTCGGTGGTCCAGGCGACCGTGGCGACGGTGGGTATGCCGAGCCGTTGGTAGATGACCGCTCGACGCGGGTCGTAGATGCGCGCGACCACATGCTCGACCTCGAACGTCTCGCGCGCGACGCGTGCGGCCATGATGTTCGAGTTGTCGCCACTCGTGACGGCCGCGACGGCACCGGCGTCACGAACCCCCGCTTCTTCCAAGGTGTCGCGGTCGAACCCGAAGCCGACGATGCGATACCCGCTGAAGCCCTTCGGAAGGCGCCGGAAGGCTTCCTTCTTCTTGTCGATGATGGCGACCGTGTGGTTCTGGCGCTCCAGTGCGCCAGCGAGCTCGCTTCCGACCCGCCCACAACCGACGACGACAACGTGCACAGCCGACTCTCTTCTCTGATGAGTTGCGCCCGAGCGGGCGCCGCCGATGCTACCGGCGGTACCGTCTGTGCCGAGGTTTGAGTTCGCCCAAGTTTGAGCTCAGCTGGTTGGACCTCGGCCCGGTTCGCGTGAGGAGGCCCCATGGGTGTGCGGAGCTTTGTGAAGCGGATGGGTGAGTCGGTGGAGGACTCGGACCGGGCGAAGCTGCTCAGCTTCTGTCAGTCGCTCGACGTGACGCCGCTCGACCAGCTCCCGCTGCGGACCCCGGTGCGCTTCGCCGGAGAAGTGACTTCCTTGCGCATCGTGCCCCGCGCCGGCGCGCCCGCGATCGAGATCACGGTCAAGGACGGGTGTGGTGTCGCGGTGGCGGTGTTCCTCGGCCGCGGTGGCGTCCGGGGTATGACGCCGGGCCGCCGGGTGATTCTCGAAGGGGTCGCGATTCAGGAAGGCTCGGGAAAGGTCGTCTACAACCCGGCCTACGAGCTGCTGGCCTGACCGATCGGCTCTCGGCGGCGAGCGTCAGACCAGGTCGGGTCGGGGCTCGGTCCCGGTGAGGATCTCGCGAATCTCGTCCTCGGAGTCCGGCGTGACCAGAGCGAGCACTTCGTCGCCCGGTTCGAAGATCGTCTCGCCGCGCGGGACCACGAGGTGATCGGCGCGCAGGATTGCGACAATGGTGGCTTCACGGGGGAGCTCGGTCTTCGCGATCGATCTCCCCACCACGGCCGCGTCGTCGGCCAGCGTGACTTCCACGAGCCGAGCCAACCCGCCCTCGAATCGGAGGATCTCGACCAGCTTGCCCACGCTCACCGCTTCTTCGACCAGCGCGGTGATCAATGTGGGGGTGGAGACGAAGAGGTCCACGCCCCAGTTCTCGGTGAACATCCATTCGTTCTTCGGATGATTGACGCGCGCGATCACCCGCGGGATACCGAACTCCTGCTTCGCCAGCAGCGATACGACCAGGTTGTCCTCGTCGTCACCGGTGGCCGCGACGAGCACCTCGCAGGTTTCGAGGCCCGCCTCCCGCAGTGACGTCACCTCACACGCGTCACCCACGTGCCACTCGACGCCGGCGTCGAGGCTGGCGCGCTCGACGACGGCCTGGTTCTGTTCGATGAGCAACACCTCGTGGCCCGCGTCGTGCAGCGAGGCCGCGACGTGTTGTCCAACGTTGCCGGCACCGGCGATGGCCACTCGCATGGCCGCCGAAACTAGTGCGCCGAAACCCGCAGGCCCGTCCTCGCTCGTGCCAGACTCGACGCCGTCCGTCGCCCTGCCCGGAGAATCTCCTCGGTGTCTGTCCTCAAGCGCGTTCTGGTGGGTCGGCCGCTGGCCACCGCCGAGCAGGAACACCAGCGCATCCCCAAGATCATCGCGTTGGCGGTGTTCTCGTCCGATGCCATCTCGTCTACCGCGTACGCCTCCGAGGAGATCCTCTTCGTCGTGGCGCTGGGTTCTTCGAGTCTCGCTCTCGGCCTCAACGTTCTGATCCCGCTCGCGATCGCGGTGGCGATCATCCTCGCCATCGTGGTGACCTCGTATCGCCAGACGATCTTCGCCTATCCCAGTGGTGGCGGCTCGTACGTGGTGAGCCGGGAGAACCTCGGCGAGATGCCGTCACTCGTCGCCGGTGCGTCGTTGTTGGTGGACTACATCCTGACGGTGGCGGTGTCGATCTCGGCCGGGGTCGCCGCGATCTTGTCCATCCCGGCATTTCGAGATTTCGCGGACCGTCGGGTGGAGATCGCGTTGGTCCTCATCGGCCTCATCACCATCGCCAACCTCCGCGGGATCAAGGAATCCGGCCGCCTGTTCGCGGCGCCGACCTACATCTACATCGTGATGCTGTCGGCGTTGATCATCTACGGGCTCTACCAGAGCTATTCGGGAGACCTCGGGCGGGTTCCGTTCGACAAAGAGGCGTTCGACGGGACTCGCCAGTTCGGCGGGACGCTGACGCTCTTCCTGATCCTGAAGGGCTTCTCCTCCGGTGCCGTCGCGTTGACCGGCGTGGAGGCGATCTCGAACGGCGTGCCCGCGTTCCGCCGGCCGGAGTCGAAGAATGCCGCCACCACGCTGGTGTGGATGGCGATCGTGCTCGGAACCCTGTTCTTCGGGGTCTCGGTGTTGGCGCACCGCTTGCACCCGTATCCCAGTCACGACCAGACCGTGTTCTCCCAGATGGGCCTCCTCGTCTTCGGGAACGGCGCGATCTACCTGGTGCTCCAGTTCGCCACCGCCGCGATCCTGATCCTGGCGGCGAACACCGCCTATGCGGACTTCCCCCGCATCTCGTCGATCATCGCCCGCGACAAGTACCTGCCCCGCCAGCTCGCGAACCGGGGCGACCGGCTGGTGTTCTCGAACGGCGTGATCGTCCTCGCGGGAGCGGCGGGACTCCTGATCATCGCGTTCGGCGGCCTGACCAACGCGTTGATTCCGCTTTACGCGGTGGGCGTGTTCACCTCGTTCACCCTGAGCCAGGCCGGGATGGTGCGCCACCATCAGAAGGAGCGCGAGCCCCGCTGGAAGTTCAACGCAGTCCTGAACGGCGTCGGCGCGATGACGACGTTCGTGATCCTGCTCGTGATCGCGGTGACCAAGTTCAGCGAAGGCGCATGGGTGCCGATCGTGGTGATCCCGTTCATCATCCTGCTGTTCAAGTCGATCCACACGCACTACACCTCGATCGAGAAGGGCCTTGCGGCGGATCGGGACTACCAGGTCCGGCCGATGAACCACACGGTGGTGGTCCTGGTGGGGAACGTGCACCGCGGGTCGCTCGAAGCCCTCGCCTACGCGAAGTCGATGCGGCCGAATCGCCTCCTCGCGGTCACCGTGGTCTCGGGCGAGGAAGAGCAGGAGGCGATCGCGCGGCAATGGGCCCAGTTCGGGATCGACGTACCCCTCGAGATCGTGTTCTCGCCCTATCGCGAGCTCGCCCGACCGGTGTTGCGGTTCGTGGAAGAGCTCGACGCGCAGCGCTCGAACGACATCGTGACCGTGGTGATCCCGGAGTTCGTGGTCAGTTCGTGGTGGGGTCAACTCCTCCACAACCAGAGCGCACTCTTCTTGAAGGGTCGGCTCCTGTTCCGCAAGGGCACCGTGGTCACCTCGGTGCCGTATCACGTCGAAAAGGGCGCTCGCGGCTGACGCTTCACGGTCAGACGCTCGCTTCGGTCTGGCGCCGGACGGCTTGGCTAGATTGACGCCCTTCGCGACGCACCCGTAGCGTCGCCGGGCGCTGCGCGCCGTGAGCACATGGGGCCGCTCGTATCGATCTGCCTCGTTTCGACCAGCAAGGAGCACGACCGCACATGCACACAGTCATCGCCGAGGGCAGCTACCAAGTATTCGAACTTGGTTCGAACGAGTGGTTCTGGTTGTGGTTCTCCGCAGTCACTGCGGTGATCGCGCTCATGGTGGGATTCGTCCTCATGAAGGGCGTGCTGGCCGCCGAGACCGGCACTCCGAAGATGGTGGAGATCGCACTGGCGATCCAAGAGGGCGCCATGGCGTATCTCAAGCGGCAGTTCAAGACGATCGCCGTCATTCTCGTGCCCCTCGCGATCATCGTGTTCGTCACCGCGACCGAGGTGGCGAGGCCGGCCGGTTACACCCTCGGTTCGGACGGCCTGTCCCAGACCTCCTCCGGAATCTTCCGCACGCTGGCCTTCATCGCCGGCTGCGTCATGTCGGGCCTCACCGGGTTCATCGGCATGGGCCTCGCCGTGCGCGGCAACGTGCGCACCGCGGCGGCGGCGAAGTCCGGTTCGCTCCCGGCCGCACTGAAGGTCGCCTTCCGCACCGGTGGGGTTGCGGGCATGTTCACCGTCGGCCTCGGGCTGCTCGGCGCCACCATCATCATCATGTTGTTCCAGAACACCGCCTCCGCGATCCTCATCGGCTTCGGATTCGGTGGTTCACTGCTCGCACTGTTCCTGCGCGTCGGCGGCGGCATCTTCACCAAGGCCGCGGACGTCGGTGCCGACCTCGTCGGCAAGGTCGAAGCCGGTATTCCCGAGGACGACCCGCGGAACCCGGCCACCATCGCCGACAACGTGGGCGACAACGTCGGTGACTGCGCCGGAATGGCCGCCGACCTCTTCGAGTCCTACGAGGTCACGCTGGTGGCCTCCATCATCCTCGGGGTCGCGGCCTTCGAGTCGATCGGCGCCAACCCGGCCCTGGGTCTGGTCTTCCCGCTGGCCGCCCGCGCGATCGGTGTGCTGGCGTCCATCGTCGGCATCTTCGCCGTGCGCGCCACCGACAAGGACAAGTCGGCGATGGCGCCGATCAACCGCGGTTTCCTCACCGCAGGGCTGCTGACGGTCGCCGGGACTGCGGTCGTGGCGTTCGGCTACGTGGGGAACGAGTTCGACAACGCCGGCTGGAAGTGCTTCGGCGCCGTGGTGGCCGGTCTCGTCCTGGCCCAGGTGCTCAGCCGCCTGACCGAGTACTTCACCTCCACCGAGACCGCACCGGTCCAGGAGATCGCCGAGGCGAGCCGCACCGGCCCCGCCACGGTGGTGCTCTCAGGTATCAGCTCGGGCCTCGAGTCGAGTGTGTACGCCATCATCGCCATCTGTGGCGCGCTCGGATTGGCCATCGCCATGGGCGACGGCAACATCCAGTTCATCTTCTACCTGGTGGCCCTCACCGGTATGGGCATGCTCGCCACGACCGGCGTCGTGGTGTCCGAGGACACCTTCGGACCCGTCGCCGACAACGCCGCCGGCATCGCGGAGATGTCGGGCGAGTTCACCGGTGAGCCCGAGCGCATCATGGTGAGCCTCGACGCAGTGGGGAACACCACCAAGGCGGTCACGAAGGGATTCGCGATCGGATCCGCCGTCATCGCCTCGGTGGCACTGTTCGCGTCCTACATCGAGACGATCGGGCAGGAGCTGCCGGCACTCAAGGACATCACCGGCAACAAGCTCTTTCAGAACGTCCTCACGCAGATCAATGTCGCAGATCCGAAGGTCTTCATCGGTCTCCTGATCGGCGGGTCGGTGTCCTTCCTGTTCTCGGCGCTCGCGATCCGCGCCGTGGGCCGGACCGCCGGTGTCGTGGTTCAGGAAGTGCGGAACCAGTTCGCCGACGGCGGCATCATGGCCGGGACCAAGAAGCCCGACTACGGACCGGTCATCGACATCTGCACCGCGGCATCACTGCGCGAGCTCGCGACTCCCGCGCTGCTCGCGGTGTTGACGCCCGTCATCGTCGGTTTCGGTATCAACTACTTCGCACTCGGAGCCTTTCTGGCGGGTGTCATCCTGACCGGCCAGTTGATGGCGAACTTCTTGTCGAACTCCGGTGGCGCGTGGGACAACGCGAAGAAGTACATCGAGGACGGCAACGAGGGCGGCAAGGGCTCGGAATCGCACAAGGCCGCGGTGATCGGCGACACGGTCGGTGACCCGTTCAAGGACACCGCCGGCCCGGCGCTCAACCCGCTGATCAAGGTGATGAACCTGGTGTCCCTGCTGATCCTGCCGGCGATCATCTCGTTGCGCAACGACGATGTTCGCTACGTGATCGCCGGACTCGCGACCGTTGTCCTGATCGGCGCGGTGATGTTCAGCAAGCGCAAGGGTGCATCGATCGGCGGCGACGAAGTCGTCGCTCAGCCCGCAGCCTCGTCGGTCTGAACCCAGCCCGGCTCGCCCGCCGAACTACGGGGTCGACTCCGGGGCCGACTTGCTCTTCTTGTGCTTGCGGTACTCGAGGAAGGGCGGGATGAGCGAGAGCAGGATGACGACACCGATGATCGGGAGCAGGTAGGTGTCGATCTTGTCCGGACCGATGGCGTCGCCGAGGAAGTAGCCGATCAGGGTCACGCCGATCGCCCACAACGCGCCGCCGATCAGGTTGTAGGCCAAGAACGTGCGGTACGGCATCGACCCGACCCCCGCCAGCACCGGCGCAAAGGTCCGCACGACCGGGACAAACCTCGCCATGACGATGGTCTTCGCGCCGTGCTCCTCGAAGAACTTGTTCGCCCGCTCCACGTGTTGCTGCTTGAACAGGCGTGAGTCCGGCCGTCGGAAGAGGGACGGCCCCACTCGCTTGCCGAACGCGTAGCCCACCTGATCGCCGACCACCGCAGCCACGAAGCACCCGATGAGGATGACGGCCAGGTTCAAGTGCTTCGGATCCGAGGCATCCAGAGAGGCCAGTAGGCCGGCGGTGACGAGGAGCGAATCGCCGGGGAGGAAGAAGCCGATCAGCAGCCCGGACTCGGCGAAGATGATCAGGAAAAGCCCAATGGTTCCGAACGAACTCAGCAGCTGCTTGGGGTCTATCGCGTCGGTGATGCTTGCGAACATCGGTGCACATTAGGGCGCCCATCCGGGCATTGAGTACCGATCGGGCGCTACCTTCGCCCTCGTCCCCGTCCCGAAACGGAATCACACCTGCCGTGCCGAAGTCTCTCGTGATCGTTGAGTCCAAGACCAAGGCCGACACGATCGGTCGGTTCCTGGGCGATGATTTCACCGTTCTCGCCAGCTTCGGTCATGTTCGCGATCTCCCGCGCAAGGGCTTGGGAGTGGATGTCGACGACCACTTCCGGCTCGAATACGCCCCGCCGGAGGGTCGCGCCAAGGAAGTGGTGTCCACGCTCAAACGGGCGCTCAAGGGGGTAGACGAGCTC
>JANPMG010000182.1:0-11208 GCA_031422675.1 Acidimicrobiia bacterium | reverse complement strand
GGCGGCGAGCTCTTCGAACTTGGCGTGCGCCGCGGCGTGGTCGGCCAGGTCGTACCAGCCGTTCCAGACGACCTTCCCGGCGGCGAACTGGGACACCCAGTACATCTCGTAGAGCGCGGCGGTCCCGTGCTCGTCGACCCCACGTGAATCGAGCAGGCCGAGGACCGCGTCGCCGCGGACCGAAAGCGTCCGGAAGTACGAGACGTCCTCGGTGACCTGCTCGGCGCGAGCGGCGACGATGCTCCGAACGCCGTCGATGCCCGTGGTCCCGAGTCCGAGCGGGCGGTGGTCGACGAACTCGATCTCGGGATCGAGCAGCCCAAGGGTCGCGGCGCCGTCGAGCTGCGCCATCGACCGGGTGAAGTCCCGTGACCGTCGGATCAGATACTCGTCGTTGGGCCCTTCGCCGGCGATGAAGCGCTCGTCGAGTTCGTCGAGCGCGCGCCCGAAGTCCGTCTCGTCGAAGACTCCCAACGCGAGAAGCTGTCCGGCCTCGTTCGTCTCGAAGAGGTTGAGCCGGGTCGAGACGAAGCCGTCGGTCTCGAATTCCATCTGTATCAGTGCAAGGTGCTCGCCGCGGACTGCGAGCACGGTCGGACGGACTTGCGCGAACACGTCGAGGTGGGCGCCGGCATTCGCGACGAATGCATCACGGCCGGTGATTGTCCCGCCGGAGACCCCCGCACGGTGGTCCCGGATGACGACGTCTTCGGCCACGAGGTCCATGGCCTCCATCTCGACGTTCGCGATCCGGACCAACGACTCAAACAACGTCCGCGTGAGTTGGTTCTCCACCTCCGGCGGTCGGGCGGTCGGGTGGTCGGCACCCGACAGTTCCTCGAAGCGGGCGCGGGCGGCGGTTTCGTCGTCGAGGTCGAACATCTCCAGTCGGGCCCAGAGCCCGTTGACGCGGTGCCAGACCACCCAGTGCGACCAGGTGAACTGGCCGCCGTCGGGCGCCGAGGCCGTGGTGTCGTACCAGGCCAGGACCGCGTTGCCCTTGATCTCGCGGGTGCGATGGAACTTGCGGTCATCGGTGACCTGATCGTCCCGGGCGTCCTGCAGCGTCATGAGCGTGGGGAGATCCACCGCTCCGTAGCCAAGGGTGCGGTGGTCCACAAGTTCGAAGTCGGGCGCCATGAACGCGCGCACCGTGGCCGCACCGGGTTCGCGTTCGCGCATGGCGCGGCTGACGGCGGCCATCCAGTCGAGCATGTCGGCGTGCTCCGCGCCTTCGCCGGCCCGGTATCGAGCGTCGAGTTCCTCGAGCGCCGCGGCGAAGTCCTCCTCGTCGAAGCTGTCGAGGGCGGCGATCAGTCTGGTCGCATCGGTTTCGACCAGTAGAAGGCCCTGGGAGTCGAACCCGTCTCGGGTCATGGTGTAACGCAGGAGTGCCAACTGGTCGCCCCGGACGGCGAGTGGGGCAAAAGCGAACGTGTCGAAGGTCTCGGCCATGGAGGTCAGGACGTCGACCCACTCGGCTCGGCTGCTCGCCGTGGCCGAATGGAGCGGACCGCTCCGACGATCTGCGCCGTGTGCGTCGCGGGTCAGGAGGTCCAGCGCGGCTGGGAGGTCGGTCGTGGCCAGCTGCCCCAGGTGAACGATCGCGCGTACGGCGGTGTTCTGTGTCTCGCTGAGGATCGCGCGTGGTGTCGTCTCGGCCTCGGTCGTGAGCGAGTCGAAACGGGCACGTGCCTCGGGCCACTGCTCGGGTGCGAAGAAGTGGTCCTCGACGATCCTCAGGTCCTCGTTCAGGACCGTGAGGACGACGAGGTCCGACTCGAACATGAGGCCCTCGGGCGTTTCGCCGCGCACTGGAACTGAGACCAGGGCGACTCGGCCTCGAACTTCCAGTGTCGCGGGCGTCAAGACGAAGTCCGGTACCTGTTCGAATGCGGCCTGGATGTACTGCGCGTACTGCTCGGTGCCGAGTTCGCCGAACCCGATGGGCGAGTGGTCGTAGTTCTGGGCGCCGGGCGCGTGGATCGCGGCCCACGCGTCGAGGTCCCGCCGGTTCATCGCCGCGTAGCCATCGGACAAGACCTCGATGACGTCGGCATGTCCTGCGCCCTCACCCGCGGCGTACCGGCGGTCGAGTTCGATGAGTGCCGCAGCGAGATCGTCGGGGTCGAAGAGGAGGAAATGGCTGATCAGCTCGTCCTCGTTCTGCTCGACGAGGACGACGATCTCCAGGTCGAAGCTCTCCGGCTGGTGGAACACACGCCGGATCAGGACCAGCCGCTCACCACGGATCGCGACCGGCTCCTGGGTCACCGATGTGAACGTATCGGCGAGCGCTTCGGCGAGAGCGATGCTCGGCGCGATGCCCACGTTACGGCCCGAGTTGACGGTCGGGCGCCGATCGTCGGCGACGAAGTCCGGCGCGTAGTTGGTGTGGAACCAACTCCAGTCGCGAGCGGAGAACGCAACGTCCATGCTCCCGACCCGCCGAAACACGGCGTTGGTCAAAGCTGGTTCGGGTTGCGTGGCGACCGCCCCGAGCTCGTCGAGTCGGGCGAGCGCGGCGGGCCAGTCCTCGAGGTCGAACCACTCGATGCGGTCGACGCGGTCGGAGGTGTCGACGTGCATAAGCACGCAGGACAACCATTCGAACTCGCCGCCGTGCTGATCGGCTCGGCGTGACTCGTGGATGGCGAGGATAGCGTCGCCTGCGACAAATCCGGTGCGGGCGAACTCCGAGACCCGGGAGATGACCCCGTGGTTGACGTCCTCCAGATCGAGGAACGCGGCCCGGTCGCCCGTGCCGAAGCCGATCCGTTGGTGATCGACGGTGACGAGGTCTGGCGCGAGCACTCGTCCTAGCGTGTCGGTGTCGTAGTCCCGCACGGCAACCCATGCTGCGAGCCCCACCCCGAGCACCCGCGCGTGCGGCGCCCCCTCGCCCGCGAGGTACCAGGCATCGAGTTCCTCGATCGCGTCGGCGAGCGCGTGCTCGTCGAAGTGAACCGCCCGGACGAAGAGGCCGGAGTCGTCGGTCTGCCAGACGCCGAGGAACGGAACGAGGGCGCCCTCAGCGTTGCTGAGCTGAATGAGTGCAAGTACGAGGCGTTCGCCACGCACGGCGATCGGCTCCACGGAGAGGCGTTCCATGCCGACGTCGAACCAGGCATCGAGTGCCGCGACCCACTCGTCCGGGCCGTGGGTGTCGGGAGCGGCCGCGCCGCGGCGACGGTCGAAACGCTCGAAGTCGTCGGCGAGCAGAGCGCGATTCCCGGCGAGGTCCCGGGCGTGGGCGAGGTCGACGACCTCGGCCAGCCGTTGGGAGGCCCAGTTCTCCGCTCGCGGGTGGCGGGGGTCGGCGGGTTCCGCGGAACCCAGCTCATCGAGGCGGGCGAGCGCGGCGTCCCAGTCCTCGAGGTCGAAAAACTCAAGGCGGTCGACGCGGCCAGTCGCGTCGACCGCCGCCACGAGGACTCCGCTCCAGGTGTAGGTTCCGTCGTCGTCGGTGACCTTGAAGTCATCGCGGACCCCGAGCACTGCGTTTCCCGAGATGTGTACGGTACGGAAGATCTCGCGCCGTGTTGAGTACTGCTCGTCGAGCGCCTCGGTCGCGGCCCTGAGGTAGTCGCGGTCACCTTCGCCGTAGCCGATCCGTTGGTGGTCGACCGCGACGAAGTCGGGTGACAGCAGATCGGCGGAGTTCCGACTGGTCGCGAATCGGCCGACGATCCGGAGAACTCGTGCATGCGGTGCACCCTCGCCGGCGAGGTACCGCGCGTCGAGCTCGGCGACGGCAGTGAGGAGGTCTTCGTCGTCCACCAGGTCGAGCGATGCGACCCGACCGGCTTCGTCTATCTCGATCAGGGTCAGGAAGGTGGACTCAAGGCCATCGTCCGTGGAAGTCCCTCCCTCGACGAGCGCGAGGCGATCGCCCCGCACCGCGATGACCGACCGTTCGATCGGCGTGTCGAGCCCGACGGAGCCGAGCGCCGCGTCCGATGCGAGCAGCTCCTCCCGCCCGCGGTCGCGCCGCCCCCCGACGAGCCGGCGGCGATCGTGGAGCGTGACCTCGGGCGCGAAGCGTTCGGGGATCTCGGACCACCGGCCGAGCTGCGCGCCGATCTCAATGACCGCCACGACGGCGTCGTTGAGCGGCTGGGGAGTGCGAGGGTCGGCGGGTTCCGCGGAGTCCAGCTCATCGAGCCGTTTGACGGCGTCCGGTGTCCGAGGGTCGGTGGCGTTGGAGGTGGCGTCAGATTTCCCCGCTGATGGGGCCAGCGGCGGAGTGGTTGCCGGGCCCGCGACGGAAATGCGGCTGGGCTCGTCAGCGAGCCGCTCGGCCGGAACCGTCGCGCCCTTGAGGTCGTAGAGGCGCCGGGCCTCTCCGCGCACCGATCGGGTGGCGGCGTCATCGCCCGCCTGCGCGTGCAGCGACGCGAGCGCGACGCACGCGTCGGCATGGTCGATGACGAGGTCGGTCGCGGCCGCGATCTCGACTGCTTCGGCCGCGAGCGCGACACCCCCGGTCACATCGCACCGTGCCGCGAGGACCTCGGCGCGTGCGACCCGCCACGCGATCGCGGTCTTGAGGTCCTGGCCGGCGAGCTGTTCGCTGGCCGCCGCGAACGGTTCCGCGTCGTCGATGCGGCCTTCGGCGACGAGCGCATGCGCGAGCAGCGCCGCGGCGCGCCCGGCGTCGATGCCGACACCCATCTCGATCAGGCCCTCGTACGCCTCGCGCAGCGGTGCGATAGCCGCAGCGGGATCACCGGCGACGAGTTCCACCACGCCGGTGAGGTACGAGGTTTCCAAGAGCCCGTGGCGGAGACCCAGCTCCTCCAGGGTGGTGCGCGACGCGTCGAGCATCGAGCGGGCAACATCGAACCGGCCCCGCAACGCTTCCAGCACCGCCTGGCACCGCATGGAGGTCGCTTCGACCGAGGGCGACGCGGTGGTGATGCGCAGCAGCCGTACGACGTCGAGACAGCGGCCGCCGGCGCGGGCGACCGGGCTCGGGCCCCAGAGCGCGGCGAGCGGCGCGGCGCCGAGGACCGCAGTGACGCGACGCCGGTCGTCCACCCGGCGGGCGGCGCCAAGGGCGAGGTCCAGTTCCAGCTCCGCGTCGCCGACGCGCCCGAGGCGAGCGAGCAGCCCGGCACGGACCTGGTGGGCTTTGGCTTCGCCCGCACCGTCGCCGAGCTCTTCCATCACCTTCGCCGCGCCGGTCGCAATCGCTTCCGCGCCGACGAGACCGTCGGGGTCGGTGAGGCCGACGAGTTGCGCCTCGAAGCACGATGCCCACGCGCCCAGCGTTGGATCGTCGCCAGCTTCGGTGCGCAGTTGCTCAATCACCGGACGAGCGCCGGCAACATCGCCGGACGACAGCGTGCACTCGCATGCGGTGGTGAGGAGCTCGGCGCGTGCGCTCGCGTCGGTCGAGGGGAGCAGGGCCAGCGCGCGGCGCGCCAACGTACCCGCCGCCGCGAGGTCGTCTTGGCCGAGCGCGCGGTCGGATGCGCCGGACAACAGCTCGGCGGCGCGGCGGCCGAGCCCGGTGACGTGGTCGTCGACGCGGTCGAGCTCCGAGCGGTAGCGGTAGGCCTGCTCGTAGTGGAACGCAATGACGGCTTCGTGCTCGCCGATGAGGCCGGACGCGGCGGCGTCCGTCCAGACCGCAACCTTCTCGTGGAGATCGGCGCGAGTGGTCTTGAGGAGGCGGCGGTAGGCCGCGTCACGAATGAGGACGTGGTGAAACCGGTGCACGGGCTCGTCGCCCCAGTACGCGCCGGTCGGTTCGACGAGTTCCTTCCGCCGCATCGCTTCCAACAGCGACACGAGCGGCGCGCGCGCGTCGGCGAGCTCACGAAGCGCGCCGAGGTTGAACTCCGCACCGATCACCGACGCGAGCTCGAGGACGATTCGTTCGTCGTTCGGGAGCCGCTCCACACGCGCCGCGAGCAACGACTGGATCGTCGGTGGCACCTCGACCGCGTCGGCATCGATCGCGAGTTCCCACACACCGTCGACGCGGTGGATCACTTCGTCATCCACGAGCATGCGCACGAGCTCGCGCACGAACAACGGATTGCCGTCGGTGGACGTGGGGAGCCGCTCGACGAGCCCCGCCGGGAGGTGGTCGGTGCCGAGCAGGCCGGCCGCGAGTGCCTCGGTCGCCGCGGAATCGAGCCCGTCGAGCGCGATCACATCCTCGACGCGGCGGTTACGTTCAGCCAGTGAAGGCCGCACGTCTCGGAGTTCGGGCCGGGCGAGACAGAGCAAGAGGAGCGGAACGTCCTGCACCCACTCGGCGAGGTGCTCGAGGAGGTCGAGGAAAAGCGGCTCGGCCCACTGGATGTCGTCGATCACGACGACCATCGGCCGGTCGCGGGCGCTCGCGCTCACGAGACGCCGTACTCCCCAGAATGTTTCCTCGACCGAACGGGACGGCGCCGCACCGACCAGACCGGCGAAGACGTCGACGAGTCGTTCCCGGTCGGGCTCGTCATCGGCGAGCAGGGTGCCGAGCCGCTCGCGAGTGGAGGCGGGGTCAGGGTCGTCACCGAGATCGGTGGCATCGCGAATCAGTTGCGCGATGGGTGCGAAGGTGGCGTCACCGGCGCGGTCGCAGCGCAGCTCGATGGTGATGGCGTTCTCGTCGGCCGCGACCGCGGCACACAGCTCACGAGAGAGGCGGGTCTTGCCCACCCCGGGGGAGCCGAGCACGGTGACGAGCCGCGCCGCATGGGCAGCGACGGCCGCATCGAACGCCCGGCGGAGTGATGCCATCTCGGGTGCGCGCCCAACGAACGGCGCGGCGGTCTCGACCTCGGCTGCGCCACCCGCGATGACCTCGAAGATCGCGACGGCCTGGGCTCGACCGGCGACGGTGACATCGCCGAGCGACTCGTAGCCGAACTCGCCGCGCGTGAGGCGCCAGGTCTCTTCTCCGACGGTTACGTTCCCCGGTTGACACGCGTGCTCGATGCGAGCTGCGACGTTGAGTGCGTCGCCCACCAGGTCGGCGTCGCCGCTCGCGATGACAACCTCACCGGTGTTCACGCCAACTCGCAGACCCAAGGTCTCGCGATGCTGCGCGGCGACCTCGGCCGCGAAGTCCGTGAATCGGCGCTGAATGTCCACGCCGGCGCGCACGGCCCGAAGCGCATCGTCCTCGGCGATCTCGGGAATCCCGAAGGTGGCCATCATGCCATCGCCCATGAACTTGGCGACGGTGCCGCCGTGCGCGTCGATCGCGTCCTGGAGGAGGGCGTGATAGCGGGCCATCACGACCCGGGCCACCTCGGGATCCGTCCGCTCACCGAACGATGTGGAACCGACGAGGTCGGCGAAAAGTGCGGTGACGATCTTGCGGGTGGCGGTGGCCGCCGGTGCGGTCGACGCTACGGGTACGCCGGGTGCGTTCCCGGCGGGCGTGCCGCACTCGTCGCAGAACTTGGCGGCGGCGCGGAGTTCAGCCTGGCAGCTGGTGCAGTGGCGGGCCTGCGCGGTGCCGCACCCGCTACAGAACCGGGCGCCCTCCCGATTCACCTCGCCGCACTGCGCGCATTCCACTGCCCGTGACTCCGTTTCCCCGGCGGTTTCGACGCCGGATCGTACTGGCGCCGACGAAACCCTGTTGCGGGCTCAGTCGGGAAGGACCTCGACCGAGCAGCGGAGGCCGGGAGCGTTGGCGAGTCGGTGGTCGAGCGTGAACAAAGTCGCATCGAGCGATTCGGCCAAGGCAACGTAGAGCGCGTCGTACCCGGTGACGTTGTTCCTCAACTCCCACGCGCGGCTCAGGAGGTCTCGGTGCGCCCACCGCCGGCCGGGCCAGTCGCGCAGATCGCTGACGGCTTGGGTCGCGGCCGTGGCGTCGAGGCGGCCCACGCGGTGGTGACGTTGGACGACCGAGAGGACTTCCGCGTCGACGAGGTGGGGAGCGTGAACATCCGAATCCTCGAGGAGCCGAACTCCGATGGCCGCGGCTTTCGGGGTATCGGCGACTGCCTCGAAGAGCACACTCGCGTCAATGACCAGCATCGGGTCGTTCACCGCGGAGGTCGTCGAGGGCCGCGAGGACTTCCGAGGTGGTGATGTCCGAGGGGCGGCGGTGGGTGCGAGCGAGCCACTCTTCCATGGTGGGTTGTTTGGCGAGGCGGGCCGCTTCCCTCCGGAGCAGTTCGGGCACGGTCACGCCAGACTCCGCGGCCCGGCGGGCGAGCGCGGCGTACACGTCGTCGTCGATGTCGCGGATCTGCACTGTCTTCGGCATATGCGCATCGTAACATGCGTGAACGCATGACACTCCGAGGACTGACCCGGAGGAACTCGATTCGTGGGTGGCACAATCATCGAGCCATGGCCGCCCGCACCCTCGCGATCTCGATTCTCGACCTCGCGATCATCGAGCGTGAGGGCACGGCCCGGGACGCGTTGACCGGGTGCGTCGAGTTCGCGCAACGCGCCGAAGCGCGCGGCTATCGGCGGGTTTGGTACGCGGAGCATCACAACATGGCGGCGATTGCGTCCTCGGCCACCAGTGTGCTCATCGCCCATGTGGCCGCGCACACGAGCACGATTCGGCTGGGCGCGGGCGGAATCATGCTGCCGAATCACTCGCCGCTGGTGATCGCCGAACAGTTCGGGACGCTCGCGAGTTTGCACCCCGGACGTATCGACCTCGGGCTCGGACGCGCGCCGGGCAGCGATCAGGGCACCGTCCGCGCACTGCGGCGAGATCCGCGCGCCGCGGAACAGTTCCCGCAGGACGTCCTGGAGTTGCAGGGGTATCTCAGTACCAGCACGCTGATCGACGGGGTGGAGGCGATCCCCGGCAAGGGGACCGACGTTCCGTTGTACATACTCGGTTCGTCACGCTTCGGCGCGCAGCTGGCCGCACTACTGGGGCTTCCGTACGCGTTTGCATCGCACTTCGCGCCCCAAGACTTGCAAGCGGCCGTGGCCGACTACCGAAGTGAGTTCCGACCCTCGGCCCAGCTAGCCGAGCCGTACGTGATCGCGGGGGTCAACGTCATCGCGGCAAGGAGCGATGACGAAGCTCAGGAGGAGCTCGTCGCGGTGCGTCGAGCGCGAGTTGCTCGGTTCGTGGCGCGTGGTCAGCGCCTTTCCGACGACCAGGCCGACGAGATCCTGGCCTCACCCCAAGGGCAACAGATTGCGGCGATGATGCGGTACTGCGCCGTCGGAACGCCCCGTGCGGTGAAGGAATATCTCGACGAGTTCGCCGCGCACGCCGACGCCGACGAGCTGATGATCGCCCACGCGCCGCGGACCAAGGTCGCGCGTTTGGAGTCGCTCGACCTCGTCGCCGACGTCTCGAACCTGCTCCCGATGGAGATAGGTTCGTCGACGTGATCAGCGACGATCTCCGCCAACGCCGGCTCGACGTGATCGACGAGCACTTTCGCTCCGAGATCGATCAGGAGTTCGACCGTACGCTGGCCACCTTCAACGGTCATCCGCACTACGAGATCATGCCGACCGGTCAGGTCTACGACGGCGACGAAGAAGTCCTCGCGTATCACCGCCACCAACGCACCGCATTTCCCGACCAACGGCATGAGAACGTGCGTCACCACGTGGCCGACGACGCGGTGATCTCCGAGTTCGATCTGCTCGGTACCAATCTCGGCGAGTTCTACGGCCTGGAGCCGACCGGGAAGACGTTTCGCGTGCCGGTGATCGCGGTGTTCTTCTTCGAAGGCGACCGCATCGTGAACGAGCGGGTCTACCTCGACAGTGCGAGCATGCTCACCCAGATCGGGCGCGGGGAGATCTTGGCCTTCGCCGGTGACGCCCCGACCGGTTCCTAGAGCTCCACACCCAGGCCGCGTGCGAGCGCGACCGTCTGCTCTTTGGTCGCCCGGCGTGAGACCGCGGCGGTCGGGACTGCGGCGGACCCGTGGAACGTTCCGGGGAAGGAATGGAGCTCCACCGAGACGCCGGCCTCCATGAGTCGGAGCGCGTAGAGGATGCCTTCGTCGCGCAGGGGGTCGAACTCCATGGTCGTGACGTACGCGGGTGGGAGGCCGGCGAGGTCCGTCGCGATCGAAGGGGACGCGTACGGCGAAACCTCGGCCGAATCTCCGCCGAGGTACCAGCTCCAACTGCGTTCCGCGTTGGCACGATTCCACATCGGCGTGTCCACGAAGGTGCGCATACTCGTGGTCTCGAGCCGGTGGTCGAGTTCCGGAATTCCGAGGAACTGGAAACAGAGCGACGGTCCGCTGCGATCACGGGCGAGGAGCGCAGTCGCCGCGCTCAGGCCACCGCCCGCACTTTGACCACCGACACCGATCCGGGCCGGGTCGACGCCGAGCGCGCCGGCATTGTCGTGCAGCCATACGAGTGCCGCGTAGCAATCTTCGAGTCCGGCCGGAAACGGATGCTCCGGCGCGAGCCGGTATTCGACGACCGCGATCACCGCGTCGAGCGCACGTGCAGTACCGGCCGCGAACCCGTGCTCCATCTCGATGTCACCGACGACGAACCCGCCGCCGTGGATGTCGAGGAGTGCCGGCCGCCCCGCCGCGGGCGCGGCCGAATCCGGCGAGTACACGCGCACGAGGACCGGCGGCGAACCGTCGGGGCCGGCGACGGTGTGGTCCTCGATCCGCAGGCCGGCCACGTCGACGTCAGCGTTCATCGGGGCGATGATCGCGGCGATCGCGGCGCGGGCGGCATGAACGTCGGTGAGGTCGCCCGCCGGCAGCATCTCGACGAATGGGGCCAACTCGGGATCGAACGCGTAGGTCATACGCTCACTCTGCCACCCCGTCGGCGGTTTCAGCGTCCTGAAGTGCTGCGGAGCAGCACTTCAGGACGCCAAAACGGTGCGGTGCGGTTACTGGTGCCGGAGCAGGTCCAGTCGAGCATTGAGCGCCTCGATCCCGTAGCCCGCGTCGGGTTCCGCCACGCTGCGGACCGCGAGGCGCGAGCCGTCCACGAGGACGAGCACCGCGGTTTTGGGTCGCGCGCTCGGGAAGTTGCCGACGGGAGCGGGCGCCTCGAACCGGACCACATCGGCGAGCGGAATCTGCTTGATCGGCTGCGGGTAGTTCCGGAACTCCACGCCCGCAGGAGTGATCCTGAGCGTCGATCGCCGGACCGAGATCAGCGCCGCGACCGCCGCGAGCACGAGCAGCCCAACCGGCAGGAGCACCAAGATCACGACCACGCGCTCACCCCTTCCGTGTTTTGGCGTCCTGAGGTGCTGCGCAGCAGCAC
>JANPMG010000181.1:0-1535 GCA_031422675.1 Acidimicrobiia bacterium | reverse complement strand
CGACCGCGCCGCCATCCTCGACGTCTTGCGCGTCTCCCTCGGCCGCGAGGTCGACGATCGGTACGAGGCGTTGTTCGCGTGGAAGCACTTGGAGAACGCGTTCGGGACGTCGCCGGCGTGGATTGCGTGCGACGGTGATCGCATCGCGGGCTTCCGCACGCTCATGCGATGGGAGTTCCTCGCCGGCGACGGGGTGGTTCGGGCGGTGCGCGCGGTCGATACGGCGACGCATCCGGACTACCAGGGGCGCGGGATCTTCACCCGGCTCACGTTGCACGCGCTGGACGAACTCGCCGCCGAGGGGGTGGAGTTCGTGTTCAACACGCCCAACGACCAGAGCCGACCCGGTTACCTCAAGATGGGCTGGCGCGAAGTCGGGACCTTGCCCACGGTGGTGCGCCCGACCCGGTGGCGCCGCGTGGCGCGCATCGCGAAGGCCCGAGTTCCCGCCGATCGCTGGTCCACACCGTCCGCCGCCGGGCTCCCCGCGGCGGAGGTCCTGGCCGACGCGCCGGCAATCGACGCGCTCCTTGCGCGCCGCGCGCCGAGCTCGGGCCTCGTAACGAATGTCACCGGCGATTTCCTGCGGTGGCGGTTCGGGACTCCATTGCTCGGCTACCGCGCGCTCCCCGCGTCTACCGGCGTGCGGGACGGGCTCGCGATCTTTCGGATCCGAGCGCGCGGCTCGGCGCGCGAGGCGGCGCTCGTCGCGTTGCTCACGCCCGCGGGCGACCGGCCCGGCGCCGCACGACTGGTGAGGGAGCTCGCCCGAATCGCCGACGCCGATTACGTCCTGGGTCTCGGCGGTCCGCCGGTGTGGCCCGGCGCAATGGTGCGCTTGCCGCGCATTGGCCCGGTGCTGACCTGCCGCCCGATCGGTGACGGTGCCGCCCCCACCCGTTGGGATCTCACCCTCGGCGATATCGAACTGTTCTGAGCGCCCGGCGCCGTCTCAGTCGGGGAGTTGGCCGAGGATGCGGTCCGCTCGTCGCCCGATGCGCCGGCCGACCTTGCCGACGAGGCGGCGCACCGTGACGTCGGCCCGATAGGAAAAATGCCGCCGCGCGCTGCCGGCCCACGAGTGGTCGTTCTCGTACCCGAGTTCGATCAGGAGATCACCGGCGACCGAGTCGAAGAGGAGCCGGTCCGCGGCGGTCCAGGACTCGGCCCACCCGCCGACGGCACCGCGTCCGAAGAAGCCCTTCGGCTCCTGGAGCGTGTTGAGTCGTTGGGCCATTTCCCCGCCGAGTGTGATGCTGCTCGGTGCGGTGCCGGCCGCCATCCGGGTGAGCGAGAACTCGTCGAGCAGGGCGACGCATTGGGCGGTGTCGACGTCGATCCCGGCCGCCGCGAACGCCTGTTGCAGCGGCAGGGGATCTCCGCCGCGAAGTTGCTCGTACCGCACTTCCGTGTACCGACCGGTGGCGGCGGCCAGGCGTGCGCCCAACACCGAAGTGCGCCAGGACCGCGCCGCCGCCTTCATGCCACCGGGTACCCAGTAGGCGCCCCAACCCTTCGCTGCGGATTGCAACGAC
>JANPMG010000180.1:0-22672 GCA_031422675.1 Acidimicrobiia bacterium | reverse complement strand
GAAGAGCTGATCCGCGATCGTCACGCCCACAGTCTACGACCCACCAGCGACCCTTCCGCCCGTGCCGGTCGCGGAGGGGCGGGTGCGGGCGTGGACTTCCGTGAGTTTGATGATGCTGACACGGGTGTAGATCTGGGTGGTTTCGAGGCGGGCGTGGCCGAGCAGCTCGGCGACGTAGATGTGATGGACTCGTCGGCAACGACCGCTCGCGTCGCGAGGCGTCGGCCGGGCCTTCGGTCGTCAGATTGTGCTGGAGATGACCGTGAGCCCGGGAACGTCTCCGAAGACGCCGTCGTCGGAGACGAGTTCCACGCTGAGCTTCATTGCGGTCGCGGCGATCCACCGGTCGGCTTCGTGGATCTTCTGGCCGAGTGGATGACCGACCCGCTCACAATCGGCGCGTAACTCTGCGCACGCGACCATCAGCGCGTCGTCGGGAACAACGAAAACGAAACGGGACAGGTCGCGTTCCAACCCGCGGCGGCGTAGCTCACCCCAGTGCGCCTTGCGCGCCCCGTAGCGCATCTCGGTGACCGTCACGAACGAGACGAGGACCAGACGACCCGCGATCAGAGACAGGTAACGCGCCGCCGAAGGGTCATGCGCGGAGTTCATCAACGCGGAGACGACCATCGTGTCGACCACGACAGCATCAGATGGAGCGGTCGTCACCGCTCAGCGAGTGCCTGTTCGAATGCTTTCCACTCCGCCTCGGTGAGGCCCTCGATCGCCAGTTCCTCGAGGTTGGGAACCGGCCGCGCCGCTTTCAACGCTTCGTCAGGTGGGAGAAGCGTGAGCGAGACCGGCTCGTCGGGGTGTGGCACAACAGACATGCCCCAAGTGTAGAACCCACCTGCGACCATCCGGCCCGTCGTTCAGGTCTGGCGGGCGGAGGGGTGGGTGCGGGCGTGAACTCGTCGTAGCGGCGGCCTTGACTCCCGCGCCGGGCGAGGACCAGCTCATGGTCACACAACTGGGCGAGACGTGCACGGAGAGTTCCGAACCCAACAGAGCGTCGGCCTCGGTGGCGGTCACGTCGCGGACGCAACCGCAAAGTCCTGACGATCAGCTCCCGGCTGATCACCAACGTCGAGTTGGCGGAGACCACGCTCGCTGAACGACGCTGAGCGCAACTCGATGGGCACCACCGCACGACGATGTGATCGACTCCGCTTGGAGCACGTGCGTCGTGCGCCGAAGGAATGCCGTGAAGATGGAGAGAGCGAGATGACACAGCTTCGAGACTTCTGCGGGTATCGCGCCGGCGACAAGGGGGACACGTCGGACATCGCGTTGTTCGCCTACGACGACGCGGGGTACGACCTCATCGTCGGCGAGGTGACGGCCGAACGAGTCAAGGCCCACTTCGGATCGCTCGTGCGCGGTGAGGTCGTCCGCTACGAAGCGGCGAACGTACGGGCGCTGAACTTCGTGTTGCGGGCCGCGCTCGGGGGCGGCGGACCCCGATCGCTGCGCTCGGACAATCTCGGCAAGTCCCTCGGCGGTGCGCTCGTTCGCATGGAGATCGACGTCCCCGACGGCTTCACCGTGCCAACCCCCCGTCCCCGACCCGATGTCGGCTGGGCCGACGCGATCGTCGCCGCCCCCCTGGGCTGACCGGCAAGGCTGAGCGCCTCGGTATTGTGGGCCCGATGAGTGGCCCGCGCGTGCCCGGTGGCGTGGTGCACAAACTGCCGGCCGACTTGCGGAGGGCGCTGAGCGCGAACCGCACCGCGCTCGATGCGTGGAAGGACATCACGCCCCTCGCCCGCAACGAGTTCATCTGCTGGGTCGAGGATGCCAAGCAGCAGACCACGAGAGAACGCCGCATCCGCCGAACCCAAGAGGAGTTGGAGGAAGGTCAACGGCGGCCCTGCTGTTGGCCCGGGTGCAAGCACCGCGAGCGCACCGGGAAATAGATGGTCGGGCGGGAGCCCGCAACCGCTCGGCGACGAGAAGGCGGCCGGGTTACCGTCGCGAGGTGGGAGATCGAGCGTCGCCGGAGCCGTCGGGTTCAGACGCACTCGCGCCGTTCTCCGCACCCGTGCGCGAGTGGTTCGCCACCACGTTCGGCGCCCCGACCGACGCGCAGGCACAGGGCTGGCCCGCCATCGCGGCCGGCGATCACACCCTGATCCTCGCCCCCACCGGTTCCGGCAAGACCCTTGCTGCGTTCCTGTGGGCCATCGACCAGCTCGCCACCGAACCCGTTCCCCCGAAGGCCGAGCGCACTCGCGTGCTCTACCTCTCGCCGATCAAGGCGCTTGCGGTGGATGTCGAGAAGAACCTCCGCGCCCCGCTGGCGGGGGCGACGCTCGCGGCCGAACGGCTGGGGACGAAGCTGCACACGCCGACCGTCGGGATCCGCAGCGGTGACACGCCCGCGAAGGAACGGGCGTCGCTGCGCCGGAACCCGCCGGACATCCTCATCACGACCCCCGAGTCGCTCTATCTCATGCTCACTTCGGGGGCGCGCGAGACCCTGCGTGACGTTCGGTGGGTCATCGTCGACGAGATCCACGCCGTGGCCGGCACGAAGCGGGGCGCGCATCTGGCCCTGTCGCTCGAACGCCTCGACGCCATTTCGAAGCAGCCGCCGCAGCGCATCGGACTCTCCGCGACGCAACGTCCGCTCGACGAGATCGCGCGGTTCCTCGGCGGCCGGGACGAGCACGAACTGCGACCGGTGACCGTCGTCGACGCTGGCACCCGAAAGCAGTTGGACCTCGAAGTCATCGTGCCCGTGGAGGACATGGGCGCGATGGGGACCCGCATCGAGGACCCGAACGCGCCGCTTGACGGTGAGGCCCGTTCCTCCATCTGGCCGCACGTCCATCCGCGCATTCTGGAACTCATCCGCGCCCACCACACCACGTTGATCTTCTGCAACGCGCGGCGGCTCGCGGAACGGCTCGCGGCGCGCCTGAACGAACTCGCGGGCGAGGAGCTCGTGAAGGCCCACCACGGCTCGCTGGCTCGCGAGCAACGACTCATGGTCGAGGACCAGCTGAAGACCGGCCGCCTCCGCGCGCTCGTCGCCACGAGCAGCCTCGAACTCGGTATCGACATGGGGACGGTGGACCTCGTGATCCAGGTGGAATCGCCGGGCGCGGTGAGCCGCGGCCTCCAGCGCATCGGTCGCGCAGGTCACCAGGTGGGCGAGCCGAGCACGGGCAAGATCTTCCCGAAGTATCGGGGGGACCTGCTCGAGATTGCGGTGGTCGTGGATCGCATGGTCACCGGTTCGATCGAGTCCACCCACATCGTCCGCAACGCGCTCGACGTCCTTGCGCAACAGATCGTGGCCATGGCTGCGGTCGACGAGTGGAAGGTCGAGGACCTCATGGCCCTCGTCCGGCGCAGCGCCAACTACTCGGACCTCTCGGACGATGCGTTCATCGCGGTGCTGGACCTGCTCGCGGGCCGCTATCCGTCGGACGAGTTCGCCGGCTTGCGGCCGCGCATCGTCTGGGATCGCATCGCCGGCACCATTCGCGCGCGTGACGGTGCCGGGCGGATCGCGATCACCAACGGTGGCACGATCCCCGACCGCGGCCTCTTCGGCGTGTTCCTGCCCGAAGGAACGCGCGTCGGCGAACTCGACGAAGAGATGGTCTACGAGAGCCGGCCGGGCGAGACGTTCGTGCTCGGCGCGAGCACCTGGCGGATCGATCAGATCACCCACGATCGGGTCATCGTCATCCCGGCCCCGGGCGAACCGGGTCGCCTGCCGTTCTGGCACGGCGACCAGCCCGGCCGACCGATCGAACTCGGTCGCGCCATCGGTGCGTTCACCCGCGAGCTGCGCGCGCTATCGCCGAAGGACGCCATCGCGCACCTGCGGGCCACGAGCGCGCTCGACGAACTCGCGGCGAACAATCTCGTCGCGTATCTCGACGAGCAGGTCGAGGCGACGGGGGTGCTCCCGGACGACCGCACGATCGTCGTCGAACGCTTCCCCGACGAGTTGGGCGACTGGCGCGTCTGCATCCTCAGCCCGTTCGGCGCCCGCGTCCACGCGCCGTGGGGCATGGCTCTGCGTTCGTTGCTCACCGATCGGCTCGGGATGGACGTGCAGGTGCTCTGGTCCGACGACGGCATCGTGCTCCGCCTGCCGGACGCGATCGAACACTTCCCGATCGAGGATCTTGCCCTCGATCCGGACGCGGTGGAAGACCTCGTGGTCGATGCCCTCCCTGGTTCGTCGCTCTTCGGTGCGCGCTTTCGGGAAGCCGCGGCCCGCGCGCTGCTACTCCCGAGACGGCGGCCGGGTGAGCGCACCCCGCTGTGGCAGCAACGCCAACGGGCTGCCGGCCTGCTGGAAGTGGCGTCGCACCATCCGAGCTTTCCGATGATCCTGGAAGCCACTCGCGAGTGCCTTCAGGAGGTGTTCGACCTGCCCGCGTTGGTGGAGGTGTTGCGCGATCTGCGGTCCCGCAAGATCCGCATGGTCACCGTGGACAGCACGAAGGCGTCGCCGTTCGCACAGTCGCTGCTGTTCTCGTGGATCGCCACCTTCATGTACGAAGGCGACGCACCGCTGGCCGAGCGCCGGGCCGCTGCGCTCTCGCTCGATCGCGATCTACTCCGCGAGCTGCTGGGCACCGACGAGTTGCGTGAACTGCTCGACGCGGATGCGCTCGGTGAGCTCGAGCTCGAACTCCAACGGCTCACGGCCTCGGCGCGCCAACGCATCCGCACGCTCGACGATCTGCACGATCTGTTGCGGGACCTCGGCGATCTGTCCGAGGCCGAGCTGGCGGCGCGCAGCGACCTCGCCGTCGAACCGCTGCTGGCCGAACTCCGGCGAGACCGACGCGTCATCGACATCGCCCTGGCTGGTGACACCCGCGTGATCGCCGCCGAGGATGCGGCCCGCTACCGCGACGCGTTCGGTTGTGCGCTTCCATCCGGCCTCCCCGCTGCGTTCACCGAGTCCCAGCCCGAACCGCTGCTCGAACTCGTCGCCCGCTTCGCCCGCACCCACGGGCCGTTCGTCACCCAGGAACTCGCGCAACGATTCGGACAGGCACCGGAACGACTCGTCGAGGCGCTCCGCGCGTTGGAAGCCGCCGACCGCGTGGTACGGGGCGAGTTCCGCCCCGACGGCCACGAACGCGAGTGGTGCGACACCACGGTGCTCCAGCGATTGCGCCGCCGGAGCCTGGCCAAGCTGCGCCACGAGGTCGAGCCGGTCGATGCCGAAGTGTTCGCTCGCTTCCTTCCGGCCTGGCATTCGCTGGACTCGCCCCGTCACGGCGTCGACGCGCTGCTCGACGCGCTCGGGCTGCTCCAAGGTGCGCCGATTCCCGCGTCGACTCTCGAACTCGACGTGCTGCCGAGCCGCGTCAGTGGGTACCGACCCGATCAGCTCGACGAGCTGATGAGTAGCGGTGATCTGATCTGGGCCGGTGCGGGACCGATCGGCCCGCGCGACGGCCGAGTGGTGCTCGCGTTTCGCGACCGTGCGCCGCTGTTGCTCCCGCCGGCATTGGACCGGCCCGAGGGACATCTGCAGGACGCCATCGTCGAACACCTCGGCCGAGCCGGCGCATCGTTCTGGCCAGACCTCCTCGCAGCCGCCGCAAATGCCCCAGAGCCCGAGGTCCTCGCCGCGCTCTGGGACCTCGTATGGGCGGGCTACGTCACCAACGACAGCTTGGTGCCGCTGCGCGCGCAGCTCGGCCGCGGGGCTCGACGGAAACCCGGACCGCGCGGCGCTCGGCCCCGACCCGGCGGACTGCGCAGGGTCGGGCCACCCGCGGGCGCCGGCCGGTGGTCGCTCGTACGCGCGGCCGCAGCCGCAAGTGTCGGCTCCGAGGTGGGGTCCAGCAGTGCCCCGCCCGTCAGCGCAGGTCCGTCGCCGACCGAACGTGCACACGCCCTCGCGAACCAACTCCTCGAACGCCACGGGGTGGTCACGCGCGAAGCAGTGCGGGCGGAGGGGATCTTCGGCGGATACGCCGCGGTGTATCCCGTGTTGCGCGCGCTCGAGGAGAGCGGGCGCGTCCGCCGCGGGTACTTCATCTCCGGCCTCGGCGCCGCGCAGTTCGCGCTCCCAGGTGCAGTCGACCGCCTCCGCAGTTTCCGCACCGACGATCCCGAGGCCGAGCCGCGGGCGATGGCAGCCACGGACCCGGCCCAGCCCTACGGTGCCGCGCTGGCCTGGCCCGACAGCAAAGGGCGACCGAGCCGCGCCGCCGGTGCGTACGTGGTCATCGTCGACGGCGCGTTACACGCCTACCTCGAACGCGGTGGACGCACGCTCACCACCTTCGCGGAATCCGGCGCATGGGCACCGGCATTGGTCCGGTTGGTCAAGGACGGCCGCGTGCGCAAGATCGAGATCACCCAGATCGACGGCGTCGCCGTCCGCGAGCATCCCGGCGCCGACGCGCTCCGGGCCGCCGGCGCACGCGATACCCCCCGCGGACTCGTGATCCGAGATTGACCCCACCCCCATTTCCCAACTCGATCCAAATACGCAAGCCCTGGGTTGCGTTTCACGCGTGAGTTCGCAGGATCTGCAATGAGATGACAGGACGGGCCGAGAAGCTGCGCCGGTTGACGAGGAAGTGACGGGTAGCGTCGGCGAATGAGCGTGCGGCCACTCAAAAACGAGCGCTGGGGTTTCGCCAGCAACTGCTTCGCGTGCGAACCGACGAACGACGCCGGATTGCGGATCCCGTTCTTCCACGACACCGCCGCGGAGATCGTGTTCGCCGACTTCACCCTCGACGATCGATTTTCCGGCGCGCCTGCCTATCTGCACGGCGGCGTGACGCTGACGATCCTCGACGAAGCCATGGCGTGGGCCGCGATCGCCATCGCCGGCCAATGGGCGTTGACCCACACCACGTCCACCACGTTCGACCGTCCGATCAAGGTCGGCTCCCCCTACCGGGTGGAAGGGTCGATCACCCAGATCGAGTCGGACCGGATCGAGGCCGCCGCAGCCGTGACCGACCAGGGCGGCCGCACCCGCGCTCGCGCCGAAGCCACTTTCGTGCCCCTCGGTGCCGCGCAGGCCGTCGATGCACTCGGAACCAATGTCACCGAGGCCGACGCCGGGTACTTGCGCCCGTGATGGGCGTCGGCGAGAAGCTCCCCACCATCGGACTTCAGCGCGCCGATGGGTCGCCCGTCGAACTCGGCGCGTTCTTGGAACGAACGCTGATCGTCGTTGCGCTTCGCTACTACGGCTGAATCCCCTGCCTCGACTACCTCGCGCAGGTGCGCAGGGCGTATCCCGAGATCGTCGCCAGCGGCGCAGGTGTTCTCGCGATCGGCACCGGTGCCGGCTTCCAAGCCGCCCGCCTCATGCGCGACGGCATGCCGTTCGACTGTGTGGTCGACCCCGACGCGAACTTCTACGCCGCGGTCGGAATTGGACGGGTCGGACCAACTGAGTGGTTGCGCCCGAGTGTGATTCGGCGATACGTCGCGGCGTGGCGCCGGGGCGGCCGTCAAGGCCGCGTCACCGGCGACTGGCGACGGCTCTCGGGCGTCGCGATCGTCGACCCCGATCGGCGGCTTCGCTTTCTGTACCGAGCCACGGGCGTCGGTGAGTACCCACCCATCGCGGACGTGCTCCGGTCGGTCGCCCTGGACAACGGCGGCCGATCCGACGAGTGACTCGATGGCGACTACAGCACGAAGGCGAGGATCAACCCAACACTGAAGATCGCGCCCATCACGATGCCGAACCACGCGCGGCCGGCACCGAGCAGCGCCGGCTTCCGCCGGATGTCCCGCAACGCCAGGAGACCCGTGGCGAGTGCGAACGGCGCAAAGATGAGCAGCACCGACACCAGGCCGAGATACCCCGCGGCGATCGCCCAACCGGAGCGGCCGATCGGCAGGAGGTACTTGAGCGACGGATCGGGCGCGGGCGCCGCAAGCGTCCCGTGCACGTGGCCGGTCCACTGCGCGCCGTCCCAATACCGCAGTGGCGCCATGCCCCACGGATCCTGATGCCAGCCCGGCGCCGCGATCGGCGTGGCCAGCGGCGGAATGGTCACGATGGATCCTCCGGGTAGAAGCACGCGCCGACGGTTCCGGCGCCAGTAAGCGCGCCGACCGACGGACCGATGTCGTCGTACACCAGATCGACGGATTCCGGGCCCGACCTGAGCGCTTCTGCGCGGTCGGGGAGAGAAATCGGCCTTTCGGTTCCGATGCCACTCGGCCATTGCAAGCAGACCTCAAGGGCAGCCGCCGACGGCTCGATAGATGCCGCACGACACCCATCCAACGTAAGGAATCCCCCATGGCCATCACCCACACCACTGCTCGGATCGCGCTGGTCGGGATCGCGGCACTGTCGTTCGCGGCATGCTCGTCGGACACCACATCGCTCAAGAGCGACGCCAAGAAGCTCACCAAGGAAGTGCGAGCGGCCGCAACCAAGGCCGAGGACGCGACGAAGGCGGGCGACACGACGACCACCGTCCCGCAGCCCGCGGCGGCCCCAACTCCGGCGTGTCCCACCGCCACCGAGGCGGCCGCCTTCCTCGGAGCCGGGACCAACGTCTTCACTGAGCCCATCTGTGAAAACGGTTTCGCGGCGGGCCGCGCCAGCAGCCAGGTCGACTTCGGCTATCTACTGCAGGCGACCGGCGACACCTGGGCCCGCGCCGCTGACTCGGTTGCAACCGAAGTGTGCACCACGAACCCGCAGGGTCTGTCACCGACGATGGTCAGCACCGCATGCCTTGACTGATCGCGGTCAGAAGAAGCAGGCGCCGACTGTGCCCACGCCGGTATGGGCTCCGACCGACGGACCGACCGCGTACCGGACCAAGTCGACGATCTCGAGGCGTTCGAGCATCGCGTCGGTCAGCGCGTCCGCCAACTGAGGGCTGAGGGCGTCCCCCACTCCGACCCGAAGCTCCCGACCGCGCGCTTCGCCCACCACGTAGTCGGTCATCGCCTGGACCGCGTCCTCGATCGTGGCCGCGCGGCCGACGGCGTTCATTCGACCCTCGGCGAGAGCAAGGACGGGTACGCCGTCATCGTCGGTGACGGCGCAGCCCAGTCGACCCCCGCGCCGGGGAAGATCCAGCGCGCCCACCACGAAAACGTTGCCGACGGTCGCAGCCGCGGCGCGCGCGGCGTGGGCCGCAGCTTCGATCTCCGCGCCCGCGGCGAGCGCGTCGGCGGCTGCCCACACACAACAGGAGACCGCAAACGACGCGGTGCCCGTGTCCACGACGTCGACCGGTATGTCACACGCGTCCGCCGCGATCTGCACGGCGTTGCACGTGGCCGAGGTGTTCGATCCGATGTGCACGGACAGGATCCGGGTCGCGCCGGCGTCCACCGCAGATTGGTAGACCGCCAGTACCTTGCCCGGCGAGGGCGCCGCGGTGGTCACCGTGGCCCCACCCGCCAGCCGCCGGTAGAACTCCTCGTTCGTGAGATCCACCCCTTCGCGGTACTCCTGCCCGTCGAGCACGATCGCGAGCGGCACCACCCGCACGTCAAACCGGTCCCGGAGCGCCGGCGGCAACTGCGCATTCGAGTCCGTCACCAACGCAACGGTCATCCGGCGTCTCCGGCCGCCTCGGCGATAGCCGCCGTGCGCGCCAGTTCTCGGTTGCCGTGCCAGAACGCCCAGAGGATCATCACGGAGCCGATCACCGAGAACGCCAACATCCCTCGCCCCGGGGCCGGACCCCAGAGGTTGGGCCAGTCGAACGCGAACCACAACAGCGAGGCGGACATCCAAATGACGCATCCCAGTTGTGTGCCGATCGTGGCTCGCTTCGATCTCACCGCGCCGAGGTAGGCCACCACCACGTCGAGTGGCACGTAGATCGGGAACACCGCGATGCACGCGCCCACCGAGGTAGCCACTCCCTTGCCACCACGAAAGCGCGTCCACACCGGGAAGATGTGACCGGCGATCGAGGCGGTGGCCGCCGCGTACGCACCGTCGTCACCCGCGATCCACCGACCGAGCAGCCCGGCACCGATGCCCTTGGCCACGTCGAGGACCAGGACGACGATCCCCCAGCGGGTGCCGATCGACTTCATCGCGTTCAGGGTCCCGGGATTCCCGGTACCTACCTGGCGGATGTCTACCCGGCCGCGGGTCGCGAGCCGCGTGACGAGATCGGCCGATGGAAACGTGCCGAGCAGATATCCGACGAGAACGGCCACCACGATCACGCGGCCAGCCTATGGACCCGCGCGACCGAGCGCGCGGGACCGGGGTTCATCCCCCCGAGACGTCCTGCGGCGCGGCCTTCCCGGCGGAGATCCACGGCATCATCTTGCGAAGTTCGGCGCCGACCTTCTCGATCGGATGTGCGCGGCCCGCCTCTTGCAGCTTCTTGAAGTTCGGCCGACCGGCCTCGTTCTCCGCGATCCATTCCTGAGCGAACTCGCCGCTCTGGATCTCACCGAGGATCTTCTTCATCTCCGCCTTGGTGGACGACGTGATGACACGCGGTCCGCGCGTCATGTCGCCGTACTCGGCGGTGTCGCTGATCGAGTACCGCATGTTGGCGATGCCGCCCTCGTAGATCAGGTCCACGATGAGTTTCACTTCGTGCAGCGTCTCGAAGTACGCGGACTCCGGCTGGTACCCGGCCTCCACCAACGTCTCGAACGAGTTCTGGATCAACTCGACGAGCCCGCCGCAGAGCACGACCTGCTCACCGAAGAGGTCGGTCTCGGTCTCTTCCTGGAACGTGGTGTCCAGAACGCCGCCGCGCGTCGCGCCGACGCCCTTCGCGTACGCGAGGGCCACCGCACGTGCGTTGCCGCTCGCGTCCTGGGCCACCGCGACGAGCGCGGGGACACCGCCGCCCTCGGTGTAGGTGCGCCGCACGAGGTGACCGGGACCCTTCGGCGCGATCATCCACACGTCGACACCCTCGGGTGGCTTGATCTGGTCGAAGTGGATGTTGAAGCCGTGCGCGAACGCGAGCGAGTTCCCGGCCGAGAGGTTCGGTTCGATGTCGGCTTGGTAGATCCGCTTCTGCTCGGTGTCCGGCAGCAACACCATGACCACGTCCGCGGCCTGCACGGCCTCGGCGATGGTGAGGACCTTGAGCCCCGCGGCCTCCGCCTTGGGCGCGCTCGATGAGCCCTGACGCAGGCCGACGATCACATCGACGCCGGACTCCTTCAGGTTCAACGCGTGCGCGTGCCCCTGCGAGCCGTACCCGAGCACCGCGACGGTCTTGCCGTCCAGCAGTCCGAGATCAGCACCGTCGTCATAAGTGATCGTTGCAGCCATGTTCCTGTACCTCAACTCCCTCGACGCTTTGCGCGTCGAATACGCGGTGAAAGTGGCGCGTTTCGCGCGTGAGAACGGCCAACGAAGCGCACCGGAACCGTACTCAGGCGGTCTTGTTCCTGACGACCCGAAGCTTGCTCGACTGGCGAGACAGCTTCGGGAGGGCAATGCGGCCGGTCCGTTGCATCTCGACGATGCCGAACGGCTTCAAGAGGTCGGTCATGGCGTCGAGCTTGTCGGGCTGACCCGCCACCATCAGGGTGACGGCCTCGAAACCCACATCAAGGATCTTCGCCTCGAAGATCGACGCCAACTCGGTCACCTGCGACCTCGTATCGGCACCGCCCTTGATCGTGACGAGCATCAACTCGCGTTCCACGGCATCGGAGTCCGCGAGTTCGCTGATCTTGATGACCGGAATCAGTTTGTTGAGCTGCTTGGTGATCTGCTCGACGAGATCCGCGTCACCGTCGACGACGATCGTCATGCGCGAGTACCGGTCGTCCTCCGTGGGGGAGACGGCCAACGAGTAGATGTTGTACCCGCGCCGCGAGAACAGACTCGAGACGCGAGTGAGCACACCGAACTTGTTCTCGACGAGCACGCTGAGAATGTGGTGGTTGATCGTCATGTCAGCGTCCTCCTCGGGTGTCGGCTTCGGGGCCGATGATCACGTCGCTGTTGCTCGCGCCGGCCGGGACCATCGGGTACACCTTCTCGCGGTAGTCGGTGCGGAAGTCGATGACGACGGGACGGTCGTTGATCGCGTTGGCCTTCTCGATCGTGGGGATGACGTCCTCCGGGGTCTCCACCCGGAAACCCGCACAACCCATGGCCTCGGCCCACATCACGTAGTCCGGCAGATCCGGCGAGAGGTACACCTCGCTGTACCGCTCCTCGTAGAAGAGCTCCTGCCACTGCCGCACCATACCGAGATACGCGTTGTTCAGGATCGCGATCTTCACCGGGATCTTCTCCGCGGCGGCGGTCACCAACTCCTGCGCGGTCATCTGGAAGCACCCGTCACCATCGACGGCCCACACGGTCTTCTCCGGGCAGCCGACCTTGGCACCGATTGCCGCCGGCACCGAGAAGCCCATGGTGCCGAGCCCGCCCGAGTTCACCCACGTGTACGGGTGCTCGAAGCGCCAATGCTGGCTTGCCCACATCTGGTGTTGACCCACGCCGGACGCGAGGATCGTGTCGTCCGGGGCCAGCTCGCGCAGCTTCTCGATCACGAACTGCGGCTTCAACGGACCGCCTTCGGGCTGGTCGTAGAACAACGGGTGCTCCACCTGCCAACCCTTGACCGTCGCCCGCCAATCGCTGAGATCGGGCCACTCGTGCTTGGCCTGGTCGGTTTTGACTGCGGCGGTGATGCGCTCGATCACGTTCTTGCAGTCGCCGACGATCGGCACGTCCGGCCGGCGCACCTTGCCGAGTTCGGCGGGATCCACGTCGACGTGGATGATCTTCGCGTCCGGCGCGAACGAGTCCACTTTGCCGGTGACCCGGTCGTCGAAGCGCGCACCCAAGGCAATCAGCAGGTCGCTCTTCTGCATCGCGGTGATCGCGGTGTAGTTGCCGTGCATGCCGGGCATGCCGAGCGCGAGCTCGTGACTGTCCGGGAACGCGCCGCGTGCCATCAACGTGGTGACCACTGGGATGCCCGTGGCCTCCGCGAGCTCGCGCAACGCTTCCGCGGCACGCGCTTTCAGAATCCCGCCGCCCGCGTAGATGACGGGGCGATGCGATTCACCGATGAGCTTGGCCGCGTCCTTGATCTGCTTCGGGTGGCCCTTGAGGTTCGGCTTATAGCCGGGAAGGTCCACACCCTCGGGCCACTCCCACTCCATCATCTGGTTGGCGATGTCCTTCGGGAAGTCCACCAGAACCGGCCCGGGCCGACCGGTGGTCGCCACGTGGAACGCCTCCCGGATGATGCGCGGGATGTCCTGGGCGTCGGTGACCAACCAGTTGTGCTTCGTGATCGGCATCGTGATGCCGACGGTGTCGCACTCCTGGAACGCGTCGGTCCCGATGACTGCGTACGGCACCTGGCCGGTGATCACGACGAGCGGGATCGAGTCCATGTACGCGTCGGCAATCGGCGTCACGATGTTCGTGGCCGCCGGACCACTCGTGACCATCGCCACGCCGGGACGACCCGTCGCGTGGGCGTAGCCCTCGGCCATGTGGCCCGCGCCCTGTTCGTGGCGCACGAGGATGTGACGGATCGACGAATCGATCAGCGGGTCGTACACCGGCAGGATCGCGCCGCCGGGCAGACCGAACATCACCTCGACGCCTTCCATCTCGAGGCTCTTGATCAGTGCCTGGGCTCCGGTCAACTTCATGGGGTGCTCCTGGGGGAAAGTCCGGACGCGCTTCGGGTCCGGACGCGAAAAACCCCCCGCATCTGCGGAGGGTCAGGCGTACGGACGCGAGAAAGCCGTACGCCTAGGTGACTACTACGAGGAGGTCGGCGGTCCGGTTCATGAGGCCGAGAGTATCGTCGGTCTGCCGACGCAAATCAAGTCTTTCTTGCACGGCCAGTGCCGCTGACGACACCGCTCGCTCGTTCTGGAACCGTGCCGTGCGGCGATTGCGATTCGTATCACGGATTGTATACTGAACGTATGACGAAAACCCTCAGCTTCCGTTGCGATGATTCCACGGTGCGGGAGCTCGCCCTTGAGGTCAAGCGATCAGGGTCCACGAAATCCGATTTGCTCTCGATGGCCGTGCGCGAGCTGTTGTACCGACGAGCGTGCGAGCGCGACGCCGAGGCGTACGCAAGGACCCCGTTGACCGGCGAGGAGTCGGCCGGCTGGCCGGATGAGCACTGGATCGAAGATGCACCCGGGACCGACTGGGCCAAGGTCTTCGGTCGATGAAGCGCGGCGAGATCTGGTTTGCGGCGACGCCTCGCGGCGGCGACCGCCCCGTACTCGTGCTCACTCGTGACCCGGTCGCCGACCGAATCGACGGTGTCGTCGTCGCTCAGCTCACGACGACGATCCGTGGGCTGAGCTCCGAACTACGGCTGGGATCCGACGACGGCCTCCGTGGCGAATGTGTCGCGTCGTTCGACAATCTCCACACGCTCCCCCGATCGGCGTTTCGGCGGCGGATCGGCCAGCTTTCGCCGGCGCGACTCGGCGATGCATGCGGGGTGCTCGATGCGGCACTCGGCTGCGGCGCTCGATGAGCAAAATGCTGCACCGCTTCAGTCCCCGAATCACGTCTTTCTGGCCACCACCAGGAACTCGCCGTCACCCTCGCCGACGGCCTCGCGTTGCCAGCCACCGAAGATGTACTCGATCTCGAAGCCCGCAATCGTGAGCGACGTCCGTAGTTCGTCCGCCGATCGGAACCGCAACGTGGCGGTGCTGACGATTTCTTCTCCCGTGGCGAATCGGTAGTGGATGGCATGGGTCACCACATCACCGACGATGTCAGTGACCTCGATCGACTGCTCGACCCGGCCGCCGCGCGGCAGTGTCACCGTGCGGTTCCACTCCGCCGGCCACCGCTCCCACGCGCGGTCGGCGGGATCACGTGCATCGAACACCAACCGACTACCAACGGCGAGCGCTCGCCGCAGATCGCGGAGAACGGCCGCCCACTCATCATCGGTCACGAAGAACTGCGCGACATGACTCGTCATCACCGCCGCGTCGAAGGCATCGGCCGGAAGCACCGACGACGTTCCTTCGATCCACGTCACGCGCTCAGCACCGGGCTTCGCACGCGCCGCATCGAGTGATGCCCGCGCCGGGTCGACGCCGGTGACCGTGTGCCCGGCGGCCGCGAGCCCGAGCGCAAGCCGACCGGTCCCACAACCGAGATCGAGCACCCGCAGCGCCGGACCAACCTCGGCGACGATCCCCACGAAGAAGTCATCGTCCGGCGACCAGGGACAGGTCGCGTCGTAGACCTCGATGAGCCGAGGGTCGTTGAACTCCGCGTTCTGCATCGCCGACATTCGGTTCTACCGAACCGCGAACAGTTTCCAGCTGCCGTCGATGCCCTTGAGTGCGTGTTCGCCGCGGTCGTCGAAGCCGGCGGCACCGCCGAGCATCATGTCTCGTACCGTCGAGCTCACCCACAGTTCACCGTCAGCGGCAGCCTGCTCGACCCGTGCCGCGAGGTTCACCGCGATCCCGGAGATGTCGCCGTCGTCGTGCACCTCGATCTCGCCCGCGTGCACACCGGCACGAATCGGGACGTCGATGACCGCGAGCGAGTCACACAGCTCGATGCCGCAACCGACGCCCTGCGACGGGACGTCGAACACCACCAGCAAGCCATCGCCGGTGCTCTTCACGACGCGCCCGCCGTGCTTCTCGACGATCTTGCGGGCGATCACGTCGTGCTGGTCGAGGACTGCTCGCCATGCGGTGTCACCGAGCGCCGCGGAACGCTTCGTGGAGCCGACGATGTCGGTGAAGAGCACTGTGGCGAACCGACGAGTGGTGATCGGCTCGGGCACCGTGCCGGTGCAGAACTCCACCATGATGTCGTTCATCGCGCGCCAGGTGGGCATCACCCAGCAGAAGTGGTCCTCGCCGGGGATCTCGACGTAGCGCGCGCCGGGAATCACGTCGGCGAGCACCCGGCCGCCGGCGACGTTGAGTACCCGGTCGCCCTTCACGTGCATCACGAGCGTCGGCGCAATGATGCGCTCGGGCGCATCTCCAGCATCGAGGCCCATGATGCTCTGGACCTGCCGCTTGAAATCGCGAGGACTCGCAGAGAGACGTTCCAACCGTCCCGCCCAGCGCACGAACGACTCGTTGTCACTCTGGCTCGGCACGAACCAGTCGACGAAGTACTGCGGCTCCTCACCCCACGTGTCCACGAGGTGATCAAACCGTTCGACGACCTCGGAGTTCGGGAGGATCGGCGGGTCGCCGGGCTCAGTGCGTTCGAACATCCGCGACCAGTAGCGCGGCGACGGCATCGTGTCGATGAGGATCACGTGGTCCACGCGCTCGGGATAGTTGGCGGCGAACAGCTGGCTCATCAGGCCACCCTCGGAGAGACCGAGGAGATTCGCCCGCTCCCAACCGAGCGCGTCCATCACCGTCACGATGTCGCCGTTGCGTTGCTCGAGCGTCGGCATCTCGTCGGGTCGGTCGGAGAGACCGACGCCCCGCTTGTCGAACTGCGCGCACGTCATGTACCGGCCGAGGTATTCGTCGACCCGGTGGTAGTACTCGTGCTCCCAGATGACCTCGATGTTCGAGATCAGCGGCGGGACGATCAGCAGCGGCGGTCCGGAGCCCCACTGCTGGTAAGCGAGTCGGAGACCGTCGGCGGTCCGCGCGTATCGCGTTTCGGGTACCTGCACCGCGGCATCCTGTCACAATGCCCGGTGGTCCGACGGCGGCGCGCCGGTACCGTGATGGAGTGTTCACGCGGCCCGACGACCTCACCGACGCCGTCATCGTGCGATGCCTCGCCGACGGGTGGAGCGTGAAGGTCAGCACGGTCGAGTGGGTCCCGGTCGGGTTCGGCAGCCACCACTGGCAAGCCCTCGGTGATGAGGAGCGCTGGTTCGTCAGCGTCGACGATCTCGATGCCAGGAAGCGAGACGAGTCGGAAACGCGAGACGGCGCCGCGGTCAGGCTCGCAGCTGCACTGGGCGTCGCGCGGTCGCTGCGTGATGCGGGACTCGGCTTCGTCGTTGCTCCGCTGGCCACCCAAGCCGGAGACATCGTCCACCCGATCGATGATCGGTACGTCGCCGCGCTCTACGACTACGTCGATGGTGAGTTCCACCTCTGGGGCGCCTACCCGACGCGCACCGATCGGCTCGCGGTCCTCGACCGCATCGTCGCGGTGCACACCACGCCCACCAATCGGGCACCAATGGCGATCCGCGACGACCTCGCCATTCCCGGTCGTGATGGGCTCGACCTGTTGCTCGCCGGTGACGACTCCCCTTGGGGTCCGGGGCCCTACGCCGAGCCCGCTCGCGCGTTACTCCACGACCATGGCGATGCGCTGGGTCGGGTACTCGCCCGATACGACGATCTCGTCAGCGAAGTCACCCGGTACCCCGAACGCATGGTGATCACCCACGGCGAACCCCATCGCGCCAACACGATCAACACCGTGGATGGGGTCGCGCTGATCGACTGGGACACCGCGCTCCTCGCGCCGCCCGAGCGGGACCTGTGGGCGCTCATCGACGAGGACGCACAGATCGAGGCGTTCTACACCGAACGCACCGGCGTGGTGCTCGACGATGCCGCGATGCGGCTGTACCGGCTCTGGTGGGATCTCTGCGAGATCTCGCTCTTCACCGCCGAGTTCCGTGCACGCCACACCGACACCGAGGACACGCGGGTGGCGTGGGCTGCCCTGGAGCGATTCCTTGACCCAGCCCGGTGGAGCCAGTTGTTCTGATCACCCGTCAGCGGTCGCGGCCGGCCAGCTCCTCGAAGCGGGCTCGCGCCCGGGCGGCATCGTCGACGTCGAAGTACTCCATACGCGCGATCTGTCCGCTCGCGTCGGTCGCCACGACGAAGTGCCAGGCCCAGTCGGCCGCGACCCCGTCGGTCGAGGTTCCCACCTGGTCGACGACCGCACGAACGGCCGGTCCCGAGACCTCGATCGCCCGGACGATCGCGACGACGTCGGGGACCTGGACCACCAAGGCCTGCAGCGCTCCGACCAGATGCTCCTTCCCGGTGGCCGACGGGAATCCGAGGCGTCGATGGTCAGTGATCGCGACGTCCGGCGCTAGCACAGCATCGAGCTCGCTCCACCTTCGGTGGTTGAGCCCGGCGAAGGCCAGGAAGACTTGACGCGCGGAGCGCGTGAGGGCGCCGGAACGCGCGTAGCGGAGCTCGAGATCGTCGAGCGCGCGCACCAGCGCGTCGGCGTCGAACAACGTGATCGCCGCCATCCGCCCGTCCGCCTCCGACTCGATCACGACGAGCATCTCGAGCTCGAAGCCGGTCGCGGACCGGTACACCCGTCGGAACAGGACGAGGCGTTCGCCGCGCGACGCGACGTGGATGGTGTCGAGCGTCTCGAACCCGACCTCAGCGAAGCCCCGGAAGAGATCGCCTACGGCGTCGGCGCCGACCGCGCGATGTGAGCTCACGGTGGTGCGGCGGTCGTCGAGCACTGCACTGGGCGCGACGAGACTGCGGATCAACTCCCAGTCCCGCGCCGCGAAGGCTGCGGAAATCGATTGCACCATGGCCCCGAGCTCCGCGCTCGGACCGGGGGTCGGCCCGCCCGGCGCGTCGCCGAGCACCTCGAAGGAACGACGATCGAGCTCCTCGATCGCGCGTGAAAGATCTTCCTCGGCGAACGTCTCGAGCCGGACGATTTGATTGTGCTCGTCCGTCTCGACCATCAACAGTGCCGGGGTGACGTAGCCGTCCCTCACGAACTCCTGGCGCAGCAGCGCGAGCCGGTCGCCCCGAACGGCGAGGGTTTCGTAGCGAACGTCGTCGTAGGTATCGGCCAACGACCCCAGGACGTCCCGCCACATCTCGCGGTTCTCCGCGGTCAGGCCCAAGGACGGGCCTGATTCCCGGGCAACGCCAAATGCATCGGGGCTGAATCGCTCGAGCGCGGCGTCGAGATCGGTCCAGAGCAGGCGAGACGCGTCGACGATCAACCGCGCCGCGGCGTTGTCGGGGTTGGGCTCCGCGGTCTCGTTCGCCAGTTCGTCGAACCGGGCACGCGCCGCGGCACTTTCCTCGGCGTCGAAGATCTCGAGGCCGGTGATGCGGCCACCGGCCCACTGCGTGACCATGTGGTAGCCCCACGAGTATCGGCTGCCGTCGGCCGTGGTGCCGAACGCTTCACCATCGGTGAGGGTCACCGGGCCGCGGATCTCCAGCCGACGCGGGAGGTGCCGCACATCCGGCACCAAGTCGACGACCGCTCGCGTCGACGTGAGGAAGCCGGCGCGGTTGGTCCAGCCCTGGCCGATCGACCGATGGTCGACCAACACCGCGTCGGAGACATACATCTCCTCCACCGCCGCCCAGTCCCGATCCCGATACGCGGCGCCGAACTCTCGCCACCACCGGATCACGTTGTGGTGCTCAGCGCCCTCGCCGGCGAGGTAACGCTCGTCGAGTTCGTCGAGCGCAGCGTCGAGGGCGTCCTCTTCGTAGACGTCGGTGTGCCGGAAACGGCCGGAGACGTCGATCTCGGCAAGCAGGAGGACCACCGTAACGAACCCTTCCGGAGATTCCAGGGTCTGCTCGGACAGCGCCAATCGGTCACCCCGTACTGCGACGGCCCGCCGACCGAGCTCTCGGAACCCAACGCTCTGGTGACCCTGCATCTGCGCGAGAAACCCTTCGAACCCGCTGGCCTCGGGGACGATCCCGGCGAAGCGGTGGTCGAGGTAGCGGTATTCGTCGCTCACGAGCGCGCGTGCACTGTCGAGATCCAGGTCCGTCAGCGCCGTGACCATGGCGCGAGCGGCACGGATCGCCGCGTTCTCGATCGGTGGCGAGGCCGTGTCGGGCGTTGCCACCGATCCGGCCGCGGTCTCCGATCCCCATTGCTCGAAGCAGGCGACGGCGTCGTCCCACCGCTCGATGTCGAAGATCTCGAACTCGGCGATCCGGTCGTCGTCACCCATGCGGGTGACCTGCACCATCGACCAGGAGTAGCGGCTCCCCTCGGGCGTCGTCGCGGTGAACGGCAGGAGTGATAGGCCGCACCGGCCGCGCGTCGTGACCTTGGCGAAGACCACCGCGACGTCGTGCACCTGCTCGACCATGACCCGGAGCTGCGCGAGATAGTCGTCCCAGCCGCCCTCGGTCCGGAACGGCGTGTGCAGCACGAACCGCACGTCGGCGGCGTACACCTGCCGCAGCGCGTCCCAGTCCCGTGCGTTGAACGCGCGCGAACCGACTGCGGTAGTCAGCTCCTGCGGGGTGATCTCGTCACCCCGCAGCTCGACGTGCCGTTGCTCGAGATACGCGATCGCCCCGGCCAGGTCCGACTCGTCGAACGACGTCACGCGACAGATGCGGTCGTCGTCGTCGATCTCGTTCACGCAAAGGCCGGGGGCCTCGAACCCACCGTCGGCCACGAACGCCCATCGGAAGAGCGCGAGTCGCTCACCTCGCACTGCGAGTGGCTCGGTCTCGAGCGAGCCGAAGAACTGCACGCCCGACTCGATGCTCGTGGCGACCGCATCCGCGCCGGCGACCACCCCGGCGTTCACGCCGGGTCGGCGGTCGTCGAGCACGCAGTCCGGCCGGTAGATCACGGGGACCTCGTTGGAGAATCGACGCAGCCACCGGGCGCGTTCGACGACTCCGAGCAACCGGTTGTCGATGTGCGGCGTGAGGGTCTGCGCCGCGAGCTCGGCGAACCGAGCTCGTGCCGCGGTCTCCTCCTCGAGCGAGAAGATTTCGCCGCGCACGGCCCGTCCTCCGGCGAACCGCCACACGACCCACTGCTCCCATTCAGAGCGGCTGCCGTCCACCGAGGTTCCGCTCCCCGCGGTGCGCATCAGGACAACGTCGGTCGACACCTCGATCGCCCGGGGAACGAACGTCGCGTCGGGAACGAGATCGACCATCGCCCGCGAGGCCGCGAGGTACCCCGAGCGAGTTCCCGTTCCGAGGCCCAGCGGCCGCCGATCGACCGCGACGTAGTCGGGGCTGAATAGGTCCTCGACCGCGTCCCAATCGCGAGCGGCGCGTGCGTGGCGGAAGTCGTCGATCCGCCGGACCAGGTACTCGTGCTCCGCTCCCTCGCCCGCGATCCACCGCTCGTCGAGTTCGTCGAGCGCCGCGTCGAGGTCTGCCTCGTCGAAGTGCACACCGCGCGCGAATCGACCGTCTCCGGCGAGCTCGTAGACCGCGAGGAAGCCGACGGACCGATCGTCGGCGCTCTGCCATTCGAACTGCGCCAACACCAAGCGGTCGCCCCGGACCGCGACGGGTCGAGCCTGCAGCGTTTCGAAGCCGACGTCGAACCAGGCGGCGTAGGCCCGAACGAACTCCTCCGGTCCGTCGGCCGTCGGTGCCGCGACCCCATGCCGACGATCCTCCCGCACGAAGTCGTCGGTGAGCAGCGCGCGCAACTCATCGAATCGCCGTCGGTGACAGACGTCGATGACCCGCGCCTGGGCTGCGGTGGCGGCGTTGGCGATCTCAGCCGATGGGTCGCCGACCGGCACCTGAGCACCGAGCTCGTCAAGTCTCGCGAGTGCGACTGGGAAATCCGATTCGTCGAAGAGCTCCAACCGCAGGATGAGGCCGTCATCGCCGAGGAGCGCCACCGAGACCATGGACCACTCGACCGCCGCGCCGTCGCCCGTCGTTCCAGTGCTGTCGAGGACCATCAACATCGCCGGACTCTGGAAGTGCACGACCCGCGTGGAGAACACCATGTCGGGCACGAGCTCTACGTAACCGCGCTGCATCTCCACGAAGGCGTTACGGTCGAGTGCCGGCCACATCAGCTCCCGCCGGTCGACGAAGATCAGGTCGGGGTGGAATCTCTCCTTCATTGCCGCCCAGTCGCGGGCGTTGAAGGGGTCGTGAGCGGCGGAACCCAGGAACCGCTCGTCCAGCTCCGCAAGCGCCGCGACGAGGTCGTCCTCGTCGAAGTGGGTGCTGCGGACGAGGCGGCCGACGCCGTCGGACTCGAACACCGACAAGAACGGCACGAAGCGGCCGTCGGTGCTGGTCCACGCGATGCGGAACAGCGCGAGATGCTCGCCGCGCACGGCGATCGGCCGGCGGTCCATCGCATCGAACCCGACGTCGAAGTTGGCCGCCGAGTGGGCGATCCACTCGTCGGGCCCGTTCGCGTAGGGAGCCGAGACACCGTGCCGACGGTCGTCGCGGACGAAGTCGTCCACGAGCAGCTCGCGCATCCGGTCGAACCGCCGATTCACGAGATGGTCGACGACCTGCTCGAGTAGCCCGGTCGTGCCGTTCTCCGCCTTCGCGGTCCGCGGGTCGGTGGGCACCTCAGCGCCGAGCTCGTCGAGTCGGGCGAGCGCGGCGGCGAAGTCGTGCTCGTCGAAATACTCGAAGCGCCCGGGCCAGCCGACGGTGTGGAAGGTGTAATCGTGACGGTCACCATGCTCTGCGGTCGCCCGAACGTCGGCCGTCATCAGAACCGCGTCGCCGTGCACGTGGAGTTTGCGGGCAACGATCGTCGCGTCCGGCGCCGTCGCCGCCAGGCTCTGCATCCGTTCGACATACGCATCGGGTCCGGCATCCGGCCAGAGGCCGCGATGGTCGACGATCTCGTAGCCGCGCACGCTGGCGGCGAGCGCGTCCCAGTCCCGCGCGTGGAACGCGGCGAGGTGGTCGACCCCGGGGCGAACCGCCGCGGCGAACTCGGCGCCCTCGCCGACCGCGTAACGAGCGTCGAGCTCGTCGAGTGCATCGACGAGGTCGTCGTCGTCGA
>JANPMG010000179.1:0-4468 GCA_031422675.1 Acidimicrobiia bacterium | reverse complement strand
GCAACGAATCGCTGTTGGCCACGCGCCGCCCGGCAACGGTCCCGGATGTAAAGGCGATCTGAGCAGGGTGTTCTCAAAGTAGATGTCGCCCTACGAAGGCCCCGCCGAGCGGGGCCTCTGAGTAGTCTGAGCTGGTCTTTTATCTGGTGGAGACGAGGGGAATCGAACCCCTGACATCTACCTTGCAAAGGCGAATCGAGCCCTTGGTTAGATGTGGCGTTCGCTCCGAAATATGCTCTGAACAGGTCTTTTCTGTCCGTCCAATCCCCTCCCGTCCGTACAGTGTTGATCAGTCTGTGCACCTGGTGTGCACCTGGCTCGATAAACTGCGCCGGTGGCGTCGATCGTAGAGAAGCGACTGAGCGATGGCTCGAGGGCGTACCTCGTGCGTTTTCGCACCGCCGATGGTCACCAGCGATCGAAGCAATTCAAACGCAAGCGCGAGGCCGACGCGTACGTGAGCGTGGTCGAGGTGGACCGGATGAGCGGTGCGCTGATCGACCCGAGGCTAGGTCGGATCACCGTCGGTGAGTGGTGGGATCAATGGTGGCCCACGGTGACCAACCTTCGTGCCAGCACTCGGGCTCGTGACGCCCAGTTCTACAAAACGCACATTCGCCCTGCGTTCGGCGACACGCCGCTCAACAAGCTCGACCGCACATCATTGCGCTCGTGGGTGGCACAGCTCGGGTCACCGAGTGGTAGCAATCTCGCGCCGGCCACGATCCACAAGGTCGTCCAGGTTCTCAACAAGGCCATCAACGCCGCCTTCGAAGATCGATTGATCCCACACAACCCGGTGGCGAAGCTGCCGCTGCCGAGGATCGAGCATCAGGAGATGCGCTTCCTGACCTCGGACGAGCTGTGGCGGCTCGCAGATTCGATCGACCCTCGTTACCGAGCGTTCGTGCTCATCGCCGGCTTCGGCGGTCTCCGCCTCGGGGAGCTACTCGGCCTGCGGTGGGCGCGCGTCGACCTGGACGGCCAACGTATCCGTGTCACTGAGACACTTGTCGATGTCGAAGCACGCATCCACTTCGGACCGCCGAAGACGAAAGCAAGTATTCGATCCGTGCCGATTCCCTCCTTCGTTTGTGAGGCCCTTGTCGCGCTCGGTGCACACGGCTCGGATTCCGACGACCTCGTGTTCCGATCGCCCGAGGGCCACCCCGTTCGGCCAGCGCTCTTCCGACGCAGGTTCTGGGAGCCTGCTGTCCGGCGCGCGGGCTTCGCCCCCCTGAGAATTCATGACCTTCGCCATACGGCCGTCTCGCTGTGGATCGCCGATGGCGCGCACCCAAAGCAAGTCGCCGCCCTCGCCGGGCATTCGTCCGTGTCTGTCGTCCTCGACCGCTACGGTCATCTCTACCCGGCACACGACGACGACCTGATCGTGCGGCTAGAACGGCGGCGACGCTGAGCTGCTTCATGGCCAAGCGTGAGTTGTCAGTTCAAATGGCACCTGCGACGAACCGCCCGAGGTGCAGGTCGCGGTTGATCCGGTGGGCTGTCGAGAAGATGGGATCGTCGACGTTGTAGAAGTGCTGCGAGGTGGTTTCATCGACGAATCGGACGCTGCGAGCGATCGCGATTGCTTCACTGCTGGTTGCCGCTCCGCCGACGCTGGCGAAGGTCCCCGCGACGGGCTCCCAGATCACGACGTAGCCGTGTCCGGCGTTGATCCATCCTGGTTTACCGTTGATGTCAACTGCTTGCAAGGGGCCGATGCTGGCGTAGACCGGGACGAGGTTTCGCAGCTCAACGAAGACACCGGTGCCTTCGGTGGTTTCGGTGTTCCCGACGCCGATGCGAGCGTCGATGCCGCCGCGCTGCACTTCGTATGGGTCCACGATCGAGTCGGGGTCAAAGCGTCAGGTCCTACCGTCCGATGTGCGGGGGAACCTCTTATGAACGCGAACGGTCGTCGTCAACTGCTCACGTAGCCGTTGACGTCGACGACGATGTGGGTGGTGGCGAGCGTGTAGACGCAGACGCGTCCGTTGGTGCCCACTTTGGCGAGGATGGCGTTGGCGACGATGTCGCCGCGGACATAGTTGAGGTTTGACGCAAGTGGTCGGGTGGTGCCGCACGGATAGATCGTGAGGTAGCCGGCGGCGCCGGGTGTGACAGCGGTGGTGTTGAGCACGCGGTGGTGGGGTCGGTGGGGACGCCGCCGCGGCCGGTTCCCTGGAGCTCATAGGTGGTGCCGGCGTCGCGGACGCCGACGGCTTCGTCTGCGTGGTCGATGGTGATGACCGCGGGGAGGTTTGGACGCATACACCCTCTCCCGGCAGAGCACCTCGCCACGGTGATCGATGGTATTCGCGATCGCTGCCTGATCGGCGATGGCGGTTGGCGAAGCGAACAGGGTCGGGCTGTCAAACAGCGGGTGGAGGCGTTCACCGACGAACTCGCGGCGAAGCCCTACGACAGCCTCGCGCCCTGGCGAGCTCGATGAACTGATGGCCACACTCGCGCCACTCGCCGCATTGCTACTCGCCGCCCAGGCCTGGTGGCCGCAGCCGCGACGCGATCGAGGTCAGTCGGATCGAGTCATGCCTCATGGTGCGTCGACCGGGCAAACCGTGTCCACGCGCGTTAGCCGTCGCGAAGTCGATCACAGCCGGTCCTAAGTCGCAGCTCGCACGGTTCGGGGCAGCGCCGCTCACAACCGAAGCGGCTCCGACACAAGGAGACCATCATGGTCATCACCGAACGCACCGCTTCGGTCGCTCACGACACGATCGAGGCCGAAGTACCGATACAGAACGCCCCGCGCCGCTCACCGCTTCGCAACGTGATCGCCACGGTCGCGGTCGCTCTCGCTGCCGGTGCTGCCGTCGGCGTCGCTCTCGCTCACGAACGCGGTTCGGTCCATTCCGATCGAATCCCCGAATTGGCCGCTTGGTCGCGTGACGACGTGGTTCGCGATCTTGTTGAGCGCGGGGTCGTCCCGGCGGCGAAGCTCGACGACGGCTCTCGCATCGTCGGGGATGCTGTGGCACGCCAGTCCCGTGACGACGTGGTTCGCGATCTCGTGGAGCGCGGGGTCGTCCCAGCCGCCACTTTGAGCGACGGAACCGAGATCGTCAGCCCGGCGTTGCAGCAGGGACGACCCACCCGCGACGACATCCTGCGAGACCTCGTCGAGCGCGGCGTGGTCCCAGGGGCGACCCTGGACGACGGGACCCAGATCGAGAGCCGATTTCTCGACGGCTGATGTCCCCCGTCATCGAGGTCCTTAAGACGGACCTAAGTTGTAGAGCGGAGACTCACACGAGCGGACTCGCTTTCCCGGACCAACGGGGCGGCATGGAGGAGGATCGATGGAGTTTCGGGTGCTCGGAAGGCTAGAGGTCGTGCGGGACGAGAGTCCTGTCGACCTCGGCGCGTTCCGCCAGCGGGCGCTGCTGGCGCTGCTGCTGACGGCCCCGAACACGGTCCTCTCGACCGATCGCATCCTCGACGAGCTGTGGGGCACGGACGGTGGCAGGGAGAAGCAGAACGCACTGTGGGTCTACATCTCCGGTCTGCGCAAGGCGCTGGAGCCGGATCGGGAAAGGCGCTCGGAGGGTACGATCCTGCTGACCCGCGCGCCGGGCTATCTACTCCAAGCTGGCCCGAATCAGATCGACTCGGTTCGGTTCGAGCGGATGGTCGCCGAGGGCCGAGCGCTGGTGGACGTCGAGCCGGCTGTGGCGTCCGTCGTGCTCGGGGAGTCGCTTGCGCTCTGGAGGGGCCGGGCCTTCGAGGACTTCACCTACGAGCCATTCGCTCAAGCCGAGATCGCCCGCCTGGAAGAGCTGCGACTCGAAGCGGTCGAGCTCCGGGTCGAGGCGGATCTCGCAAGAGGTCTGGCCCGGGAGCTGATCTCCGAACTGGAGTCGCTCGTCCGTCAGCATCCACTCAAGGAGGGCCTCACGGGTCAACTGATGCTCGCCCTCTACCGGTCGTCGCGCCAGGCCGAGGCGCTGCGCGCGTATCAGCTGCTGAAGTCGAGGCTCGGCGAGGAGCTCGGTATCGAGCCATCGCCGCCCCTCCGCAAATTGGAAGAACAGATCGTCACCGCGGACGACGCGGTCGCGCCGCTGCTGCCGCAGAACGTGACAGTCGGCTTCACAGGTCCGGGGCTCGGTGTGCGGGGATACGAGCTGCGCGAGGGCCTCGACGAAGACGAGCTGGGAACGGCGTACCGCGCCTACCAACCCGCCGTGGGACGCGAGGTGCAGATCCGCGTGATCCGACCGAGCGTTGCCAACGACCCAGCGTTCATCCGTCGCTTCCAGGTCGAGGCGCAACGTGTCGCCACGCTCGATCATCCGCACATCGTTCCGCTGTACGACTACTGGCGTGAACCCGACGCGGCCTACCTGGTGACGCCGCTCCTCCGTGGAGGCAACCTGGCACGGGTCCTCGATCAGCACCCGCTCACCACATCCGAGGCGACTAGTATGGTTGACCACGTCGG
>JANPMG010000178.1:0-11672 GCA_031422675.1 Acidimicrobiia bacterium | reverse complement strand
TCGCCGGCATGCCACTCGGAACACCCTGAAGTTCCAACTTCGCGGCCATCGCCTGTTCGAGCAGCCGGGTCATCCCCAGTAAATTCGCGCGTTGCACTACCTCGTTCAGGAGTGTGCCGGCACGCTCGACGTCGCCGGTCTCGTCGCGTCCGAGGAGCGCGAGCGCGAGGTCGTAGCGGCTACGCGCCTCCCATCCGGGCGCGCGCATCTGCTGGTGCTCGACGAGCGCGGCCTCGTGATCCGCGACCGCCTCGGAGTGGCGCCCGAGCGCACCAGCCACGAGACCGCAATACCGCACGAACGCGCCGTGGTAAGCGTTCGCAGCGATGATCACGGCGTGGCCGCGACTCTCGACGTCGGATTGCATCCACTCATCGAGGCGCACGAGTGAATCGTGGCTCGACGTTGCGGCCGCGACTTCGGCCAACATGCAAACGCAATAGCGCCGCAGGACGTCGTCGGGGATGCCCTCGGGACTCCCGACGATCTCGGCCACGATCTCCGCGGCTTCGTCCCGCTTCCCGATCTCGCACAGGATCTGGGCGAACCCACAGTTCCACGAGACGACACCCGGAGTATCCGCGACCATGCGGCGGGTTGCGTCTTCGAACGCCGCCAGCCGACCGAGCTCCCGATAGACCGGAGCGAGACCGATACCCACGTTGGCGGTCAGATCCCGCGCGCCGCTCGACCGCGCGAGCTGACCGGACTCGAAGATCACGCGTTCGGCCTCGGCGTAGCGGCCGTCGATCGCGGCTATGGCGCCCTGTATTTGCAGGGTGTTCACGAGCTGGGCCGAAACCCGCGACCGTGCCGCATCCGCGGCATACGCGGCGAGCTCACCCTCGAGTTCGTCACGATGGTGTGCCCACATCTCGTCGAAAATGCGCGACAGCCTGGCCGACTGCATGAGGCTGAGGTCACCCGACCGCTCGGCCGCGTCCCTTGCTTCGCTCCGAATGTCGGCACGCTCGTCCGGGGGGAGCCCCTGGGTCAACTTCACCTGCAATGCGCTGGCCAGCGCGTACTGATCACCCGACTCGCGAGCCTTCTCGATCGCCTCGTCCACGAGACGGGCATGCTCAGCCGGATCACGCAGCGAAAAGGCCGCCGCATGCCGCGAGAGAACGGTCGCCAGGAGCGAGTCGCGGTCCGTGCCATCGTCTTCGGAGCGCAAGGCATCCTCCGCCGCCGAATAGAGCTGCAGCCGGCGCGGGTCCTGGGCGGAGCCGGCCGTGTACCAGTAGCTGCCGGCGTACTCGACCGCGGCTCTTCCTAAGCGAAACGCGTCGCCGAGGCGCGTCGCCAGCTCGGCGGCTTCGAGGCACGCGGTACGGCAGGCGTTTCCATTCCCGCCCCGGTCCTCGGCGCGCGCGAGCGCGAGCAACAGGTCGATGCGAGCGAGTGGGTCTCCGTCGGCCACCAGATCGAGCGCCTGGATCGCCATCCCGTAGCTCCGCACCGCCTCCTCGTATGCGGTCTGGCTCATCGCCCGGTCACCGGCACGACGCGCGAAGTCGACCGCCTTGTCCACGTCGCCGCCGGGCGCGGCCTCGTAGGCGTGGAACGCGAGTTCCGGCAAATGGGCGTCGATGGAGTCGGCGAACGAGCGCTCGAGCGCCTCGCCGACGCGGCGGTGCATGCGCACGCGTCGCGGGGTGCTGAGCTCGCCGTAGAGGGTCTGGCGGATGAGCGCGTGGTTGAACTCGTAGGTCCCGGGACGTTCGCGCCGCTCCCGGACCACCTGCGCGCCGAGCGCCTCGTCGAGGAGATCGAGCATCGTGTCCTCGTCGATACCGGCAACCTCGCCGACCACCTCGACCGTGAAGCCACCGGGCATGGCGGCCGCGACCGAGAGCGCGGCGTTGCAACCCTTGGAGAGTCCATCGAGGCGGCGGCCGATCACCTCGCGCACGCCCTCGGGCAGGTTCTCGGCGATGCTCTCCGGCGTACCGATCCACGCGTCCCCCTCGTGACGGATCGCGCCGGTCTCCACGAGGTGACGAAGAATCTCGGCCACGAAGAACGGGTTCCCCTCGGTCTCCCGGAAGATGAGCTCGGCGAACTCGCCGCGGGTCTCTTGCCCACCCACGGCCTCGATGAACGCCTGCACCTCGGCGACGGGAAGACCGCGGAGCAGGACGCGCTCGTAGAGTCGTTCCCGGCGCAGGGTCGCGATCGTCTCGGCGAGTGGATGCGATCGCTCGAGCTCAACATCGCGGTAGGTCCCGATGATCACGAGCCGCGAGTTGCTGACCCGGCGAGCGAGGTGCACGAGCAGCAGCAGCGACGGTTTGTCGGACCAATGCATGTCGTCCAAGACGATCACCAACGGTCGGATGCGGGTCGCCGCGACCAGGAACGAGCTGATGCCCTCGAAGAGGCGGTGGCGTTCAGCATCGCCGTCGAGGGCCGGCAGCACCGCGAGCTGCGGCAACCGGTCGCGCAGCTCGGGGATGATCGTGGCGACCTCGGCGCAGCCCGCATCCGGGTCGAGCAGGTGGCCGTCGTCGGAAAGCTCGCGCACGAAAGTTCGCAGCGCCTCGACGAACGGGAGGTAGGGCACGCCGAAATCGCCTTCGTACGAGTGCCCCCACAGCACCTGTGCGCCGCGCACCGATGCGTACACCCCGAGCTCCTCGACCGTGCGCGTCTTGCCGATTCCGGGCTCCCCCACCACCATGACGATGCCCGTCTTTCCCGAGAGCGACTCGTCGAACGCCGCGCGTAACGCGTCGAGCTCGGTCGCCCGCCCGACGAAGCGGCCCCAATCCGCGAGCTGCGCCGACGGAGCGGTCTGGGCCACTGGCTCGAGCGGGGCGGCAGTCGCCGGGGTCGAATCGAGTGCCGTCTGTGCGGAGCCGAGAAGCTCGAGTACCTCTCCCGCGTTCGCCGGCCGCGCGGCCGGATCCTTCTCCAGGAGCCGCAAGACCAGTGTGTCGACCGCGACCGGGACATCGTTGTTGTGGAACCGCGGCGCGACGGGCGGCGTGTTGAGGTGTTGGCTGATGACCGAGACCATGTCGTCGCCGAGGAACGGCGGCCGACCGCACAGCATCTCGTAGATCACCGCGCCGAGCGCATAGAGATCCGAGCGCGGTTCCGGGTCACGACCCAGAGCCTGCTCGGGCGCGAGGTACGCCACGGTGCCGAGCACCGTGCCTTCGGTGGTGATGCGACTCGCTTCCACGTTCGCGGCCAGCCCGAAGTCGCCGAGCCGCGCCGCGCCGTCGGCATCAAGCCAGACGTTCGCGGGTTTGAGGTCACGGTGCACGATCTGTAGTTGGTGCGCGTGCGCCAGGCCGCGCGCGAGTTGCGTGGCAAGCTCCAAGGCACGCCTGACCGGAAAACGGCGATTCGGTTCTCGATCGAGATGCTGGTCGAGTGACCCACCCGCCATGAACTGGCTCACGATGAACGGCGTGCCGTCGACCTCTTCACCGACGTCGTACACGGTGACGATGGCGGGATCGTCGCCGAGCCGGGCCATCGCCTGGGCTTCCCGGGTGATCCGAACGCGGCCGTTCGCGTCCAGGCCTTCCGTCTTCACCACTGCGACCGCGACCTCGCGGGCGAGGCGCTCGTCCACCGCCAGGTAGACGCGTTTGCGCGCCCCTTCGCCGAGGAGCCGTACCGTCCGGTACCGGCCCGTGCCGACGGTCGCAGGAATCTGAACCGAGGTCGCAGCCGCGTCGAGCGGGTCGATGATCGCGGATCCACAGCTGCCGCAGAATCGATTGCCGTCCGCGTTCTCGCCCTGACACGCCTGGCACCGCACGGCCCCGCCCCTCCTCTGCACATCCGTTGTGATCCGGCCGGTGAGCGTACGGCTCCGGTTGGCGCACCGCACATGCGCTGGACGTGTCAGTTGGCCTTGATGAGCCGGACGCAGAGCATCTTGGACAGGTTGAGGAGCAACTTGGCCGCGACGGTCGCATCTTCGGCGATCATCTTCCGGAGTGCTCCCTCACTGAGGCTCAGGATTCGTGTCCCGTCGGTGGCGGCATCCACGTCGAACGCCCGCGGTCGTTCCAGTAAGAACGCCATCTCGCCGAACACGTCGCCGGCACTCAACACGCCGACCACCCGGTCGTGGTCGCGGACCTCGAGGGTCCCATCGAGCACCACAAAAATATTGCGGGCCGACCCATCCCGCTTCAGCACGCGATCACCGGCCGCACACTCGATGATGTTGCTCCGCGCGATGCACCGCTGGGCTTCGTCGTCCGTGAACCCGTCGAGCGCGGAAACCTGCTGAGAGTGGAGGCTCTCCAGTGTTTGGCGGACTTCGTCCCAGTAGGTGTGGGGCTCGCTCCGCGACTGGTTTCGTACGGTGCCGGACTGCGCGAGCACGCGTTCGACGACTGCCGCCAGTTCGCCCGGCTGGGTGTGGTGGCCGACGCCGCGCAGCGCCTCGACATCGGGGATGAAGTTGACGAGTGGAATCAGGTAGCCGGCCTCGGGACTGTTGATGTTGCGCTCGGCATAGGTCCGTTGCCCCTTACCGAGATACAACGACAAGAGGTGGGGTTCGCAACAACCGATGACGACCCGCAGTCCGTGCGATTCGACGAACGGCCGATTGTGCTCGACGATCTGCTCGAAGAGACCGGCACCCCGGTACGCGGGCAGCACGGCGAGCCGTTCCGCGACCGCCATCACGTCCGCCGGTAGTTCATCGAGGAACGGCGCCAACTCGTATTGCGTCATCTGTCGGTCCGAGAACCCTTGCCCTCCCCACGTGACCCGTGAGGTAGCGATCAGCTCGTCTCCGTCGCGGACGTAGAAGATCCAACTGTGGTCGTCCTCGGGCTCGGCAAAGCGGCCGCTCGCGTCATCGGCTGCACCCCGATACCGGCCAAGTTCCTCCACGTACACCGAATAACGCAAGCGCTGCGCCGCCTCGACTTCTTCGGCACTCGTCGCACGGCGAAACTCAAAGCCCATCCCGACAGTCTGACCTCGCTTCGGGCGCCGACCGCGGCCGACGAACGCTGCGCTGACGGCACCTGACGATGCCGGCATCGCTCGACCGCGCGTGGTTCGCCCAGGGCTAACACCGGTTCGGTTGCTCGGGCTCGGGCTCGATCTCGAGGAACAGCCCCGCTTGGATCACCGTCGTCTCCGGTCGGGTGAGTTCAGCCCAGTGCTCACGGACCTTGCGCCGCGCGTCCGGGTCCTTGAGCAGCGCCGCGGCGTACCGATCGGGACCGGCAGGACCACCCCGCGCGCCATCCACGGGGAGTACGGCGGCGTCGTAGTCATTCCCGCTCACCGCTTCCCCACACTCATAGAAGTAGTAGGCGAACGCACGGCGAGTGCGATCCGTCGCCTGCGCGGCGAGCCAATAGGTCACGACCCCACGACCGCCCCCGTCGACCACGATCTGCAGCGTCGTATCCTGCTCGGGAACGGGTACCCGACCCGTCGCCCAGTTGGCGGTGTCGATCGCCAGTACGAACGGTGCGGTATTTCCGGGGCTCCACTCGAGAAGCGGCACAACACCCGCGCCGGCCGGCCGGGTACCCCCGACATCTGATGGGTCGGACTCCGTTGCCTGCTGCACCGTCAGTGGGCGCCGGACCACGTCGCCCGGCGCGCCCGCCAAGACCGCGTCGACTACGGGCGCCCAGTCATCGACGAAGGGCGCGTACCCCGGGTAGTGGCAGAAGGTGACAGTGCCGCGCGGGACGCACTGATCGGCTTTGCGATCGGAGAAGTCGTTGTCCAACAACCACGCAGCGACCGCGGTTCCGACGAGCGCACCGACGCACCATCCAACACCGACGCACCATGCCAGCGCCCCCCACCGATGGGACCACCCGCCCACGAGCACGGCGACGAACGCGACACCACCCACGAGCGCCACGAGCACACCCAGCTCGACTCGGGGCCAGCCGACACCATTTCGTAGGCGATACCAGCCCACCGCGGCCACGCTCGCCGTCGTCGCACACCCGACCACAACCGCTCCGAACCGACCCGCGGTTCGCAGAAGCCGGGGCGCGTCGCGCTTCGCCGCTCGACGCCCGACTCGGAACCCCACGAGGGCCGCGCACCCGGCAAGGACGGCCAACGAAAGCCCGATGAAGGCCGTGTCGTGACGGAAGAGAACCGGGCGGTACTGGGCCACGAGCACGCCGGCGGCGAGGGTGGCCAGGAGAGTTCCCACCGCCAGGACCACCGCGTCGAAGACCGGCCGGCGGTGAGTGACCCTGACCTGCGATGTACTCACGGTGCCCTGTCCTGCATCGGTCATGGCCCTCCGTCCAACCCCGATGGTCCTTCACTTCACGGACGCACCCATCGGCCGCAAGGGTGACCGGTATCTCGTCGATGCGGGCCTCGACCTCGGTCGGTCGTCGGTGTAGATTGTCCCACTTCGACGGCCGTAGGGGACGTCCGAAAGGGGCAACCATGTTCAGGAGACAATTGGTAGCAGGTGCGCTCGCATTCGCTACGACCCTTGGCGCGACCAGCGCCATTGGAATCACGATTGCAGGGGCCGCGGGCGGCGCCGGCGCGTCGCAATGCAGCGTTGCCGGCAATCCCGCTGTCAATCCGAACCCTGGATTGATGATCCGCGAGAACTTGCCCTTCGGCGGGAATGGCAACGACGGCTCCAACCCGGGCTTCAACTTCAACGGGTTCAGCAGCTGCAAGCCGTGACGACACGCCACCGCAGCGCGGTGGTCTCGTCCGCTGGCGAGGGCCGGGGTTCTTCACCCCGGCCCTCGTCGCGTCCGGGATCCGATCGACAGCGATCGAGGTACGTGGCCTGACCGCCGCGCCAGATGACCGACGAGTCGGTTGCGTCGGTCAATGCTGTACGGCTGGCCGATACCTTGCCCGCTGATACGTGCCGAACAAACGGTCACACAACGTCAGCACGACCGAGACGTTCGTCGGCTCGCGGTTCGAGTGGTGCAGGTCATGGCCCGCTGCGGGCGCGAACAGGCGGTCGTAGACCGGCAGCCGATAGCCGCAGTGCGTAACCATGTTCACCGCCGTCATGGCGAAGGCCCCGACGGCGAAGGTGAACAAGTGGATCGGAAACACGATGCCGTACATGTGGAAGAACGTGAACACGGTCGCTCCCTCGATGGGGTGCACCACCATGGCCGTCCAGATGCTGAGCGGCGGACGATCGACGTGGTGCACGCGATGCACGTGCGTCGCGTACCACCGGTTTTGGTGCTCGAACCGATGCCACCAGTAGGAGAGGAAGTCGCCGATGAGGAAATACAGCACCAAGTCACGGGCAAATGCTCCGAGGGTCGGTGCCGCGGTCGGGATGTCGAACGAGAACGGCATAGGCACAAAGATGAAGACCGGCAACGCGATGAAGTACGCCGTGCCGTACCACTTCATCGCTCGCCAGTACACGGTGAGGCACTGCCGAAACGACATGCGCTTAGTGACGACGACATCGACGAACGAGAAGACCACACCAGGCAGGTAAATCCCGAGCACCACCGCCGTGAGCAAGAAGCCGGGCGATCCAAGGAAGTCACCGAGGTTGTTCCGCAGGAAGTCCCATGTCGGTTGCAAGACGTTCTGGTTGCTCATGGATGAACCTCGCGGCGCCTGCTTCGGACGATGTTGGCGAGGCGTACCGTACACAGGCCGGGTTGGTGCATACGGCGAGCCTGGCTCGGCTCGTGCCCCCATGCCAACGGAGAGATGTTGTTGATCACGAACCACGGGGTCGCTACCGCAACGCTTGGACCACCACCGAAGGACATGCTGTCCGACCTGGCCGCTCGCGGAATGCTCCGAGTGGCTCGCTCCGACCCCAGCACACTCACGACGATCCGCCGGCGTACGTCCGACTTGACGAGCGCTGAGTTCGTGTCCGACGCGCGCGGGTCGTGGTGAACGTCGCCTACCTCGACACGTCGGCGGCCATGAAGCTCTTGGTCGCTGAACCCGAATCCGACACCCTTGCCGAAGCACTTGCTGCTGGGCGTCGACTCGTAGCTTCGTGGCTGCTGCACACCGAACTGCACTGCGCTGCCGGACGGCACTCGGACGTGATCGATGTCGACAACGTGCGGATCGTGTTGGACGCCGTCGCGTTGGTCGATCTGACTCGTGGTGACATGATCGCCGCCGGCACCCACGCCCCACTTCGGTTGAACGACGCCGTCCACCTCGCGATCGCGATCCGCATCGCAGTCGACGAATTCGTCACCTACGACGTGGAGTTGGCCGCCGCCGCGCAGACAGCCGGACTGGGAATACTCACGCCACGATGACAGACCCCCGAGAGCCGGGGCCACGTTGGTTCCGTCGCGCGCGAATCGGCCGTGCCGTACGCGCGACCGTCGGCGAACTCGCGGAGTCTGGGATCCGCGGTGCTCGGTTCTACTGGGTCGAGCGCCGAATCGTCAGCGCCTGAGATTCGGCCCGCAGCTCGATGACGAGATCCGGGCCGTCCACCGCAGCCTCGATATTGGTCGCGCCCGAACGTGCGACGACATATCGGGAGGCGTCGTCAAGCCCCGTGATGCGAATCCGAGTGGCCGAACCGTGGGTGGTTGCAGAAGCCGCGACCGTGGAGATCAGCAAGCGGCCGTCGACCCAGTCGGCCTGACGGATCCCGATGACGTCGAGGTCGACGTCACGCAGCTCCGGGCCGGTGTACGGCCTGTACTCGTTCGCGAATCGGGTCCAGGCACCGGTGGTGGTCGCTTCCGCCGCGGCGAGCAGCGCGTTCCATTGTCCCCGGGGGTGGGGTTCGTCCAGGCCGAATCCCCACCAGAACTCGTCGCCGCTCCACGTCGGTTGGTAGTTGGCTTCGCAGCCGGCTTGCAGGCGCGCCGAGAGGTCGTCGAGTCCCCAGTTGCGCGCGACGAGCAACGCGATCGTGGTGGTCCGTTCGTTGAAACCAAGTGCCGGTCCGTCGCCGTCGAGGATGCCCGCCTGATCCAGTGCCGCGTCGAACAGCCGGCGCGTGTCGTCGGGGACCTGGGGGGCGAGATAGATCGTGTTCATGACGCCGGTGAACGCGGGGAGGCGTTGGTGAACGTCGAGCAACGGGTCGTAGTACAGCGTCACGGCCGTTGGCGGCGCGGGCGAACCCAACCCGAGGTACTCATGGCGTGCGTGGGGCCACCACTCGCGGAAGGCGTGGTGATGGTCGGTGCTGTGAGCAAGATCGTGGAGCCTCAGACCGAGGCCGGCGCCCGCGAGTCAGAAGGGCCAAACCTTGGTGTTCTCGCAGTGGCATCCCTTCGGCGTGCGCAACCACTGATCTGTCAACTGCTCGGCGATCGTCGAGTGCGTCCAGGTGAACGCCTGCTCGCCGTCGCGCAACATCTCGAACGGCTGGTTCCAGCGGTCGTCACCCGCGACGAGCCGACGGATCCCGAGCAACACGAGGAAGAAGCCTTTGTAGAAGAGCATGCCGTCGGCAGTGATCGGATCCATCTGGATTCCCCACGGCTCCACGCCGTTCGCAGTCCAGCCCGGTGCGTCGTACTCTCCCCACAGCTCGGGCGGGATGAGCAGGCGGTAGTGGTCGGGATACGTCGCCCGATCCGGATCGGGTCCGAACTGGGTCAGCCAGTCCGCGGCGGACCACCATTGCCGGTGGCGTTCGATCATGCCGTCGAGGATTGCGACGTAGCTCTCGGTCCACGCAGGAGTGACGCGCGCCATGAGCCCCATCGCGTACGACGAGTCCACCAGGTCGAACCGGTGCCACGAGGTCATCGGCGGATCGCTGAGCGCATCCCAATGAGGGTGAGGGGTGCCGGTCCGACTCCAGTCATCCGCGGCCGCGACTTTGCGCGACAGGTATCGCAGCCACCCGAGCGATCGATCTGATAGTGCGCCAACATCTGGGTGAAGGTCGGCGTGCGTCATGGCGTCCCCTTTTGGCCCTGCGGTCGCGCCGGTCTGGCTCCGCTCGGCGACCACGTCACTGCGATCCCAGTCACGAGGTTCGCGTCAACACATCAAGGATGCAGTATCACATCGCGGTTCTGGCGGTTGCAGCTTCTCGCCTCCATGAGTTGGGCGCGGAAAGCCGGGAGTCCGGGGAGCTGTTCCCGGCGAGTGGACAATCCTCGCCGCCGGCCTTCACTATCGTCACTTGACTATCGACTTTCGATACATCATACTCTGATCATGTCGAGGTCTCGGAAGGCGCTCCCCGCAGCGTCGCTGCACATCGTGTTGGCGCTCATGGACGGCGAGCTTCACGGCTATGCGTTGATGCGCCGCGTAGCCGATATCAGTGACGGCGCGGTCCGTATGGGTCCCGGAACCATGTACGGCACCCTCAACCGGTTGGTCGACGAAGGTCTGATCACGGAGACGACCGACCGGGTTGCCCGCACCGAAGGCGAGCGTCGGCGTTACTACCAACTCACGCCGACCGGCCAGTCGGCGGCGCTCTCGGAGTTGGACCGGCTCCAAACGCTTCTCCACCGCATCAAGGGTGGCCTGGCCGGTGGGGCGACGGCGTGAGCCGCGAGCGTGTGGTTGTGCGCGCGTACGGCGCGCTCACGCGGCTCTATCCGCGTCGCTTCCGCGACGAGTACGGCATCGACATGGTGTCGATGTTTCGCGACCAATGCCGCGACGAGTCCGCGTGGCGGGTCGTCTCCCGCTCGGCCATCGACTTGGCGATCACGATCCCGACCCAACACCTGGAGGCAACCATGACCAAGACCCCGAGCCCACTCGTCCCGCTGATCTACATCGCCATCGCGGTCGCCGGACTCCTCCTGGCGGTCGTCGGCGGAAGCACCCCGGCCACCGCGATCATCGGCCTCGGCATCGCGCTGGCCGCAGGAACCGTCGGCGCGGTGGCGTGGCGTCGGTCGGCACCGGTCCGCGAGACCACGACGACCGGTCACTGGTGGAAGTTCGTGGTCGCCGGTCCGTGCCTCATCGCGCTCGTGATCATCGCCGCCGGAATGGGCGTCGAGGCTTGGGAGCTCGGAATGGTGACGGTCTTCGCCGCCTTCGCCTCAATCGCCCTCGGCCTCATGCTCGGCCTCTCGCATCTGCTCACCCACCGCACACGCGGGATCACCACATAACGATCCCGCCCCGATGCCTGTTTCGAGGCGCGCCGCGATCCACTGGGTGATCTCGTCGATAGCTTCGAGGGTTGCCGGCAGCTTTGGCAGCATCATCCATCCGTGCACCTTGTTCGGATAGACGGTGAACTGCGTATCGACGCCAGCCGTCCGCGCGTTCTCCGCGATCCGTTCCGCGCACGAGAGCAGAGCTTCCGCGCCACCGGCGAGGATCAGCAACGGCGGGAGTCCGTCCAAGTCTGCGAGCGCAGGTGAGACGAGCGGGTCGGCCGGATCCGCGTCGCCGACGTAGGCCGGCCCCCAGACGTGCGCGAGATCGCGGAGCGGGAGCATGTCGACATCGCCGTTCGTCTGGATCGTCTCGCCACTGAAGGTGAAGTCGGCGTAGGGCCAGAGCAACACCGCGCCGGCAGGCTGGGGAAGTTGCAGCTCGCGGATCTTGAGCAAGGTTGCGAGCGCCAGGCCCGCTCCCGCGGATCCGCCGAAAAGCAGCGTGGTCGCAGGATCGGCTCCGCGCTCGAGGAGGGCTCGGTAGGCGGTGATCGCGTCGTCCAGTGCGGCGGGGTATGGGTGCTTCGGCGCGAGTCGGTAGGTGATGCCGAAGGTGTCGCAGTTCGA
>JANPMG010000177.1:0-1805 GCA_031422675.1 Acidimicrobiia bacterium | reverse complement strand
GAGCGAACGGCCCGACGCAGTACTGCCGTTAGACGTGACGATCAATGGCACCGAGTTGTCGTTGTTGTCGACGGTGACAACATTCGGAACCGCGCGCGACGTGAACCTCTCCGAGCTCTCGATCGAGACCCTGTACCCCGCGAGTTCTTCGAGCAGTGATTCCAACTCCGGGTCACTCGTGAGCGCCAACGTGTGACGCATATGTCGCAGGAGTTGCCCTGCGTACTCGTCGAAGTTGGAGACGCGCGGCGCGAGGCCGCCGGGGTGGAGACTCAGCCGCGCCACGTTGATCGGCGGAGCCAACAGATCGGGTGACACACCACTCGTCATCCAGAACGCCGCAGCGTTCGCATCGACGAGATTCCACCGAGTGTCGATCACCGTGGTGGGGTTCGGATCATTCCCGTTGAGGACGAGTTGAATGACGGCTCGGATATGCGCGACCTCTTCGGCATCAAACGCGAAGGACGTATACACGGGGGCGAAACCGGCAGCTAAGAGCAGGTCGTTCGCGGCGCGCTTTGGCATCTCCAGCTCCTCGGCCAGAAACAGCAGGAGCTCGCGGCTCGGCCGGGCCCGACCAGTTTCGACGCATGACAGATGTCGGGTCGACACGCCCGTACGCGACGACACATCGAGCTGGCTCAACCGGCGCCGTACGCGCCACTCGCGAAGCATCGGACCCGCATGCGCTTGGGACATCATCCCGATCACGGTACCGACTCGCGGAGGGGCCGAACATGACCTCGCGGGTCATGGAATAGACGCCGGCATCCGGCCATGGTGGTTCCATGACCTCAACTTTCCAGCAGCTCGGCGCGGTCGTCGACATGAACACACCGATCCGGAAAGGAGCGCAACGCCTGCGTAACACGCTCCGGCTCAATGCTTGTACGTCTGTGGTTGGCGGCCTCGCACTCGTCGGTGCTGCGGGTCCGCTCAACACTCTGATGGACACCGGCTCGCCGACCTGGGTCCGCATCGTCGGCGCGGGACTCATCGGGTTCGCGCTCGACGTCGGCATCCTCAGCGGCACCAGCATCCGTCGGCTCGTTCGGATCAGTCCCCTCGTCAGTGCGGGCGATGGGATCTGGGTGCTCGCCAGCATTGGCACGATGGCCGCTGGGTGGTACTCCACCACCGGCAGCGTGATCGTCGTCGCGGTCGCATGCCTGGTGGGAATCTTCGGTGTGCGTCAGTTGGTGCTCGTTCATCGGGTCACGATTGAGCGTGACGCCGTCCCAGCCGCGGTGCTCGACGAGGTTCCGCCTACCGAGGTCTGCCACGTCGAGGCCGCCATCGGCACCACGCCTGCGATCGCATGGTCGGTCATTACCGATCACGCGCTCTACGGTCGCCTCGCACCGAACCTCTCGAATGTTTCACCCACAGCATCGGATGGTCCGGGACTCACGCGCACCTGCGCGAACCGGAGTGGTGACGAATGGAGTGAGACCTGCACCGTGTGGGACGAGGGACGCCAGTACGACATCGCGGTCGACACGTCGAGCTACCCCTACCCGCTCGCCGAGATGCGCGGATCCTGGAGCACCAGCGCGACTTCCCCCGCCGTCGTCAGCATGGACTTCCGGTACCGACCCCGCCCGGGATTCCGAGGACGGCTCTTTGCCGCCGTGATGCAGGCCGCATTCCCCATCGTGCTCGGCCACATCATCCGCGGTTGGCGGCGCGCTGCTGCGGCACGCGCGGTGGACCTGCGCGCGAGATTGTAGGGATGACGAACTGGTGTGCGTCCCAGAGTCGAGGCTCCGAGATCAGGGAATACGCACGCCAGAGATGGCTCT
>JANPMG010000176.1:0-3945 GCA_031422675.1 Acidimicrobiia bacterium | reverse complement strand
TCGCTCGAAGCGGTGCAGGCCGCGATGGCCTGCCGTGACGACGCCGATTCGAACCGCGCGGTGTCGCCGCTCCGCACGGCCGACGGAGCCGTGATCCTGGACACCACCGGTCGAAGTCCGGCGGACATCGTGGCGGAAATCGTGGACCGGTATCGAGCGGCCGAAGGAGTGTCCTGATGTTGTACGGATTCGCGCGAGCAGTGCTGCTCGGACTCAGCAAGCTGCTGTTCCGAATCAAGATCAGCGGGACCGAGCACGTGCCTTCGACGGGTGTTTTCATCGTCGCGCCGAGTCACCGGTCGTACTTCGACACGCCGTTCGCGTCGTTCATCACCCGGCGCCGAATCCGGTTCATGGCCAAGGAGGAGCTGTTCAAGCATCCGATCGGCGCCAAGCTGTTCGTCGCCCTCGGCGGCATTCCGGTCACCCGCGGCTCCGCGAGCGCGCGGGCGGCGACGAAGGCGGTGCAGCAGGCACTCGAGTCCGGTGAGCCGGCCGCCGTGTTCCCTGAAGGCACCCGTTCGCACGGACCGACGATCGCGCCGCTGTTTGACGGCACCGCCTACCTCGCCGTGAAGCTCGGATGCCCAATCGTTCCCGTCGCGATCGGTGGGAGCGAGGCGATCCTGGCGAGCGGGAAGAAGCTCCCGAAGCTGCACCGCGTGTCGGTGAAGGTGGGCCCACCGATCATGCCGCCCGCGGACGCGAGCACCCGGCGCCGCAGTGACCTGGTGGCGGTCAGCGACGAGCTGATGAAGTCGCTCCAGGCCCTCTTCGATGCCGCGAACACCGAAGCCGGCGTGCGCTGACCGGCTGGTTCGGACGCGGCTGCAGTCGCCCAGCCCGGCGTCAGCTCCCGATCTCGTTGGGCTTGAGCTTGCACTTGCCCATGATGCTGAAGATCTCGGACTGATCGCCGAACGCGTTCTCGAACGCCGTGGAAGAGTCCTCCCGACCGAGCATCGAGTCCACCATTGCGGTCTTGAACGCCTGGTTCGAGAGCAGCTCGTCGAACAGGCAGCGCACCTTCTTCGGCTCGATGCCCGCGAAGGTGTCGGACGAGCCCTTCGACGCCTGCTCGATGACGAGGTCGGTGAAGTTGAAGCACTTGCCGTCGGTCAGCACGCTCACGAGTCCTTCGGCTTCGGTGCGTGAGAGGCTCTTCCCGATGGTGCTGAACGGGTTGTCGCCACCGCTCTTGGCGAGCTTCTTCGGCGTCACGCCGGCCTTGCCGAGCTTGTCGGCACCGACCGAACCGACCATGCCTTCGGCGACGCACTTCGCTTGGGTCCGGGTGAATCCGCTGTTGTCGCCGTCGGAGTCGTAGCTCTCCATCAGCGCATCGACGTAGGCCTGGTCGCCGCTCGACGCACTTCCACCACTGCTCCCGCAGCCGACGGCCGCAACGGAGAGTGCAATCAGGACAACGAAACGACGCATGGCCAAGAACCTCTGCTCGGGGCGTGGTGAATCAGCGTAGGGATCGATCGGCGCCGGGGTGTGGACCCTTGATCCCGAAAAATGCGGCGTCAGCGGGACGAACGGACCAAATCGGCGAGCACTTCGGCGGCCGAGATCGTACGATCGTCGGCCGGGATGAGGTCTCGCAGTTCGCGCGGCGGCGGAAAGTACTCGTCCTCCTCGGTGACGTGAACGAGTTCGACGGCTTCGGTGGGGGCGAGCTTTGCGATCACGGCCTGCACCACGTCTTCGGGTGCGCTGGCTCCGGCGGTCACGCCCACGACGGCCGCCGCGCCGAGCGAGGCGAGGTCCAACTCGTCGGGTCCGTCCACGCGCAGCACGTTCGCGCAACCGGCGGTAGTGGCGACCTTGGCCAACGCGATCGTGTTCGACGAGTTCGCGCTGCCGATGACCACCACGGCGTCGGCCCGCACCGCGATGGCGGTCAACGCCGATTGGCGGTTGGTGGTGGCGAAGCAGAGGTCGTTCCGGGTGGCGGTCCAGAGTTCGGGGAATCGGTCCCGGGCTTCGGTCGCAACTCCTTCCCAGTCGTGGAGTGCGAGCGTGGTCTGCGCGAGCAGCGCCACCTTGGTGGGATCGTCCACCGCGGCCAGCGCGTCGTCGAGGTCGCGGTCGTGTTCCACCAGCCGGATCGACTCGGGCGCAACCGCGAGGGTGCCCACGGCTTCGTCGTGGCCGGCATGGCCGACGTAGAGGATCGTGTATCCCTTCTCGGCCCGGACCCTCGCCTCGTGGTGCACCTTGGTCACCAGCGGGCACACTGCGTTCACGACGAAACGGTCCTTGGTCTGCGCGGCGGCCACGATCTCGGGCGCCGACCCGTGGGCCGAGAGCATGAGGGGCGCGCCCTCCGGAACGTCGTCGATGCTGTCGACGAAGATGACCCCGAGGTCCTCGAACCGTTCGACGATGAGCCGGTTGTGCACGATCTCGTGGTAGCAGTACACGGGTGCCGGGAACAGGCGGACCATCCAGGCCAAGGCCTTGATCGCCATCTCGACGCCCGCACAGAACCCCCGCGGTTCGGCGAGTAACACCGTGCGAACAGCCATCCCCCCAGGCTACGAGGCGTCGCGCGCCACCGACGACCCGGTCGCCGGAGGGTCCGAGCCGTAGACTCGGGCCATGCCCCTTGCACGTGTTGTTGCCGTCGCGCCCGGAAGTCCGGCCGATGGCGCGGGGGTCCAGGTGGGCGACGAACTCGTGGACGTCAACGGCGAGGAACTCCGAGACGTCATCCGCTACCAGGTGCAGGTGGACGAGCCGACCGTCACCATCACCCTGAAACGGGATACCGGGACGCACCGCGTGCACGTGGAGAAGCCGCCGGGCGCGCCGCTCGGCATCGAACTCGACAGCGCAGTTTTCGACCGGGTGCGCACGTGTGACAACCACTGCCCGTTCTGCTTCATCTACCAATTGCCGAAGGGCATGCGGAAGAGCCTCTACCTCAAGGACGACGACTACCGACTCTCACACCTCTACGGGAACTTCACCACGCTCACGCGCTTCACCGAAGCCGATCTCGAACGGGTGATCACCGAGGGGCTCGGCCCGCTCTACGTGTCGATCCACGCCACCGACCCGGACGTGCGCACCGCGCTCTTGCGAAACCGACGCGGCGCCACGAGTTTGCGGTGGCTGGGCCTGCTCCTCGACGCCGGTGTGGAGGTTCACGGTCAGATCGTCGTGTGTCCCGGGGTCAACGACGGTGCCGTGCTTGACGACACGCTGCTCGGAATCCTGGACCGGTTCCCGCGTCTCGCGTCGGTGGGGGCCGTGCCGCTCGGCGTGTCGAACTACACCACGGAGCCGGACATGCGTCCGCACACGCGCGCCGAGGCCGAGGCCGTCGTGGACGTCATCGACGCGTGGCAGGCGCGGTACCTGGCGGCCGTCGGGCACCGCATGGTCTTCGCGGCGGACGAGTACTACCTGATGACCGATCGGCCGTTCCCGGTCGCGGGCGCGTACGACGAGTTCGCGCAGCACGAGAACGGCATCGGGATGGCGAGGACCTTCGCGTCGGAGGTGGAAGCCTCGCTCGCCGGCGAGACGGTCGCGGGGATCGGCGCGCGCGCCGGCTTCTTCGCCTGGGTCGACGGTGCGCCGGCCAGCGGCTACCGCGCCCCGCGCACCCCGAGCTTGGGTCTCGTCGACGCGCGCGCGGGCGGCACGCCTCAGCCCGACGCCCCCCAGCCCGACGCCCCCCAGCCCGCCGCGCCGGTGGTCATCCTCACCGGGGAGTACGGCGCGCGGGTGTTGGCGCCGTACGAACGCTCGCTCACCGAACTCGCCGGCGTCGACGTTTCCGTGGTGCCGGTGCCCAATGAGTTCTTCGGCGGCAACATCGCGGTGACCGGTCTGCTCACCGGAGCTGATCTCGCGCGTGCGCTCACCGAGATCGGCACCGAAGCACGCGTGCTGATCCCTGATGTCGTGCTCTCCGAAGATCGGTTCCTC
>JANPMG010000175.1:0-12403 GCA_031422675.1 Acidimicrobiia bacterium | reverse complement strand
ACTCGAAGCCGCCGGGGCGATCGAGTCGGAGGTACCCGTGACGACCGCCGATCAGGATCCCGAGCAATGCGACCCCGGCCAGCGCACCACCGATGACGATCTCCACGGCTCGGTTCAGCTCAGCGATCGAGGGCGCGCGTCCCCCCCCCCCCCCCGGCCGCACCCCCGACCCGCGCCGGCCGGGCCCCGCCCCGCGACTCGCAGTGCCGGCCACGTTCACCATCCTCCGGGTGGAAATCGATGCCGTTACCACCCTCGACCTGGCCCTGCCGCGCCGCCGTCTGCACCGTCTCGTCGGACTCCTCGGCGGCCCCGACTCGAGTCACTCGCCGTAGAGTCCGGCGCAATGGCCGCCGAACCTTTCGACGTCGTGGTGATCGGTGGGGGTCACAACGGCCTCGTCGCCGCCGGCCTCCTGGCCAAACGCGGCGCACGGGTCACGGTGCTGGAACGCCGCGCGGTGGTCGGCGGCGCCGCAATCACGGAACAGCCCTGGGGCCCGGAGTTCAAGATGACCGCGCTCTCCTACGTGGTCAGCCTCATGCCGCCCGCCATCCAACAAGAGTTGGAACTCGAGCGTCACGGCTATCGGATCCATCCGCAGGGCCCGTACTTCGCACCCCGACCCGACGGTCCCGCCCTGCGCCTCCCCGATGATCCTCGATCCCGTCACGCCGCGATCTCACAGTTCTCCGCTGCCGACGCCGACGCGTACGAACGGTGGGAGACGTGGCTCGGCGGGTTGGCCCACATCCTGGCCCCGCTCCTCACCGAGACCCCACCCAAACTCGGTTCGCACCGCGCGGCGGACGTCGTCGCCGCGGGCCGGTTGGGTTGGATCGCCCGCCATTGGAACCAACGCGCGGTCGCCGACATCACCCGGCTCTTCACGATGAGCATCGCGGATCTGGTGGAAGAGGAGTTCGAGTCCGACGCGATGCGCGGAGTGCTCTCGGTCAGTGGCGTCATCGGGACCTGGGCCGGGCCTCGCTCCGCCGGGACCGCGTACGTGATGGCGCACCACCAGATCGGCGACGTCGGCGACGGCCAACTCGGAGCGTGGGGATTCCCTGCCGGCGGGATGGGTGCGGTGACCGGCGCGCTGCGCGACGCCGCCGAGTCGTTCGGCGCGCTCGTTCGTACCGACACCGCGGTCACTCGGATCCTCGTGACGAACGGTGCAGTGTCCGGCGTGGTCACCGACTCCGGCGAGGAGATCCGCGCCACCACCGTGGTGGCCGCGACTCATCCGCAGATCACGTTCCTCCAGCAGCTTGATCCGGCGGACCTGCCGGCCGACTTCGTCGCCGACATCCGGCGCTGGAAATCCCGCAGCGGCACGGTCAAGATCAACCTCGCCCTCGATCGACTCCCGGAGTTTCCATCGGCGCCGGGATTCGATCCGGACGTGCACGGCGGGACCATCGTGCTCGCGCCGAGCCTCGACCACGTGGAGCACGCGTTCCAGGACGCGGTCGGAGGCCGGGCCGCCACCGCACCCTTCGCCGACATCTGCATCCCGTCGGTGTTCGACCGAACCCTCGCCCCCGAAGGCAAGCACGTCATGTCCCTGTTCACCCAGTGGGTGCCGAGCGCGTGGTCGGACGCACCGCACCGGGAAGAACTCGACGCGTACGGACGGCGCGTCATCGAGCAGATGGAAGCCGTTGCGCCCGGGTTCACGGACTCGATCCTGCACAGTCAGATCATCGGCCCCTACGACATGGAACACACCTACGGCTTGATCGGCGGCAACATCTTCCACGGCGAACTGTCACCGTCGCAGCTCTTCCACCTGCGGCCAGCGCCGGGATACGCGGACTACCGGACGCCGATCCGGGGTTTGTACCAGGCGTCGAGCGCAACTCACGGCGGCGGCGGGGTCACCGGCATCCCAGGACTCAAAGCCGTGGAGGCGATCACCCGCGATCGCCGCACCGAGCGGCTCCGCCGCGCGGTCACCCGCAACCGCTAGCCGGCGAACGGGGTAGACCGAGCCGATCAGGCGGTTGCGGCGAGCGCCGCACCGAACGCGTCGAGCGCGGTCGTGATCTCGGCCTCGGACACCACGAGCGGCGGCATCCACCGCACAACATTGCCGGCCGTCCCCGCATTCATCAGCAGCAACCGACCCTCGTCCCGACAATGCGCCGCCACCGCCGCAACCCGCGCCGCATCGGGCTGACCGGCGGCATCGAAGAGCTCACAGCCCACCATCAACCCCGGCCCGCGGACGTCACCGATCGTCGGATGGGCCGACGCGAGCTCGCGCAGACCGGCGCGCAGCTGCTCGCCTCGCGCCACGACGTTCTCCATGAATCCCGGCGCGGTCAAGACGTCGATGGTGGCCAGCGCGGCCGCGCAGCCGATCGGGTTGCCACCGTAGGTTCCACCGTGCGCACCCACCGGCCACCGCCCCATGATCTCGGCCGACGCGCCGATGGCGGAAATCGGAAACCCGGATGCGATCCCTTTGGCCATCACCACGATGTCGGGGTCGATGTCCGCAGCCTCGATGGCGAACATCGATCCACATCTGCCGAACCCGGACTGCACTTCGTCGGCCACAAACAAGATCCCGTGCTGATCGCAACGCGCCTTGATCCCCTCGACGAACGCACGCGGCGCGGGGAGGTACCCACCTTCACCGAGCACGGGTTCCATCACGATCGCCGCCGTCTCCGCGGGCGCCGTCTGAGTGACCAGCAACAGATCAAACGCGTCGAGCGCGCGAGCAACCGCGTCGGCTTCGGTCCCGCCGTCGCGCACCGCGTACGGAAAGGGGGCGACGAACACCCCGCTCGGGAGCGGCTGATACCCGGCGCGATACCCGGTCTTCGAGGTGGTCATCGCCATCGTGAGGTGCGACCGACCGTGGAACGACCCTTGGAACACGACGATGTTCGGCCGTCCGGTGGCGTGCTTGGCCAGCTTGACCGCCGCCTCGGTGGCCTCGGCGCCCGAGTTGGCGAAGAAGAACGTGTCGATGCCGTTCGGCGAGATTCCGGCGAGCCGCTGCGCGAGCTGCTCGAGCAACGGGTGGCGGTAGCAGTTGACCTGAGCGTGGATGAACTTCGTCACCTGATCCTGGATCGCGGCCACCACGGCCGGATGACAATGGCCGGTGCTCGTGACCGCGATGCCGCTCGTGAAGTCCAGATACTCGGTGCCGTCCTCGGTGGTCACGATGCAGCCCGACCCGGCAACCACCGCAAGATCGGTGACCTGGAACCAGACGTCGGCGAGATGTGAACCCATACCGGCGCAGGCTACGCCCGGGCATCGCCTGCGCCGTCATGGTCTCGGCGCGGCCGGAGCCGCCGTAACGGTTCGCCATCGGTCCAGGCCGCGGGATCGCCCGGTTCCCATCGGCCCGATCCGAACGGTTCGCGTTCGATGCGTTCACGGGCCATGCGCCGCGCGGCCTCCCCCGGAGCCACCGACCAGCGGTGCGCGAGCGCGAACACACGCGCCGTGGTGGACTCGATACCGGCGGCGGCAACCAGCGCGCGTTCTCTTGAATAGCCCGTGAACTCCTCGGCGATGTTGAGGATCCCACCGGCGTTCACCACGAAATCCGGCGCGTAGAGAATTCCTCGCGTCGCGAGGGCATCGTCCATCCGATCCGACGCCAACTGGTTGTTGGCACCGCCGCAGAGCACCTCGCAGCGCAGCCCGTCGATCGAGTCACCGTTCACGATGCCGCCGAGCGCGCACGGCGCCAGGACGTCGCATTCCTCCGTCGCCACCTGATCGGGATCAAGGGAGGCCACCCCGATCTCTTCCACGAGGAGTGCGACGCGTCGCGCGTCAACGTCGGCGACCCCGACATCTGCATCCTCGGCGACGAGCAGCCGAGCGAGACCCGACCCCACCTTGCCGGCCCCCTGGATCACGACCCGACGACCGGCCAATGAATCCGTTCCCCAACGTTCGCGCGCCGCCGCCCGCATTCCGGCCAACACACCGAACGCGGTCACCGGCGACGGATCACCTGAACCGCCCATCGACTCCGAGACGCCGGTCACCCACGGCGTCACCGCGGCGATCGCGTCCATATCCGCGGTCGTTGCTCCCACATCCTCGGCCGCGATGTAGCGCCCACCCAACTCGTCGATCGCGTGACCCAACGCGACGAGCTGCTGCTCGGTCCGAGCTTGGCTGGGATCACTCCACCGCACCACCGCCTTGCCACCGCCCTGATGTAGGCCGGCCGCCGCCGCCTTCAACGACATCGCCTCCGAGAGCCGGAGCGCGTCGGTGATCGCGCCGGCTTCGTCGGCATAGTTCCAGAACCGAATGCCACCGAGCGCCGGCCCGAGCGCGGTCGAGTGGATCGCGATCACTGCGCGCAGGTCGATGCTCGGCTCGGCGACCAGCACGATCTGCTCATGGCCCTGGGTCGCCATCAGCTCCGAGATCTGCACGGCCGGACTGTAGAACCGGATTCGGTGAGGACGACCTACGATCCGCAGGTGACCGACCTTCCCGGACTGGATCGCGCCGTCACGCTGCCCGCCGCGGCGTACACCGACCCGGAGTGGTACGGGCGAGAACGGCACGCGGTGTTCGCGTCCACCTGGCAACTCGCCGGATTCCGCACCCACCTTCAGCGGCCGGGTGACTACCTCACGCACACATTCACGGGGTTCCGGGTGCTCGTCGTCCTCAACGCCGACGGCGATCTGCGGGCGTTCCACAACGTGTGCCGCCACCGCGCCGGCCCACTCGCCACCGAACCGACCGGCCACTGCCAAGCCATCGTGTGCGGATATCACGGCTGGAGCTACGACCTCGACGGCGGGCTCACTCGCACGCGTGACTTCGGCGACGCGAGTCAGTTCGACCCCGGCGGCTTCGGATTGTTTCCGGTGGCCGTCGCCGAGTGGCGCGGGTTCGTCTTCGTCCGGATCGCGCCGGACGGTCCGGGACTGATCGACGCGCTCGGTGGGTTCACCGACCGCTGCGCCAACCAGCCGATCGAGTCACTCACCTACAGCCGGCGCCTCACCCACACCATCGACGCGAACTGGAAGACCTACACCGACAACTACGGCGAGGGTTACCACATCCCGTTCGTCCATCCGGGCCTGCACGCGCAGATCAAGACCTCCGAGTATCGCGTCGAGGTAGGCGACGGGTTCACCGAGCACCGCGTGCCCACACGCGACGGCGCCATCGCCGCGGGCGTGTGGCTCTGGCGCTTTCCCAACCTCGCGCTCAACATCTACCCCGAGGGCATGAACGTCGAACGCTGGCTCCCCGACGGGCCCGGTTCCACCACCGTCATCTACGACTGCTTCGTGGCCGATCCCGCGGCCACGGAAGCCAACGAGGAGATCGTCCGGCTGGGCATCGCCGTCCTGGAGGAGGATCGCGCCATCTGCGAACTCGTGCAGGCCAACCTCGAATCCGGTGTGTACGAGCAGGGCCGCCTCAGCCCGCGCCACGAGAACGGGGTCCACGCGTTCCAGACCTGGGTGCGGGACGCCATGACCCCACCCACGCGCACCGCCGACTGAGTTACTTCGTGTCGGTGGCCGGATCGAGTTCCAGGGCCAGCGAGTTCACGCAGTAGCGCAACCCGGTCGGGTTCGGGCCGTCAGGGAACACGTGCCCGAGGTGCCCACCACAGCGCGCGCAGATGATCTCGGTCCGCGCCATCCCGTGGCTGACGTCGGTCTTCTCCTCGATCGCGCCCTCCTTGGCCGCGGCCCAGAACGACGGCCATCCCGACCCGGAGTGGAACTTGGTGTCCGATGCGAAGAGTTCGGCACCGCACCCGGCGCAGCGGTAGAGCCCGTCGTCTTCGGTGTCGGTGTACGCGCCCGAAAACGCTCGCTCCGTGGCGGCTTCGCGTAGGACCGCGAACTGGTCGGGCGACAACCGCTCCCGCCATTCGGCGTCGGTGAGGGTGCTGGGGTCGGTTGTTTCGGCCATTTCCCCAGGTTAGAGGGTCATCTCCACAGAATCTCCACACCCGCAACGCGGCTCGTGCACGGTGGCTTCCGTATCCTTGAACGGTGACTTCGGCACCACTCGCTGCGTCGTCGACGCGCACCATCCTCGTCATCGAGGACGAACCCCCGATCGCCGACGCGATCGCCGCCCGGCTTCGCTCCGAGGGGTACACGGTCGAGATCGCGTCCGACGGCCCCGGCGGCGTGACCCGCTGTCGCGAGTTGCAACCCGATGCAGTCGTCCTCGACCTGATGCTGCCCGGCATCGACGGACTCGAGGTGTGTGAGCGTATTCAGGCGGAGCGCCCGGTGCCGGTGCTCATGCTCACGGCGCGCGATTCGGAGCAGGATCTGCTCGTCGGGCTGGGCGTCGGCGCGGACGACTACATGACGAAGCCGTTCAGCAGCCGCGAACTCGTCGCGCGGGTTCACGCGTTGTTGCGACGCGTCGAGCGGTCCCGATCCGAAGGCGCGCCCGCGGGTCCCCGCCAACCGATTCAGATCGCCGACATCGGAATCGACCCGATCACCCGGCGCGTCAGCCGCCGCGGCGAGAACGTACACCTCACCCCCACCGAGTTCGACCTGGTGCTGTTCCTCGCCGAGTCGCCGGGCGCGGTGTACACCCGGGAGGACCTCCTCGAACAGGTGTGGGGTTACGCCATCATGTCGGGCGCACGGACCGTCGACTCGCACATCCGCGCGTTGCGCCGCAAGCTCGGCAACGACGTCATCCGGACGGTCCACGGTGTGGGGTACGCGCTGGACGATGCCGCATGAAGCACATACCGCAAGTCCCGCATGTCCCCGACCGTCCGTTGGACGCGCTCACGTCGATCAAGGTGAAGTTGGCCACGCTGATCGTCGGTGCGGTCGGTATCACGGTGTTCGTCTTCTGGTTCTGCATTCGGATCGTGCACCTGTGGCCGAGCGCGGCCGGAGTGATCGCCGGCGCGGTGGCGTTGCTCCTCGTCAGCCGGATGGCGCGCGGCATGACCTCGCCGCTACGCGAGATGGCGGCTGCAACCCAGGCCATGGCCAAAGGTGATTACACCCAGACCATCACCGCGACGTCCCACGACGAAGTCGGCCGGCTCGCCATGGCCTTCAACCGGATGGCCGCGGAGTTGGCGGAGACCGATCGGGTCCGGCGCGATCTGGTCGCCAACGTGAGTCACGAACTCCGCACTCCGCTCACCGCACTCCAGGCGACCCTCGAGAACCTCATCGACGGCGTCGCACCGGCGGACCCCACCACCTTGCAGACGATGCTCACCCAGGTCGAGCGACTCGGCCGGCTGGTCGCCCAACTCCTGGACCTCTCCCGGCTCGAGGCCGGCACCGTGCCCCTCGATCGTCACGACTTCGCCGTCGAGCCCGTGCTCGCCCACGCCGTGCGCGAGCAGGAACTCACCGACTCGGGCGTGCTCATCGAGATGAACGTCGACGATCCCGATCTGGCCGCCGACGGTGACGCCGAGCGCATCCACCAGGTGGTCGCCAACCTGCTCGAGAACGCGGTGCGCCACTCGCCCCGCGGTGGTTCGGTGCAGGTGCGCGCCCGGCGGACCGCAAGCACCGTCACCATCGAGATCATCGACGAGGGTCCCGGCATCGCGGCGGGCGACGCCGAGCGGGTCTTCGAACGTTTCTACCGAGCCGATACCGCGCGCGCGTCCTCGGACGGCGGCGCCGGGCTCGGCCTGGCGATCGCCCGTTGGATCGTCGACCTCCACGGCGGCGAGATCCATCCCGAGCCTCATGCCCCGCACGGGTGCCGAATGATCGTCACCTTGCCCGGAGCCCAACCCTCACCCCGCCGACCCCAGGAGATCAATCGATGAAGTTCGCATCTGTCGACGAGGCACTGCGCCGCATTCGCCGGGGCGAGATGGTTCTCGTCGCCGACGACGAAGATCGCGAGAACGAGGGCGACCTCACGATGGCCGCGGAGTGGGTGACCCCCGAGGCGATCAACTTCATGTTGCGCTGGGCGCGCGGACTCGTGTGTATGCCCACGCACCCGAGCTACCTCGAGCGGCTCGACGTGCCGCCGATGGTTCCGCCCGGCGCGGCGGGTTGCGACACGGCCTTCTCGATCTCGATTGACCACGTCGAGTCCGGCAGCGGCATCGGTGCGGCCGACCGCGCCCACACGGTCCGGAAGTTCCTCGACCCGTCGTCCACCCCGGGCGAGTTCATCCGTCCCGGCCATGTCTTCCCGTTGCGGGCCCGTGACGGCGGCGTGCGCGAGCGTCGTGGTCACACCGAAGCCGCGGTCGACCTCGCTCGGCTCGCCGGTCTGGCGCCGGTCGCAGTGATCTGTGAAGTCCTCCACGACGACGGCTCGCCTGCCCGCATGCCGTTCCTCCGGCTCTTCGCCGAGGAGCACCGCATCGCCATGATCACCGTCGCGCAGCTCGTCGATCACCTCGACACGATCCCCGCCGGGAACGCGGAGAACGGTGTGACCGCCGGGCGGGCACCGCTGCTGCTCTGATCAGGCGCCGGGCGCCTCGCCCGCCTCGCGCAACGCCGCCGCGATCGCGCCCCGGAGCCGCCGCGCCGTGGCCGGCGCGAGGTGCGCCACCAGGCCGTACCCGGCGCCGCCGCGTTCTTCCAGGGTGAGACTCACGCGGGGCTCACCGTCGTCGGACGCGTTCGGATCGTCGGTGAGACCGACCATCCACGAGATCGGCGGGAACTCGTCGTCGGCGGGGTGATCATCGAGGGCGTCATCAATCGAACGGCGCATGCCGCCGGACGCTATCCGCGCCGCGGTCAGGTCGTGAGGGAGATGACGAGCAGCGCTTGCGCGACGTGGTACGTCACGATGATGGCGAGAGGCTGTCCGGCTCGCGGCGCTACGAACCGGTCTTCGCCGATCAACGCGTCCGAGACCATGAAGAACACCGCACCGACGGCCGCCACCGCGTTTCCGCTCGCGACCGCACTGCTCACCATCACCAGGATCGTCAGCACGTACGCGATGACCGGCACCACCAACTCGTCGTGTCCGCCGCGGCGGAGACCGCGCACCAACCTCGACGCCAGCGCGACCGCGATCACCACCACCGGCAATGCGAGCAGCCAGCGGCCGGCCGAGACCTGATTCAGACCGACGACGAACGCCACGTGCGCGAGCAGGAACGACGCCAAGCCCGGCACGAACGCGTTGCGCGGCAGCATGAGGAACACGTCGCCGGCCAGTGACAGCACCAGGGCGACGACGAACCACGTTCGTGCGCTCGACGACGTGGGATCCAGGGTGAGCGCGGACCCGATCATGAGGACGAGGGTCAGCGGCTTGAACAGGTAGATCCCGGCGGGCCGGCGCCGCGCGACCGAGATCCAGTTCCCGAGTGCCGCGACGCCCGCCCCGACGAGCACACCCACTGCCAACGCGTTCATGGGCGATCCCCGGTCGGCACCGGCGCACGATACGCGACGCGCGATGCGGGCGTGCGCCCTCGGCTCACCGGGGACGATCGCCGCCAACCCGAAGATCAGGGACTCAATCGCGCGACCGTCCATGCGCCGCCGGCGCGGACGTAGACGACCCGATCGTGCACGCGGTCCGATCCACTCTTCCAGAACTCGATCCGATTGGGCACGATTCGGTAGCCGCCCCAGAACGGCGGGAGCGGCACCGCGCCCGGGAACTCGGCCTCCGCCGCGCGGACCTGCGCTTCCAACGTGACACGATCGGGCACCGGCGCGCTCTGGTGTGATGCCCACGCACCGATCTGATGACCGCGGGGCCGCTGCGCGAAGTAGGCCTCGGATTCGGCGCCCGCCACGCGCGCCGCGCGCCCTTCGATCCGGACCTGGGCGTCGAGTTCGGGCCAGTACATCACGGCCGCGACCGCCGGGTTGGCGTCGAGTTCGTGGCCCTTGCGGCTCTGGTAGTTGGTGTAGAAGACGAACCCTCGGTCGTCGAATCCGCGCAGGAGCACGACTCGCGCCGACGGATGCCCGGCGGTGCTGGCGGTGGCCACGGTCATCGCGGCGGCGCGATCCGACGTCGCTTCCACGGCGGCGCGATACCAGTGGGAGAACTGCACGAATGGATCCGGGTCCACGCTGCGTTCGTCGGGCGCAGGGATCGCCATCGACGGACCTTAGAACGAGCGACAGACCAAGGCGACATGCGCGAAACTTGCGTGATGGGATTTCATCACCTGGCCATTGCTACCCGTGACCTCGAAGCCACGCACCGGTTCTACACCGAAGCCATGGGTTTCACGCTCGAGCGGGTGAGCGCCGCACCGACCTCCGAGCAGGGGTGGGCCAAGCACGTCTTCTACGACACGGGCAACGGCGAGCAGATCGCGTTCTGGGACATCCACGACGAGCCCACCATCGGCGACTTCGAGCCGTCGATCTCCAAGGGCCTCGGGCTCCCGGAGTGGACCAACCACATCGCGTTCGACGCACCGAGCCTCGACGACATCGCCATCGCGCGGAAGCGCTGGCTGGACCACGGCCTCTACGTGTACGAGATCGACCACGGCTGGTGCACGTCGATCTACACCACCGACCCCAACGGAATCATGGTGGAGTTCTGCTCGACCACCGAGGCCACGACGGACGCGGTGCGCGCCGAGGCGCTCCGCCTCCTGACCGCGGCGAAGCCCGAGCTCGAACCCGCGCCGACGGGAACGTTGTACGCACCCGAGGGCGCCCCCGCCTGACGCCCAGATCCGGCGCGGGCTCCCGGATAGTCCTAGGCCACGACGCCGGCGGCGCGCAGCTCGGTGATTGTGTCGTCATCGAGTCCGAGCAGTTCACCCAAGATCGCGTCGGTGTGCTCCCCGAGCTCAGGTCCCACCGTACGCACCGCACCGGGCGTCCGCGACAACTTGGGCACCACTCCCGCCATCGGCACCGCGCGCTCAAAACCTGCGGCGAGCCGCACGATCATGTCGCGCGCCGCGATGTGGGAGTCCGCGGCGATATCGGGTGCCGTGTTGATCAACCCTGACGGCACGGACGCGCGGTCGAGGCGCGCGAGGACGTCGGCCGCGTCGAGTTCGCGCGTCCACGCCGCCACCTCGTCGTCGAGTTCCACCTGGCGAGCCGCGCGCGCGGCGTGGGTCGCGAACGGCTGTGCGAGATCGGGTCGTGCCATCGCCTCGACGAGGCGGGCGAACACGGCGTCGGCGTTGGCGGCGATCACCACGTCCCGCCCATCGGCGGTGGGGTACGCGTTCGACGGCGCCACCCCGGGGAGGAAGCCGCCACTCCGTCCGCGCCTCACGCCGGCCAGCTCGAAATCGGCGACGGTGGATTCCATCAGCGCCAGTACCGCTTCATAGATCGCCACATCCACCTCTTGCCCACGACCCGAGTGGTGACGCTCGTTCACCGCGGCGAGGGTGCCGATGACGGCGAAGAGCGCCGCGAGCGCATCGCCGAGCGAGATCCCCGCTCTCGCGGGCGCACGATCCGGATCGCCGGTGGTGTGGCGAATACCACCCATCGCCTCGCCGATCGCACCGAAGCCGGGTTCGTGCGCCCGTGGTCCCGACTGACCGAAACCCGACACATGGGTGAGCACGAGTCTGGGGTTGACGGCGACCAGCGCTTCGTAGGGCATCCCCCACTTGGCCAGGGTTCCGGGTTTGAAGTTCTCGATGACGACGTCGACAGAACCAGTGAGTTCACGCACGAGTTCTCGGCCGCGTTCGGGACGGAGGTCGATCGCGACCGACCGCTTGTTGCGGGCGATCGCCGGCCACCACAGGGACCGCCCGTCGATCGTGACTCCCCACGACCGCATCGGATCACCGGTTCCCGGCGGTTCCACCTTCACGACCTCGGCGCCGAGATCGCCGAGAAGCTGTCCCGCGAACGGCCCGGCGATGAACGATCCGAGTTCGAGGACCCGAAGTCCGGCAAGGGGAAGCGAGTTCTCAGCCACGACCCCCAGCCTGCCATCCACCTCCGGCGCGGACCGACCCATCGGGTTTGGTGCCTCAGCCGTCGCCACGACGCCTCAAACGACAAACGCCCCCGGAGTTCCACGGCGGTGGCGGCTGGTCGCGACGGTAGGGTCACGCGCCGCCGGAGGGAGGTCGCAGAATGAAAGTACGGATCGGGTACGGATTCGGAACCCAGCGCGGGTTCGACTCGGCCCAGTTCCTGGCCATGGTCGACGCGCTCGACGAGTTGGATTTCGATTCGCTCTGGCTGTCGGAACGCATCACCGCCGATGCTCCCGACCCGATCATCGGCCTGGCCGTCGCCGCCGGTCGATCGACCCGGCTCAAGCTCGGCACCAGCGTGCAAGTGCTTCCCGGTCGCAACCCGGCCCTGCTCGCCAAGGAACTCGCAACCCTCGACGTCTTGTCCGACGGTCGTTTCCTTCCCGCGTTCGGGCTCGGCATCGCGCACCCGGCGGAGCAACAGGCCTTCGGGATCGACCGCAAACAGCGCGCCGC